>DATGDB010000063.1:0-6333 GCA_035311205.1 Gaiellaceae bacterium | reverse complement strand
AGGACGACCTGGTCCTCCGGATCCTGGAAGACACTGGCGACCGTTCCGGCAAGCTGGGCCGGCCGGGTGCGCCGCGTGTCGATCCCGGCGACCTCGATGCTCCCTGAGAGCACGCCGCCGTGGAAGTGCGGGACGAGGCCGGCGAGCGCGCGCAGGAGCGTCGACTTGCCTCCACCGGAAGGGCCGAGGAGGCAGACGACCTCGCCGGGATGAAGGTCGAGTGACACCGAGCCGAGCGCCGGCCGGTCCGCCCCCGGGTAGCGGTACGTCAGCTCCCGGGCCCGCGCTAGAGCCACAACACAGCTCCCAGGACGAGGAGGAGCCCACAGAGCACCGCAGCTCGCTCCAGACCGGTCCATCGCGGCTGCGGCACGCGCGTCCGCCCGGGCCGCCCGAAGCCCCGAGCCTCCATCGACTCCGCCAGGTTGAGCGAACGCTCGAGCGAGCCCGCCAGGAGCGGCGACAGGAGTCGCGCGCGACCCCGGAGCCCCTCGACGACGACGGACCGGCCGCGCAGCGCCTCGACCAGTCCGGCGGCATCGCGCTCCAGCGACGGCACGAGCCGCGTCGCGAGCGCCACTGCGAGCACCGAGTGCCTGAGCTTTCCGGCGGCCTGAAGCAGCCGGTCGTGATCGAGCAGAAGCGCGTAGGCCGCGAACGCAAGCCCGACGGCCGCCAGCCGCAGGGCCTGGAACAGCGCGATCCGCAGCTCTTCGTCGGTGACGTCGAGCCGGCCGAGGACGGGCACCGAGGGACCGTCCCAGAGGACGACCCCGCCGTAGCTCCCGAGCAGCGGGCTGAGCAGGAACAGAAACAGAGCGGACACGAGCGTGCCGACGAGATACGGCCAGCGGCGTCGCCGCGGTGCCCGCAGGCAGACGACGAGCAGCAGCACCGTGATCGCCGCGACGGTGATCGTGCGGTCGGCGAGCAGCGCCGCGGCGGCGAGGCAGGCAAGGACAGCCAGCGCCGGAACCGAGCTCATGGGATCGAGTACCGGAAGCGCGCGAAGGCGGGGTCATGCACGAGCCGCCCGGCGATCTTCCGGCCCACGTAGAAGGTGACGGGGTCGCCGGCATCCCCCGAGAGCCGTGCATTCAGCGCCGAGCCGGCAACGAGCACGAGAACGTTGGCGCCCTCGCGAGGGCCGTTCACGCGACCTCGGACGAGACCGGCGATACGCCGGGCGAGCGGGCCCGGGCGGGAGACGACGACCGCGGAGCGTCGCTTCCCGTCGTAGCCGTGGACGAACGGCTCCGGGAACGCGCCGACGGCGATCGGCACCCGCATCTCCTCCGCCCAGGGGCGGTAGTCGAACCACACCACATCGCCGGCATGGAGCCGGTAGTCGGCGGCGCCGATGTCCGCCTCGTAGCCGTTCACGAAGTAGAACCAGTCGCGCTGCTCGCTCACGCTGCCCTTGATTCCGTCGATCCCCTGGACGAACCGTCCTCCGTAGCGCGTATCGACGTCGGTCTCGCGCCGCAGCGCCTCCATCGCGCTGATGCCGGCCGGAACCTCGGCTGTCTTGATGACGTCCGCTCCCCGGTCGCGCGTTATCCACAGAGTCGCCCGGCCTTCACCGGCTTGCTCCTCCCCGCAACCGGCGAGGACCGCGAGCGCGAGGAGGAGAGCTGCAAGCCGGCCGAGGGTCAACGCAGAGCGTTCGAGCGAACGGCGCCCGTCATCGTCGCCCGGACGAGGCCCTTGTGCGGGCCGATGCAGCCTCGCCCCGCGCGCGTGCGGGCTCGGCGGCCGTCGGCGGTGAGGACGGCGCCCGAGGCCGCACTGTCCTTGCCGGCATCGTTCTCGGAAACGACTCGGTAGCAATTCCGGCCCGTGCGGGTCAGCAGCAGCGTCGGTGGCCCGCCGGCCGGGCCGAACGCCGCCCAGTACCAGAGCACGCGATCACCCGGGCGAAGCTGCACCTTGTCGCCTCCGACGGGCGGGGATTCGCCGTTTACCTTGAACGCCCAGCCGTTCGAGCCGCCGGCCGCGTACCGGCCGACCTGATCGACGTAGGGGCCGAAGCCGGTCAGCGCGACGTGGTAGTAGAACTCGCCGCGCAGGCTGGCGGCGTCGAGCGCCTGGAGCGCGTTCGAGCCGCCCTCGAAGCGCTTCTCGAGCGATCCGAAGATCGTCTGCGTCCTTCCTTCGACCCGGACCGTGACCGAGGCTGCCAGCGCCGACGAGGTCACGACTGAGCTCAGCGCGACGAGTGCTACGAGTGTGAGGAGCGTTCTCCGCACGAATCCTCCTTCCGCGAGGGGTTCGGATGCCAGGCGGGCGGCAGGTCTTCTGACTCGGGGCTCCCTCCCTCACCGCCTTCCCGGCCCGCAGGCCAGTGGCATTCCGGCGGAGAGCGTCTCCCCTCACAGCGGCGGGACCGTCCCGGATTTGCACCGGATTCCCTCACCGCTCGCCTCTTGTCTGCAGCCTATTATGGCGCGCCGTGCCGCGCGTCGTCTCGCTCTGGCTGCCGGTCGTCGCGTGGGCGGCGGTGATCTTCGCGCTCTCGTCGGTGCCGGATCTCGGCACCGGCCTCGGCGGCTGGGATCTCCTCATGCGGAAGCTCGCCCATGGGGCGGAGTACGCCTTGCTCGGCTTACTGCTCCTCAGGGCGCTCGGACGCCAGTACCTCGCTGTCGCGCTGGGGATCGCCTACGCCGTCACCGACGAGCTTCACCAGCACTTCATCTCGGGCCGCGTCGGAGCGCCGGTCGACGTCGCGATCGACGCGCTCGGCGTCGTCGTCGGCGTCCTGATGGGGCGCTGGTGGCTCTGAACGTCGCGCTCGAACTCGACGTGCTGGGCGACACGCACCCGCTTTGGGCCGACTGGCTCGCCGACGCCGCGCGACGGTTTCGCTCGATCGCCGAGCTCGATGTCGATGCCCTCCCTGCGGACCGGGGGCGAGCCGCCGAGGAGCTCGACCGCTGGGCCGATCGCGGGGTCGGCGACTGGAGGGGCGCGCTGGAGCGGTTCGCCGAGGACCGCGCGCCCGTCTACCTTCGCCCGGACGCGGAGATCAGCGCGCGCCTGCGCGAGCTGCAGAGCGCCGGTGCAACCCTCGGCGTCTTCACCGACGCGCCGGAACCGCTGGCTCGGGTGGCCCTTTCGCAGCTCGGAGCAGCACGTCGGGTCGATTTCGTGGAGAGCGGCGCGGGCGCGCTTGAGCGGCTGCTGGAGCGGCTTGGGCCCGGCGCCGTGGTCGTCAGCTCTCGCGACGGGCTCGGCCGACTCGCTCGCTAGCATCCGGGGCGATGGATCGGCCCAAGGATGTCGGCGACCGTCAGCTCGACGCGCTCCTGGAACGGCTTGACAGCCTGACGGCGGAGGTGCGCGGTTTGAACCGGCGACTCGACAGCGGAGAGAACCTCGCGCCGATCGTCCGCGAACTGGCGCTCCTGAACGAATCGCTTCAAGCCCTGGCGTATGCAGCCCTTGGCCAGCAGGGCCCACACGTGCGCCGACGCAGAGCGGGTTAAGCGGCCGCACCGGCAAAGCCGGCACGGCCTCTCAACGGCACCGCAAGCGGTGCCTCGGGCCCTTGGCCAGCAAGGTCCACGGGTCAGGCGCCGCCGCGCGGGTTAGCCGCGCGCGAGCCGGTAGACCTGGCCGCCGAGCGTGACGGCGTAGAGCTCGCCTTTCCCGTCCTGGCCGAATGAGGAAAGGCCCGGGAGCCGGAACGACTCCTTGCGGGCGCTTCGCGCGCGCCCGCCAACGACGCGGAGCGACCAGATCTCGCCGCTGCAGTTGTCTCCGTAGAAGTAACGGCCGCGCGCTGCCGGGACGGCGCTGCCGCGGTAGACGAAGCCCCCGGTGACCGCGCAGGGGTCCCCGTTCAGCGAGTAGACGGCGATGGGAAAGACGAGTCGCCCCGCCGGATTGGGCTGCTTGTTTTCGTATTGGGCTCGTCCTTCGTAGACGTCCCAGCCGTAGTTCTCGAGGCCGGGGCTGCGGCGGGGGGTGAAGTCGACCTCTTCCCAGGAGTTCTGGCCGACATCGCCGATGTAGAGATCGCCCGTCCGGCGGTCGAACGAGAACCGCCACGGGTTGCGGAGGCCGTAGCCGACCGTCTGCCAGCGCGCACCGCGGCGGTCGACGTTGATCGCGAGGAGCTTGCCGAATCGGGACCCGAGGTTCTGAGCGCGGTTCTCGGGGTCACCGCCTGAGCCCCCGTCCCCGGTCCCCACGTACAGCCGGCCGTCCGGGCCGAACATGAGCTGCCCGCCGTTGTGGTTCGAGTACGGGTCGGCGAGGTTGAGGAGCGTCCTCACACGGCGCGAGCCCCGGTACTCCACGACGCGGTTGGCCGGAGCCGTGTAGTAGACGAAGTAGCGCCGGTTCTTCGCGTAGCGCGGATGGAACGCCACCGAGAGCAGGCCCTGCTCCCCGCAGCAGACGATCTGCGAGCGAACGTCGAGGAGCGTGCCGGTGATGCGTCCGTTCTGGACGATCCGGATCCGGCCGGTCTGTTCCGTGACGTAGAGGCGATTCGTCACCCCGGGAGGCGTGGTGACGTGCACCGGCGAGTCGAGCCCCGACGCGACTTGCACGAACCGGTAGCCGGCAGGCGCTGCGGGAGCCGAGTCCGTGGAATCGCCGCCGCAAGCAGCCAGGGCCGCCGGGAGGGCGAGCAGGCAGAGGAGCCGCGTTCTCAACGTTGCTTGAGCAGCGCTCGCCGCAGTTCCTCTTCCTTGCCCGGCTCGAGGACCGCGAGGATCTGGTCGCCGGCCTCCAGCCGCGTCTCGCCGTCGGCCATTTGGGCCTCACCCTCGCGCATGACCGTGATCAGGCGCGAGCCGGTCGGCAGCTGCAGGCGCTCGACGAGCTTGCCGACGCACGGCGAGTCCTTGTCGAGCTGCACCTCCACGATCTCGAGGTTCTCCTTCCGCAGCTGGAGGAGGTGGATGAGCCCGTGGGCGGGCACCTCGTGCTCGATCATCGCGAGGATAATCGAGGTCGCCGAGACCGTCGGGGTGACGCCTAGCAGGTCGAAGTGCTCCTGGTTGCGTGGATCGTTGACGCGCGCGATGACTTTCGCGACCCCGAACTTGTCGCGGGCGATCTGGCAGATGATCATGTTGTCCTCGTCGTCGCCGGTGACTGCCACGACGAGGTCCGGCGGGCGGGCGATCCCGGCGCGCTCAAGGACGAAGAGCTCCGTCGCGTCGCCGACCTGGACCCGGTGCTCGAACTCCTCCTCGAGGGTCTCGAAGCGCTCGCGCCGCTGCTCGATCAGCGTCACCTCATGGCCGAGGTCGAGCACGCTTCGCGTGAGGTTCGCGCCGACCTTGCCGCCGCCTGCGATGAGGATGTACATCAGCTCGCCGTTCCGGTCGGGCTCTTCTCGGACGAGACGACAGCCTCGGTCAGGGTCTTGATCGCCGTTTGCGTCGGACAGACCGTCCAGAGGCCCATCTCGCTATAGAGGGTCGCCCGGGCCGGGTCCAGGACGCGGATCACGGTCATCTCGATGTTGAAGCGCTTCTGCGCCACCTGGCCGATCACGAGGTTCGTGTTGTCGCCGTCGGTGGAGACGACGACGGCGTCGGCCTCCTCGATGCCCGCTGCTCTGAGCACCTCCATGTCCATGCCGTGCCCTACGACGAAACCGCCTGACCAGTTCTCTCCGAGCCGCTGGAGGGCATCCTCATTCTCGTCGACGGCGGTCACCTCCCAGCCGAAGCGATCGAGCTCCAGAGCAACGGACGACCCCACCCGACCGCAGCCGATGACGAGTACTTTCACGCTCCGCAGGTTAGCGAGTTACGGCGTCGATACCGCTTCCTCCATCGCCTCTTCCAGGACCCCCTGCGGATAGGCGATGACCATCACTTCGCACGGCGCGTGCCGGAGGACGCGGTCGACCGTCGGACTGAAGAAACGGGACTGGCGGCGCCAGCGCGGCGAGGAGCCCATGATGATCAGGTCGACGTCGGAGGCCCGGGCCTCGTCGACGATCGCCTCTCCGATCGAGCGCGCGCGGACGATCTTCCCCTCCACCGTGACGTCGTGCTCCGCGGCCAGGAGCTTGGCCTCAGCGAGCGACGCCTCGGCGCGCTCCTCTGCTTCGAGCATCTCTGCCTCGAGCGGCTTGTCCATCGGGACGGCGATGACATGCAGCGCGCTCACCGTCGACCCGCGCTCCTCGGCGAGCTTGATCGCCGTCGCGAGAACCTCCTCGCCGATCGGGCCGAGCTTCATCGGCACGAGCAGCCGCTCGTAGACGCCCTCCACGGCGGGAACGAGGTCGGGCTCCGGCGGCAGGACCCGCCCGAGGACAGCTTGGCGGTGCGCCATTCGTGTGCCGATGTAGATGACCGCGCC
>DATGDB010000062.1:0-16891 GCA_035311205.1 Gaiellaceae bacterium | reverse complement strand
GCCCACGCCCATGATCTCCGGCTCGACGCCGGAGACGGCCGAGGCAATGATCCGCGCCCGCCCCTCGAGCCCGAGCTCGCGCGCGCGCGTCTCGCTCATCACGACGACCGCGGCGGCGCCGTCGTTCAGCGGGCAGGAGTTACCGGCCGTGACCTTGCCGTCGGGCTTGAACGCCGGCTCGAGCTCCGCCAGCTTCTCGATCGTCGAGCTCGGCCGCGGCCCGTCGTCCTGGACGACGCCGTCCCACGGTGCGATCTCCCGCTCGAAGAACCCGGACTCCTGCGCCGCTACGGCGCGTTCCTGCGAGCGCTGGGCGTAGCGGTCCATGTCCTCGCGCGAGACGTTCCACCGCTCGGCCACGTTCTCGGCGGTCAGGCCCATGGGGATGTAGACGTTGGCGATCGGAGCGTCAGGTCCGAAGAGTTTCGGATGCAGCTCTTCGGCGTCCTTGGGATAGCCGTCGACCTGAGTGATCGACTCCACGCCGCCGGCGACGAAGGCGTCCCCCTCGCCGGCCTTGATCGCGTGGAAGGCCATCCGGATCGTCTGCAGCGACGAGGCGCAAAACCGGTTGACGGTCGTCCCGGGAACACTCGCCGGAAGGCCCGCGAGCAGCGCGACGCGCCGCGCGAGGTTCATCCCCTGCCGCTGCTCCGGGAACCCGCAGCCGATCATCACGTCCACGACCTCCGCGCGGTCGAGCTCCGGCACCTGCTTCAGCGCCGCGTCGACAGCGAAGGCGGCGAGGTCGTCCGGCCGCGCATCGACGAGCGAGCCCTTGCGGGCCCGGCCGATAGGCGTTCTCGCAGCGGCGACGATGACTGCTTCAGGCAAAGGCGTTCTCTCCCGTTAGTGCGCGGCCGATGATCAGCTTCTGGATCTGGCTCGTGCCCTCGTACAAGGTAGTTACGCGGGCGTCTCTGAGGTACTTCCCTACCGGGTATTCGTCGATGTACCCGTAGCCGCCGTGGATCTGCACCGCGGCATTCGCCGCCCGGACGGCTGCCTCGCTCGCGTAGTACTTGGCGATCGAGCTCTCGAGGGTGTGCCGTTCGCCGCTGTCGGCGGCGAGCGCCGCCTTCCAGGTGACGAGCCGCGCGGCCTCGGTCTCCACCGCGATCTCGGCCAGGAGCTCCTGGACGAGCTGAAAGGACGCGATCGAGCGCCCGAACTGCCGCCGTTCGCGCGCGTACGCGAGCGACGCGTCGAGACACCCCTGGGCGATCCCGACACAGCCTGCGGCGAGCGAGATCCGCCCGTTGTCCAGCGCCGAGAGTGCGACCTTCATGCCGTCGCCCTCACCAGCGAGCACGTTTTCGGCCGGGACGCGCACGCCGTCGAGCGTGAGCTCCCCGGTGTCCTGGGCCCGCAGGCCGAGCTTGCCTTTGATCGGATGCGCCGAGAAGCCGGGTGAGTCCGTCGGGACGAGAAAGCAGGTGACGCGGTCGCCGGTCTTCGCGAAGACGAGCGCGAGGCCGGCCCACGTCCCGAGCGTGATGAAGATCTTCGAGCCGGAGATGCGCCAGCCGTCGTCTTCGCGCTCGGCCCGGGTGACGATGCTCCCGGGGTCGGACCCCGCGCCGGGCTCGGTGAGCGCGTAGCAGCCGAGCGCCTCGCCGGACGCAAGCCGCGGCAGCCACTCCTGCCTCTGCTCCTCGGTGCCCCACTTGCCGATCGTCTTCCCGACAAGACCGACGTTGACGGAGACGATCCCCCGGACGGACGAGTCCGCGCGGCCGAGCTCCTCCATGACGAGGCAGTACGAGACCGTGTCGAGCTCCCAGCCTGCGAGGAACCCGATCTGGGCGAGCTTGGGAACGATCTCCCGGTCCATCGCCTCGTCGCGGTCCCACTCGCGCGCGTGTGGCGCCACCTCTCTGTCGACGAACTCGCGCGCCGATCGGCGGATGAGCTCCTGTTCGGGGGTCAGCGTGAGATCCATAACGCAACGGGGCCGGCGTACCGGCCCCGTTGATTCTCCACTGATGGAAGCGTTAGCGGCCCTTGTAGAGCGCGCTGATCTCTGACCAGCTGCCGTTGTTGTAGCGAACGACCTTCCCCTGGTCGATCGGGAAGCGGTCGGCCTTCGACGTCTTGATCTTGACACCGGCGAGGGCGTACGGGTTCACCCAGTTCATCTTCGCCGTCGCCGCCATCAGCGACGACCGGGTCGGATTCTTCCCCGCGGCGTACATCAGCTTCACGAAGTCGTACGCCTTCGCGACCCCGTAGTAGTAGAACGAGTTGCGGATGTTGACCCCGCCTGGCGGTGCGTACTTGGACATGATCCGACGGTACGACCTGATCGCCGGGTCGTTCTTGTACTTCGGGTTGGTGTTGTTCTTCAGATACCCGGTGCTGACCGCCCCGTTGACGTAGTCCTGACCGACGCTCGCGACTGCCGCCGCCATCACTCCGTCGGTCGCGGCCACCGAGTTGATGATGATCTGGTCGGGCTTCCACCCGAGCCGCTTGGCCGTCGCAAGTGCCCGCACGGTCGGGGTCCCCGCCGTCGTCACCAGGATCCAGGTGTCGGCGCTGGTCGCCCTCTGCCGAGCGATCTGGGACGCGTAGCTCGTGTCCGTGACCTCGTAGCTGAGCTCGGAGACGATCAGGTTCGTCTTCGAGCCGAGGCCCTGCTTGATCCCGTTCAGATAGTCCTTCCCGTAGTCGTCGTTCTGGTAGAAGATCGCGATCTTCTGCCGCGCTGCATTCGCCAGGATCCACCGGGCATACATGCGGCCCTCGGCGATGTAATCCGTCTGCCAGCCCGACGTCCAGGGGAACTGCTTGTACTGGGTGCCCCAGTAGCTCGCCCCGGTCGAGACCAGAACCTGCGGCACCTTCCGTTGGTTCAGCAAGGGCCGGATCGCGAGGTTCTGCTCGGTGCCGAGGCTGCCTACGACGGCGAAGACCTTGTCCTCGAGGACGAGCTTGTTCGTCAGCTGGACCGTCTGCCCCGGGTTGTAGGCATCGTCGTAGGTCTTGAAGTCGATCTTCCGGCCGTAGATGCCGCGCTTGCCGTCCGGACCCTTTCGCGCGTTGACGAACCGGAAGTACGTCTTCATCCCCTCCGGGATCGGGGAGTACGACGAGACGGGACCGCTGTATGGGAACGTCCCGCCGATCTTGATCGACTTGCTGGTGATCCCCGGCGTGGCCTGTGTCGCCTCGGTGCGCGCGAACGCGCCCGGAAGCGCCACGGTCAGCGCCGCCCCCAAAACAAGGGTCACCAAAAGAACTCTCTTCATACGTTTCTCCTTTGACAACCGGGGCGGAAGCCCCGGTAGACCGCAACCACGAACCGGAATCGTAAGGCCTGTTGAGCCTTACGCCAACTCCGATGTTTCGGATCTTCTGCGGAACCGGCCCGTGCGCACCGCTCCGGCAAGGGTTCGGAGGAGCCCGGCGACGCCGCCCGGGAGCAGCAGCATGATCACGATCAGGAAGACGCCGAAGACCACGGAGGGCGCCTGATCCGCGAAGTGGAACGAGAAGATCGGGGGCTCCTGTGAGTAGATCGGAAGAAACTCGTAGAGGAGCGCGCCAAAGAGAGCGCCTGCAAGCGAACCGAGGCCGCCGATGACGGCGCTCGCCAGGAGGAGGATCGAGAGACTGACGGGGAACGTGTCGGGGTTGACATACGCAGTCTCGATCGCGAACAACGCGCCGGCCGCGCCGGCGTAGGCGGACGAGACGCCAAACGCGAACGTCTTGTAGAGCGCCGGATTCACGCCCGACGACGTCGCAGCGACCTCGCCGTCCCGGATGGCGCGCCAGGCTCGCCCGATCCTGCCCCGAACGAGCAGCCAGGCGGCCAGAAAGAGGATCCCCGCGGTGACCCAGGCTTCGTAGTAGAGCCAGTGGCGGGTAGAGATGTCCCAGCCGAACGGGGTCTCCGGCAGGTTGAGATTGAGCCCACCGCCTCCGCCGGTGACCTCGGAGAAGCGCTTCATGAGGATCGGGAACGAAACGGCCAAGGCGAGCGTCGCCAGCGCCAGGGAGACGCCGCCGAGACGAAGCGCCGGGATGCCGATCAGGAAACCGATGACGCCGGTAACGAGGGCCGCGATCGGGATCGTGAAGACGGGGGTCATACCGTTGCCGATCGGAATCCAGCTGGGCGGGTCGAGCATGTAGAGCTCGAGTCCTGGCCGCCCAAGCGACAGCAGTGCTGCGACGTAGGCCCCCACACCGACGAACGCGCCGTGGCCCAGTGAGATCTGACCGCTGTATCCGGTGAGGATGTTCAGGCCAAGCAACGCGATGACGTAGATCGCGACGAGCGTGAACTCGAGCAGGCGGAATTCCCCCATAAAGCGGGGCAAAAGGGCAACGACGGCTGCGGCGGCCACGAAGAGCAGCGGGCCGACTGCCACGCTGAGGTAGCGCCTCATACCCGTCGCACCACCTTGTGTCCGAAGAGGCCCTGCGGCCTGATCAGCAGGACGATCAGCAGGACGACGAGCGCAGCCGGAAGCCGGAGCTCACCGCCGATGAAGTCGACGTAGGTCCCGAGGATGTTGATCAGCACCCCGAGGATGAGACCTCCGGCAACGGCGCCGATCGGACTGTCGATCCCCCCGAGCACCGCCGCAGCGAACGAGTAGATCAGGATCACCAGCATCAGATTCGGGTCGAGGAACTGGCTCGGCGCGGCCATCATGCCGGCGACGGCTCCCAGCACGGCGGCCAAGCCCCAGCCGAGAGCGAGCATCCAACCGACCCTGACACCGAGCAACCGGCTTGCGTCCTGGCTGTTCGCGACTGCCCGCATCACGAGACCGAGTGTCGTGAAGCGGAAGAACGCCCAGAGCAGGAGGACGGTGGCGAGACAGACGCCCAGGACGCCGAGGTCCTGGTACGAGATCACGACACCGGCGATCTCGGTCGTCCCGTTCGGGAAGGGACTGTCGAAGGCCTTCACCTCAGGGTTCCAGATCCACCCGCTGAGCCCATTGAGTGCGATCAGCAAGCCGATGGTCACGATCACGATCACGATCTCAGGTCGGTGCTCGACCGGCCGGATGATGATCCGCTCGATCGCGGCCCCACCGATGAAGGCGATTACGAGCGTGAGCGCAAAGGCCGGCCAGTACGACACGTGATGCATGAGCGACCAGGCGATGAAGGTCGTAAAGGTGGCCATCTCGCCCTGCGCGAAGTTGAGGACGTCAGTCGTCCGGTAGATCAACACCAGCGCGAGGGCGAGGCTGGCGAAGATCGCACCCTGCGAGAGCCCGCTGACGATTTGCTGCGCGTACCCGGACCATGAGAACGCAGTCTCAGTTTGCGTGAGCACGAGGCCGAGGAGCACAAGGAGGGCGACGGCGCCCACGACGAAGCCGACACCGAGAACGAGGCTCCTGAGCACCGGGCCGACGTTGAGCTCGAGTCGTTGTGCTCTTGCCGGGACCGCCATATCAGTAGCCGACTGAGGCACCGCTTGCGGTGCCGTCTTCAGGACGCGCGGGCTTTGCCCGCGCGTCCGTCTGAAATGACCGGTCGAAAGAGATCATGGTCAGTAGCCGAGGTAGGACTTGCGGACGCCTTCGTGGCGCTGGAGCTCGTCGCTCGTCCCCTCCACCGCCACCTTTCCGACCTCGAGCACGTACGCCCGGGACGAGACGTCCAGGGCGACCGTCGCGTTCTGCTCGACGACGAGCACCGTCAACCCTCCGTCCTCGTTCAAGCGCTGGACGATCGCAAACAGCTCCCGGACGACTGTCGGCGCGAGACCGAGCGACGGCTCGTCGAGCATGAGCAGACGCGGTCTCGAGACGAGCGCCCTGCCGAGTGCCAGCATCTGCTGCTCGCCGCCGCTGAGCGTCGCGGCGGGCTGGTCGCGCCGGCGGTCGATCCAGGGGAAATAGCCGATGACTCGCTTGGCCTCTTGCTCGAAGCCGCCGCGCCGGCCGCCGACCGCGCCCATCCGCAGGTTCTCCCACACGGTGAGCTCGGGGAAGAGGCCGCGGCCCTCGGGCACATGCGCGATGCCGAGGCGGGCAGCGAACTCCGGGCTCCGGCGGGCGATTCCCCGGCCTGCGAAAGCGATCTCGCCCGACGTGCGGGTCATGCTCGAGATCGCCCGAAGCGTCGTCGTCTTGCCCGCCCCGTTTGCTCCGAGCAGGGCGACGACCTCGCCTTCGTCTACGCGGAGCGAGACGCCGTGCAGCGCACGGATGGGGCCGTAGCGAGCATGGACGTCCTTCAGCTCAAGCAGCGGCATCCTCGCCTCCGAGATAGGCCTCGATCACGTCGGGGTCCTGTTGCACCTCGCGCGGCGTTCCCTCCGCGATCTTCCGCCCGAAGTTCAGGACGTGAACGCGCTCGCAGACGCTCATGACGAGCGCCATGTGGTGCTCGACGATCAGGATGGTCAGGTCGAAGTCCTTCCGCAGCCGCCTGATCAGCGAGCCGAGCTCGCCCACCTCCTCGTGGTTGAGGCCCCCGGCCGGCTCGTCGAGCAGCAAGAGCCGCGGGCGGGAAACCAGGGCACGGGCGAGCTCGATGCGCTTCAGCGTTCCGAAGGGCAGGCCCGCCGCAGGGCGGTTCGCCAGGTGGGCAAGGCTCAGATAGTCGAGGGTCTCGTGCGCGAGGGACTGTCCCCGGCGCTCGCCAAACGGGCGCAGGCGGGTGTGGGCACCGACGAGGATGTTCTCTGCGACCGTCATCGTCGGGAAGAGAACGACGTTCTGGAAGGTGCGGGCGACCCCGCTGCGGATGACTCTGTACGGCCGGGTCTTGAGCAGATCGCGGCCGTCGAAGTCCACTCGACCGGCATCGGGCGTGTAGAGGCGGGTGACGACGTTGAAGAGCGTCGTCTTGCCGGCGCCGTTCGGACCGATGAGCCCGGCGATCGTTCCTTCGTCCAGCGCAAGCGAGACGTCGTCGAGGGCGACGATGCCTCCGAACCGGCGGGTCACGTTCTCAACTGTCAGGAGCGCCACAGGGCGACGATCATACGGTGCTGATGCTTGAACTGGACGATGGGATCCGCCGCATCACCTTCGCGCTTCCGCTCGGGATCGATCACGTCCACTGCTATCTGCTTCCAGCGTCGGAGGGAGGCTGGACGCTGGTCGATACGGGCCTCGGCCTTCCCGATGCCCGCGCGCGTTGGGCGGAGATCCTTGACGCGCTCGACGCGCCTGTGCGCCGGATCGTCGTGACGCACTTCCACCCCGATCACGTGGGCGCCGCTGCGGATGTTCGCGAGCTCACGGGCGCGCGCGTCCTCCAGGGGCGGGAGGACTACGGCCAGTGCCTCCGCACCTGGGGCGAGCTCCGTGTTGCCGAGCGCATGCCGGAATACCTGCGCCGCCACGGCACCCCGGATGTGGACGTCGACGCCTTCCGAGCCGAGTCGACGGCTTTTGCGCGCATGGTGCGCTACGCGCCCGACCCCGAGCTCCTCGACGCGGGCGACGAGATCGACGGCTGGGAGATCCTCCAACTGCCCGGCCACGCCGACGGGCATCTCGCCCTAATGCATGACGGTATCCTCGTCGCCGGCGACACGCTGCTCGCATCGATCACGCCCAACGTCGGGTTGTATCCGGACTCCCGACCCGACCCGCTCGGCGACTACCTCGAGTCGCTGAGGCGGATCATCGAGCTCGATCCGCGAATCGCCCTCCCTGGCCACCATGAGCCGATCGGGGATCCGGCCGGCCGCGCCGACGAGCTGATCCGGCACCACCGCGAACGTCTCGAACAGACGACTGAGGCGCTCGGACAGGGCGCCGCAACTGCTTACAACGTCTCGCTCGCACTTTTCCGCGACCCGCTGCCGTCCGTGCTCCGGCGCTTCGCCCTCGCCGAGACGCGTGCCCATCTCGAGTACCTCGTCCTGCGGGACTCCGCCCGGCGAGTCAACCGCGGCGAGCTGGTCGAGTACGCGCCCGTCTAGGGCAGTCCGCTGTGCGCGACGTCGACCGTCGTGGTGAGGAGCACACCTTCCCGGGCCTGACTCCGTCGCCATTCCGAGAAGTCGGGCGCCGCGCAGAGAAGGAGCGTCCGCCCGTCGTCTCCGCCGAGCATGCAGGCGAAGAACTGCAGGCCCTCGGGAGCGCGGATCTCCTCGACGATCTCGCCCCCTGCCGCGAGGCGACAGCAGCGGTTGCCTCGCGCGTCGGCGGACCAGATGTGGCCTTCGGCGTCGAGCGCGCAGCCGTCGGGCGCGATGTCCGGAACCTCCGCCCAGACCCGACGAGCCGCGAGCGAGCCGTCGTCGGTGATCGTGAACGCGACGTACCGGCGGCCGTATGTCTCGCCGACGATCAGCGTGCGGCCGTCGCCTGTGATCACCATCCCGTTGGGAAACAGTAGATCCCCGGCGGCGAGACTTGTCGATCCGTCCGGATCCACCCGGACGAGGCTTGCCGGCTGGGGCTCTTCTCGGGCCCTCAGGTCGAAGCCGAAGTTGCCTGCGAATGCCCGGCCCTGCTTGTCGACCACCAGGTCGTTCAGGTGCCCGCCGCAGAAGTGGCCGACCTCGGCGTGCACCGACAACTCGCCGGTCGGATAGCGCCGCAGCAGGCGGCGGTCCTTCATCGAGACGACCAACAGTGAGCCGTCCGGAAGCCAGCCCAGGCCGGACGGCTGCCCGTCGACCATCAGGATCTTCTCTTCTCGGCCTTGGGAATCGACCGCCACGACGACGCGGCGGTAGAAGTCGGAGACCCACCAGCGTCCTTCGTGCCAGCGCGGGCCTTCAAAAAAGGCGCCGCCCTCGAGCAGTGTCTCGAGCGTCCGCGTGCGCTTCAGTTTCTGCCGCTACGGAGCGCGAAGCGCCTGTCGGACGTTCTGGCAAAGACACGCTCGGCACGCCCATCGAACCAGCCGGACCGAACGTCCCCGGTCGGGGTGTCGAACAGAGGTACGAACGGCTTCAGATCGAGCACCGGTGATCCGTTGAGGAGGTCGAGGCCCTCGAGCACCACCCCGGAGGCCTCGATCCTGACGATCCGGGCGAGAGACAGGCCGATCGGGTTCGGTCGCCGGGGCGAGCGCGTTGCGAATGTGCCGTGCGAAACCTCGTCGAGGAAGGCCCGCACCGTCGAGCTCCAGCCTACGGTTTCGTGCAGGTGAGCAAGCACCCAGACGTGGGTGAATCCGTCGAGATCGGCGAGACAGCCGATGTGTTCCTGCGAGACCTCGATCGTGGACGCACCCTTTGTATCCGCCATCGCCTGTAGCGGCATCCCGTCGATCTGTGAGTGCGGTGACACGACGTACCCGATCGGCTTGTAGACAACCGGCTCGGCAGTCCGGCTCTCAAGCAGCCCCTCTACGAAGGAGAGGGCGCCACGACTCGCTGACAGCCGCCAGAGCGCGAGCGTCCGATCGAATCCGGACGTCGAGGCGAGTTGATCGTCGAGGGCCCGCTCGATGCGGACAAGCACCGTGGCCTGCCGACTGAGGAGCATCCGCGGATCGAGCTGTGCGCGATCGTGAAAGAGCAGCTTCAACATGAGCTCGGAGCGGAGATCACGCACATGGGCGATCGGGCTGCCTCGCCAGCGAACGAACCTCGAGCGGCCGCGGCGCGTCGGGCCGAGAGTTGTGCGTGCTGGTCCTTGCTCGCTCGGGCCTGTCCGTCGCACCTCCGCGAGACCTGCGTCGCGCAGCTGCCTGAGCGCCCGATAGGCAAGCGCCCGTGTGCACGAGTAGACGCGACCGATGGAACCTGACGGCATGAGCTCCCGGGCGATCGCCCAGCCGTGCGCGGGCCTCTCGCAGAGCAGGCCTAATGCCGCCCACTCGGGGAGCGACGGCTCCGTTGGTGGTCGTCGAGCCATCCGTGTGAATCGTACGTGCCCACATCAGGCGGTAGTTAATGAATTTCTACCGTGTGTTAGGGTCGGCACCGAATGAGACGAGGCTCGAGCTCGTGAACCGGAGACGCTTCCTCCTGAGCTCCGCGGGCGTCTCGGCGGCAGTTCTGGGTGGGCCCTGGGTCGGAGCAGCAACCGCTGCGAGCGAGGACGACCTCGCGTTCGCGAACTTCGGTGTCTCCGCCGAGTTCCTGCTGAAAGACTTCTATTCCAAGGCGCTCGTCGGCAAGAAGTTTCGCGGGCCGCGCGCGAACGTGTTGCGTCAGGGGCGAATGGCGGCGACGAAGCACGCCCGGACGCTGAGCAACCTGCTGGTCAGCTTCGGTGACACGCCGCCTCTCGATCAAGATTTCGAATTCGCATGGCCGAGGCGCACGTTCTCGAGCGCCCCGGCGACGGTGAAGACGGGGCTGATCGTGTTGCGTGCGCTCCTCGGCACGTATCAAAGTGCCGCAGCGACGGCTTCGGTCGTCGACTACCGGATCCTCTACGCCAGCCTGGGCGCGAGCATCGGCGAGCAGATCGGCGCCCTGTCTGCGCTCGCGGAACCCGTAGGCGCAAAGTCATTCCCTGTGGCCACCGATGTCGAAACCGCCAGCGCCGCCATCGAGACGTACCTGGGCTAGGAGGACCGTATGAGAAATCGCTTCGCCGCACTCTTCGCGATCGCCCTAGTCGCCGCATCCTCTCTCGCTTCGAGTGCGGGCGCACGCAGGCAAGCGAATCCGCTGACGATCTACGCGGCAGCGTCTCTGACCGAGGTGTTCAGCTCCTTCGATCGGGCGCAGAGGTACAACTTCGCGGGGTCGAACGCACTCGAGACGCAGATCCGGAACGGTGCGCCTGCCGACGTCTTTGCGTCGGCTGCGCCGCTCAACACCCAGCGTCTCTTCCAGGCTCGGATGGTTGACAAACCCGTCACGTTCACGTCGAACCGGCTTGTCCTGATCGTGCCGCGCTCGAATCCGGCCGGGATCCACTCGGTTTACGACTTGAAGCGGAAGCCGGTGAAGCTCGTGATCGCTGGGGCGGCGGTGCCGGTCGGCGGATACACGCGCACGGTGCTCCGCAAGATGGGGCTGACGTCGGTCCTCTCAAAGGTCGTGAGTCAGGAGTCCGACGTGAAAGCGGTCACCGGGAAGGTTGCACTCGGACAGGCCGACGCAGGCTTCGTCTACGCGACCGACGCGCGGCCGGTCCGCACCCAGGTGTCTGTCATCCGGATCCCGGCCTGGGCGCAGCCGCGCATCCGGTACGAGATCGCGGTCGTGTCGAGGTCGTCCCATAAGGCGGCGGCGCGGGCCTGGGTCAAGAAGATCCTTTCGCCGAGGGGGCAGAGAGCGCTCAGGAACGCCGGCTTCCTCCCGATCCCGAAGGCGTCGCGATAGCTCGGCTCTTTCGCGCCGTGCTCGTCGTTACGACGGGCGTCGCGCTGCTCTTTCTCGTCCTACCAATCGTCGCGGTCTTCCTGCGCGTTCCGCTGAGCGATCTCCTGTCGGCACTCGGTAGCAGCGCGGCTCTCGATGCGATTCGGGTCACCGCCGAGACGATCGCTTTCGCCATGGTGCTGATCCTTGTCTTCGGGACGCCGGCTGCGTACTGGATCTCGAGCCGCCGTGGTGCAGTGCGAGACGTCGTCGTCACGCTCGTCGAGCTGCCGCTTGTTCTCCCCCCCGCCGTGGCGGGTATCGGCCTCCTTGTCGCGTTCGGTCGAGCGGGACTGCTCGGCGGCACGGTGGACGCGCTCGGGATCGACATCGCGTTCACGAAGGTCGCGGTGATCCTTGCCGTGACATTCGTGGCCAGTCCCTTCTTCGTACGCACGGCGGTCGCGGCCTTCGAGGCAGTCGACCCGACGCTGCCGGCGGCAGCGCGAACGCTCGGCGCCGGCCCCGGTCGGGTCTTCTTCCGGGTCATGCTCCCGCTCGCCAAAGGCGGGCTCGGCGCCGGCGCTGCGCTCGCCTTTGCACGCGGCCTGGGCGAGTTCGGAGCGACGATCATGTTCGCGGGCTCGCTGCAAGGGGTGACGCAGACCTTGTCGCTCGCGATCTATGAGCAGTTCGATGTCGATCTCAACGTCGCGCTCGCGATCAGCGCCCTGCTCATCGTCGTCAGCGCGGTTGTTCTGTTGTCCGTCAAGCTCATGACCAGATGGCACTCCGGGTCAGGTTCACTCATCCTCTCCGCTCCTTCGTCGCGTCAGCGGAACTGACCGTCTCGCGCGGCGAAACGCTGGCTCTCGTCGGGCCTTCTGGCGCCGGCAAGACGACGACGCTCCGTGTTGTCGCCGGTCTGCTTCGGCCGCAGTCGGGCACCGTCACCATCGGTGAGACCGTGCTGCTCGACACCCAGCGAGGACATGACGTCCCACCCGAGCAACGACGGGTCGGCTACCTCTTCCAGGAGTACGCGCTCTTCCCGCACCTCGATGTCTTCGGCAACGTGCGCTTCGGCGCGCGCGACCGCTCGAGAGTGGACGACCTCCTCGAACGCTTCCGCATCGGACACCTCGCGCGTGTTCGAGTGAACGAGCTCTCCGGCGGTGAGCGTCAGCGCGTCGCCCTCGCACGTGCCTTGGCACGGGACCCGGCTGTCCTGCTGCTCGACGAGCCGCTCTCGGCGCTCGACGCGCATACCAGGGCCGGAGTCCGCGGCGAGCTCTTCGGGCTGCTCCATTCGCTCGCTCTCCCGACGCTCCTCGTCACCCACGACTTCGAGGACGCCGCGACGCTCGCCGACCGGGTCGGCGTCATCAGTGACGGCCGCATTCTCCAGCTCGGCAGCCCGATGGAGCTCGTCTCGGTACCCGTCGACCCTTTCGTCGCGACCCTTACCGGAGCCATGCTGCTCGCCGGTTGCGTCGTCGGGAGGGAGGACGGCCTCACGGAGGTAGCGCTCGATAACGGGTTCACAGCCTGGAGCGCCGACTCGGGCGTCGGCCGCGTACACGTCGCCGTCTATCCGTGGGACGTCTCACTCGGCCCCGCGGTGCAAGGTGACTCCCGTCTGAACCACTTCACGGGGGCGATCACATCAATCGCGCCGATAGGGAACCGCGTGCGGGTCCAGGTCGGACCAGTCGTTGCCGAGATCACAGGCGTGTCCGCTGACCGCCTTGAGCTCCGTCCAGGAGCCATCGCTACGGCCTCGTTCAAGGCGACGGCTACCCGGCTCTTTCCCGCCGACAGCGGCCGGTAGTGTCGGGACAGATGGACGACCGCACGCCCGCCTGGGGCATCGAGCCGGTCCCCGAGCGCCTGCGGGTACTCGGGCTCCTCGACCTCACCTCCCTGTGGGGGAACCTCGGCGTCTCGCTCCTCGTGCTCGTCATCGGCGCACTGCTCGTTCCGGCGCTGACCGTGCGGGACGCCCTGCTCGCGATCCTGGTCGGCAGCCTGATCGGAAACGCGATGGTCGGCGCCGCCGGCCTGATCGGCGCCGACGCACGCGTGCCGGCGATGGTCCTCCTCCGCGCCCCGCTCGGCCGTCGCGGGTCTTACATCCCCACCGCGCTGAACGCGCTCCAGTGCCTCGGCTGGGCCACTTTCGAGCTGATCATCATCGCGGCAGCTGCGAGCGCCCTCTCCGACAGGATCTTCGGTTTCAAGGCCAAACCGGCCTGGACGATCGGCTTCGGGGTCCTCACCGCGGTGTTCGCGCTGCTCGGCCCCGTCGGGTTCGTACGCCGGGTCCTGCGCCGCTTCGGAGTCTGGGCGGTGCTCGCGTCGCTCGTATACCTGACGTGGTGGGCGCTGTCGGAAGCGAACCTGCATGCTCTCTGGAACGCACCCGCCCAGGGCGGGTCCACGTTCTGGCTCGGCGTCGACCTCGTGATCGCGATAACCGTCTCCTGGGTGCCGCTCGTCGCGGATTACACCCGCTTCGCCCGCGACCGCAGCTCGGCGTTCTGGGGCTCGGGGGTCGGGTACTTCCTCGGCGGAACGTGGATGCTCGCGCTCGGCGTGATCATCGTGCTCTCGAGAGGGGTCAGCGACCCCGTCGAGATCCCGACGGCCGTCGCCGCCGCGGGCCTGGCGGCCGCCCTCGCCCTCCTGGCGGTCACCATCGACGAGACCGACGAGGCGTTCGCGAACGTCTACTCGACCGCCGTGTCGATCCAGAACGTCGTCCCGAGACTCCCCCAGCGGGCCCTGATCGTTGTCATCACCGCGCTGACGACGGCGGGCGCGCTCCTGATCCAGCTGCGCAACTACGAGTCGTTCCTGCTGCTGCTCGGCTCGTTCTTCGTGCCCCTTTTTGGCGTTCTGCTCGCCGACTGGCTCGTCTCGGGATCCCACTACACGCGGGCGCAGATCTTCTCCGCGCCGGATTGGAGACCAGAGCTGATCGCCGCCTGGCTGGTCGGTTTCCTGCTCTACCACTGGCTCCACGAGCCGCCGCTCGGCCCCTCCTGGTGGGTCGACATCGTGGAGCAAACAGGGCAGCCGAACCTGGGGATCGGAGCTTCGCTTCCGAGCTTCGGGGCCTCGTTCGCGCTCGCTCTGGGCCTCAGTTCGCTCGGGTCTCGCTTGCCGCAGCCTGCCTCCAAGTGGTAAGCACAGTCGGGCAGCGTGGCCGAGGTTCAGTTCTCAGACGTCGCAAAGGTTTTTCCGGACGGTACGAGGGCCGTTTCCGACCTGACGTTGGAGACCCAGGACGGCGAGTTCATGGTTCTCGTCGGCCCGTCGGGCTGCGGGAAGACGACGGCGCTCCGGATGGTCGCCGGTCTCGAGGAGATCTCGGAAGGCGAGATCAGGATCGGCGATCGGGTCGTCAACCGGCTGCCGTCTCGTGACCGTGACATCGCGATGGTCTTTCAAAGCTACGCGCTCTATCCGCACCTGAACGTCTACGAAAACATCGCCTTCAGCCTGCGCCTTCGCAAGGAGCGGAAGGGCGAGATCGACCGGCGTGTGCGCGAGGCCGCTCAAATCCTCGACCTCGAGCCGTTCCTCGACAAGAAGCCGCGTGCGCTCTCCGGGGGCCAGCGCCAGCGCGTGGCCATGGGCCGGGCGATCGTGCGCCAGCCCGCGGCGTTCCTGATGGACGAGCCGCTCTCGAACCTCGACGCCAAGCTCCGCGTCCAGATGCGCGCCGAGATCAGCCGGCTGCAGCGCAACCTCGGCACGACGACGATCTACGTCACGCATGACCAGGTCGAGGCGATGACGATGGGCGACCGCGTGGCGGTCATGCGGCGCGGGGAGCTCCAGCAGGTGGCGCCTCCGCAGGAGCTCTACGACCGTCCGGTGAACCTGTTCGTCGGCGGGTTCATCGGCTCGCCGGCGATGAACCTCCTGGAAGGGACGCTCGAGCGCGCCGACGGCGGGCTCGCTGCGGTGCTCGGGAGCCAGCGGATCCGGCTCGACGATGAGTGCCTCACCGCCCGGCCGACGCTGAAGGCCTACGAGGGCCGAGAGGTGGTCATCGGGATTCGGCCCGAGCAGCTGGAGGACGCCGAGATCGCGCGCGAAGCTCCGGAGGACCGGCGTCTTCGCGGCGAGGTCGAGCTGCGCGAGGCGCTCGGCTCGGAGCTCATGGTGCACTTCGTGATCGACGCCCCGCCGGCCCTGACCGAAGACGTCAAGGAGCTCGCCGAGGACGCGGGGACGACGGCGGCCGAGCTCGGCGGAGGCGACGAGCGCCGCACTGTCGTCGTAGGACGTTTCGGCCCGGACTCGAAGGTTCAGGAAGGCACCACGGCGGAGGTCGCCGTCGACACACGTTCACTTCACTTCTTCGACATGGAGACAGGACGAGCCATCTACGACGAACCCGATACGAAAGGAGCTACCGGATGAAACACAGGTGGTTGCTGCCGTTTGCCGCATTCGCCGTGCTCGCCCTGGCAGCGGTCGGCTGCGGCGGAGACGACGGCGGCGGGGGGACCGCGAAGGGCGACGGGCAGCTCACTGTCTTTTCGCTCTGGGGAGGCAGCGAGCAGGAGGCCTTCCAGAAGGTCCTCACCCAGTTCACGAAGAACACCGGAATCAAGACGAAGTACGAGTCGGCCCGTGACTTCCTGCCGGTGATCAGGACGCGGCTCGCCGCCGGGAATCCGCCCGAGGTCGCGATCATCCCGCGGCCCGGGGTCGTCGCCGAGCTCGCTCGGGACGATTCGCTGATCCCACTCGAAGATCTCGGACTCGATCCGGACAAGATCAACCAGAACTACAGCGACACGTGGACGAGCCTCGCGACGGTCGACGACAAGCTCTACGGCGTCGTCGCGAAGGCGAACTCGAAGAGCCTCATCTGGTACAAGCCGACGTCCTTCCAGCAGAACGGCTTCCAGATCCCGAAGACCTGGGATGAGCTCATGACCATCACCGAGAAGTACAAGTCCATGGGCAAGGACCCGTGGGCGGTCGGAGCTCAGGGCCGTGACAACTCATGGACGCTCACCGACTGGTTCGAGAACATCTACGCCCGCCAGGCCGGGAAGGACAACTACACGAAGCTCTTCAACGGCGATCTGGCGTTCAACGACCAGACCGTGAAGGACACTCTGAACACGATGACGAGCGTCATCAACGACAAGTACGTGGCCGGTGGAATCGACACGGCGCTCGCCATCGGCTTCGTCGACGGTATCGGCCGTGTCTTCAGCAAGAACCCGGTCGCCGAGATGTACATGGAGGGCGGCTTCGTCGGTGGCATCGCCCTCGGTCAGGTGAACCCGAGCCTGAAGATCGGCACGGACATCGATTCCTTCCCATGGCCGGAGATCAAGACCGAGAACGGGAACCCGCTTGTCGGCGGCGGTGATGTCGCCTCGGCGTTCGTGAACGATGAGGACGCCGCGAAGCTGATCGAGTACCTGTCTACGCCCGAGGCAGGGGACATCTGGGTCTCGACCGGAGCGATCGCCTCGCCCAACGAAGGCGTTAACTCGAGCGACTACCCGAACGAGCTCGTCAGCAAGGAAGCCGAGCAGCTGAAGTCGGCTAAGTCATTCCTGTTCGACGGGTCCGACCTGCTGCCCGGCACGCTCGGTCAGGAGTTCGGAACGCTGCTCCAGCAAATCGTCAAGAACCCCGACAACATGAACG
>DATGDB010000061.1:0-4645 GCA_035311205.1 Gaiellaceae bacterium | reverse complement strand
ATTCACGCCGGCGGCACCGCTCGATGCGGCGAGCGTGACCAGCGCGAGTGCCGTCCCTACACCCAGCCAAAGCTTTGGCAAGGGCTAAGCGTTTCACTTCGCCCGGAAAATGCCAACAGGTGAACGGCTAGGCAGCTATGCGGCGTTTTCCGGCGGCGCGGCGGCTGCGGAGGCGTAGGCCAGCTGCAGGTTCGCCACAACCTGGCTGAAGTCGCGGAGGACTTCCTCCGAAACCGCCCCCTCGAGCGGCCCGAGCAGCGCCTTCATCGCCTCGATCGCCAGGCGTGCCTGCTCGAGATCCCGCGACGACTCGTCGAGCTTGGCGAAGCCGAGCTGGGCTAGCGTCGCCATGGTCGAGAGCAGGAGGTCCGAGACCTTCATCCGCCTTACCGCGTCGAGCAGTTCTTCGGCGCTCGGCTGCTCCGGGCTAGAGCTCAACCTGCTCCTTGGGGCGGACCTGCTCGGCGTAGATCTCCTCGAGCGTCGCGCCCTCCTCGTACCGTGCGATCTGCCGCTCCGCGGCGTTCGCGGCCGGTACGGCGAGGAACGGAGTCGCGCCGATCTCGTCCGCGACAGGCTGCACCCACTCGATCAGCTGCTCGATGCGCTTCCGCTTGTTGACCAGCTCGCCGGTCTCGAGATCGATGAAGTCGCCGACGAGGCCCCATCGGATCGCGCGCCAGAAGTTCTCCTCGATCAGACGGTGCGACGGAAGCGGCAGGGGCTCGCCCTCGTCGAGGGCGCGGGCCGTCCTGACGGCGAGCGCGTAGGAGAGCGCCGCGAGCGACCGGGCCTCACCGAGATCCGGCTGGGCGTCGGAGATCCGGATCTCGACCGTCGGAAAGGCGAGATGCGGACGGACGCTCCACCACATCTGCGTGTGCTCGGTGATCGAGCCCGTCCGGTAGAGCAGGCGAACGTACTGCTCGAACTCGCCCCAGCTTCCGTAGGCGTCAGGGATGCCGCAGCGCGGGAAGAGCTTCGTGAAGATCTCGGTCCGCACCGAGTGGAGGTGCGTGAAGACGTTCTCCAGGAAGGGCGAGCTCGCCGACAGCGCGAGCAGCTCGGGCAGCAGGTGGCGCATGTGATCGCAGGTACGCACCGCGCGGTCCGGCCCGTTGACCGCGACGTGGACGTGGAGGCCGAACGAGTTGTTGCGCCAGACGACCCAGCGGAGGATCTCGTCGTTTCGCCGGTAATGCGGGGTGTCGATGATCCGCTGCTCGTGCCACGGGCTCCAAGGATGCGTCCCGGTCGCGCCGAGAAGGACGCCGAGCCGGTCGGCGAGCGCCCTCAGCTGCTCCCGCCGCGTGCCCATGAGGACGGCGGCGTCCGCAAACCCGTCGCACCGGCCTGTGCGCACCTCCACCTCGGACGCGATCAGCTCGCCGACGAGGTGGTCCTCGAGCTCGGTTCCCTGCGCGGCCGCCTGAAGCTCCTCGAAGCGGTTCGTAAGCGAAAGCGTTTCGGGCTCGAGGATCGCGAACTCCTCCTCCACCGCGACGGTGAAGTCCTGCGCCGACTCGTAAGCCTCGCGCGCAGTGCGGAGCTGCTCGTCCGGGCTCAGATGCTGTTCGTCCGCCATGGGCGGAGAAGGTTAATGGCCGGCCGCACCGGCAGAGCCGCCGCGGCCTCTTCTGGTCGGCGCCGGCGAGCCGGCGCCTTGGAACGGCTTGAGTAGGCGGTCTGCGACGTTCGCCCAAGACCAGCGCTCCTCAGCAACCTGGCGCGCCCGCCGGGACAGCTCGGCACGCTCGTCGGGGGAGCGCCCGAGCAGCCCCCGGAGCTTGTCGGCCAGGTCGGAGGCGTTCCCGGTTTCGAAGCTCGCCGGAACGCCCGCCGCTTCGAGCGCGTCGGCAATCTCCGCGAGGCCCGAATGGCGGGCGACGAGGGGCAGCGACCCTCCGGCGGCCGCCTCCGCCGCGACCATGCCGAACGCCTCGGGGAAGATCGACGGGACGACGGTGACGTCGGCGAGCGGGATCAGGTTGGCGAGGTGGCGGTGCTCGAGCGGGCCTGTGAAGAGCGTCCGCGGCCCGGCCATGGCTTCCAGCTCCGCGCGGTAGTCCCCGAAGCCGACGATGACGGCGCGGGCATCCACGGTGCGGAGCGCCTCGAGCAGAAGGTGGACGCCCTTGTTCCGGAGCAACTTCCCGAAGTAGAGGACCGTCGGCGTGTCGCCGGCGAGGAACTCAGCCAGTCGCTCGGCGTTTCCCTCGTCCGGCAGGCGCTCGTTGGCGTTCTGCGGGTTCGGGGGATCGCGCCTAGCCTCTTCGAGCAGCTTCGGCAGCGCATGAGCGCGCGGCAGCGATCGGAACTGGTCGATGTCGACGCCGGGTGGGACCTCGTCCACGCGGTCCACGTGCCCCACGACGTCCTCGAGCACGTCGCGAATGTGGGCCGAGCCGACGAACACCGCGCGTGCGTTTGCCAGCGACTCCCTCCCCCACGCCGACAGCTCGGCGTTTCCGCGCATCGAGTACTCGAGCTCAGAGCCGTGGGCCTTGACTGCGAACGGAAGCCCTGTCGACGCGGCCACCGGCCCGCCGAGCAGGATGTGGTTCGCAAACAGGAGGTCGGCCGGAGCGAGGTCCCGGAGCGCCGTGGCATTCGCGTCCACATAGCGATCGCGCTCAGCGGCGGTGAAGTCCTGCAGGAGCTTGGCGTCGAGCCCCTCGTAGCGGTCGAGGACGAAAACGGGCAGGAGGCCGCCGATGTCCGGCCGGACGACGCGAGCGCCGGCGAGGTCGTAGAGCTCGGGATGCGGTTCTTGGCAGACGAGCACCACGTCATGGCCGGCCCGACGCCACTCGCGCGCGATCGCGCGGGTGTAAACGTTCGAGCCCGTTCCGCCGAGCAGGTAGCCGTGCCAGAGCAGGATGCGCACGGCCGAACGTTAAGGCCAAGCCCGAACTCGACGCCCCGTACCTTCGAGCCACGACGAGTGTCTGACACTCGTCCCGGCGAGAGGGGTCAGGTCAAGTGGAAGTAGAGCGCGTAAAGGAGCTCGACGGCCGGGTTGCTGGTATGGACGGCGACGTCGCTAGGGACGTCGAGGAGCGCTTCGGAGTAGTTGAAGATGATCCGAACGCCGGCGTCGATCAGATCGTCGGCCGCCGACTGTGCGTTCCCGCCTGGAACGGCCAGCACGCCAACGACGATGTTCTTCTCGCGGACGGCGTCGTTGAGGCCCGAGTACTGCTCGACATCGACGTTACCCACACGGCGGCCCACCTTCTCGGGATCCGTGTCGAAGATCGCGGCGATGTTGATCCCGTGCTCGGCAAAGATCGGGGAGCTGGCGATCGCCTCCCCGAGCCGACCCGCGCCGACCAACGCAATGTTGTGCTGACCCTGCGTGCGGAGGATCCGCCGGATCTCCCCGAGCAGCCCGTCGACGCTGTAGCCGACGCCGCGCTTGCCGAACTTGCCGAACGTCGAGAGGTCGCGCCGGATCTGCGTCGCGTTGATGTTCGTGTAGTCGGACATCTCCTGGGAGGAGATGCGCTCCTTGCCCATCTTCCGCGCCTGGGTCAGAACCTGCAGATACCGGCTGAGCCTGGCCGCGACGCCGACCGTAAGGCGGTCGGGAACTGCCGTCACGCGGTCAGCCTGCGGTGGAGTTTGTAACACCACACAAGGATTGTGCCAGTCGGCGTCAGTGCTTGCGAAAAACAGTCACAAAGTCCCCTCGGACGAGGGGGTTTGTGCAAGCTTTCGTCGCAGCGCTTCGGGGTGCACGAAATAGGTGAAGGCGCGCTCGCCGTCGATCTCGACGACGGGCAGCCACTCTCGGTAGCGACCCTCGAGCTCGGTGTCGCCGGTGATGTCGATCTCCTCGAGCTCGAACGCCTGGTCGGCACGAGCGGCCTCGAGCACTCGACGCGCGGCCGCACAGAGATGACAGCCGGCCGCGTGGTAGAAGACGACGCGGGTTACGGGTAGAGCCCGCGGGTCATCGTCGCCTCCGCGACCCGGGAAACTGCCAGGCCGTAGGCGGCGATCCGCATCGTCGTCGACTTCGCCTCGTACGTGGCCCACGTCTCGTGGAAGGCGCGCGACGTGATGTCGTTCAGCCGTGCGTTCACCTCGTGTTCCTTCCAGAAGTACTCCTGGAGGCCCTGTACCCACTCGAAGTAGGAGACGACAACGCCACCGGCGTTTGCGAGCACATCGGGCAGGACGAGCACGCCTCGGTCCTCGAGGATCTCATCCGCAGCCGGCGTCGTCGGCCCGTTCGCGCCTTCGCAGATCAGCTTTGCCTTGACCTTGTCCGCGTTGTCGGTTGTGATCACCTGCTCGAGCGCGCAGGGCGCGAGGATGTCGCAATCGAGGAGGAGAAGCTCGTCGTTCGTGATCGCCTCGGTGTCCTTCAGCCCGTCGAGCGCGCCCGTCTCCTGCTTGTGGGCCAGCGCCAGGGCCACGTCGATCCCGTTGGGGTTGTAGATGCCGCCCGTCGAGTCAGACAGCGCGGCGATCGTGGCGCCGTCCTCGGCGACGAACCTGGCGAGGTAGCTGCCGACGTTCCCGAAGCCCTGGACGGCCACTTTCAGCCCCTGCAGGGAGCGGTCCTGTTTCGCCACCGCCTCGCGGATGCAGTAGTGCGCGCCGCGCGCCGTCGCCTCCAAGCGGCCCAGCGAGCCGC
>DATGDB010000060.1:0-16877 GCA_035311205.1 Gaiellaceae bacterium | reverse complement strand
GACGGCGATCGAGTCCTGGGGGCAGGGCGACGACAACCGGACGGCGTACTGGTGTCCCACCTGCCAGCCGGGCCCGGACCCGAAGAGAGGAGTGGGCACGACCGGCGCGTAAGCCGAGTGGTGATTCGCGCGCCCCACCTCCATCAGGCGTTGCGCTGTTTCTGCCTCGGGGCGTTCGCGGCCGTCGGCAGCGAGCTCGATCGCGGCGGTGAGCTCCCCTTTGCCTTCGAAGAGCATCACGGCGCCGGACGGCCGACGCTGTACGAGTATCGGCCGCTGGTTCGGCAATTTCTGGAGGACAGGGCCGGACGGATCGCCGAGCTCCCAGATGCGCGGACGGCGCTCGCCGAGCTCGAGCGCGAGCCCGCATTGCGTGTCGTCGTCTCACGCCCGCGCTCGAGCGGTTGGGACGATTCGCGGGAGGCGCTCTTCCGCACCGTGTTGCTCCCGCTGCTCGAGGAAAGCGCGGAGGCCTGTGGCGGCTTCGACTGGAGCGACGAGGCGTTCGAGCGCGCCTATGCGCGACTCGAAGCCTCGTTGTTTGGTTCGCAGCGCGCTTACGCCGCCGTCGCGCCGGTCGTGGGCCTGTCGACCGCCGGTCCCCAGGAGCTCGGAGCCGGTGTCCGCATCCGCCATGTCGCGAGCGGCGAGCTCGCCGCGCACTGGCCGCAGGCGCGAGGGTTGCTTCCGGATGGCTTCGAGCGCGAGCCCGATCGGTTATGTGTGGTCGAGCTAGAGCAGGCGCTGTCGGCTGAGGCCGGCGAGGCGCCCGACGCTCCGGGGGAGCTCGCGGACGCCGTGACGGCGCTCAGGTTGGCCACTGCCGGCCCGATTGCAGCCGGCCCTGTGCTCTTCGAGCGTCTGGACTGGCGTCCTTACGGGATTCGTCCAGTTCTGCCGATCGCCGCCACTCCGCCGTCCGGCGAGGCGGTCCGGCTGGACAGCGTGACGGCCGCACGTGCGCGGACCTTGCGTGGGCGACTGGCGCTCGCCGACGACGATCGCGAGCTCGGCGACGCGCTCGACCGCTGGGAGCTCTCGCTCTTCCAATCCGACCCGTTCGCGTCGGAACAGCTGCGCGGCTCGCTCCTCGCGGCGCTCGGGTCCGGCGAGGGCTTCTTCGCTGCCGCGCTTCGTGCGGCCGCCCTGCTCGGCGAGACCCCCCGCGAGCGAGCGGAGCTTCTCGACCGGCTGCGCCTTCTCGGGGCGGGCGATGCGGCGGCCCTGACGGCCGACCTGGTCAGGCGTGCGCTGGTCGCTCTGCTCGAGGACGGCAACCGCCAGGGCCTGGTCAAGGCGCTCGACGAGTCGCTGCTCGGGCTCAGGCCGAAGCCGGGGACGCGGCTCGAGCCGCTTGCAGCGGTCGGCACGATTTAGACACACTCGCGATACAGACACGCGAATCCGCTCCGGGTACCGTCGCCACCATGGAAGAGGCACGGCAAGTGCTCGAGCGGCTGAGACGGATCGAGGAGCTGGAGCGGCGCCGCGCGCCGGCGGAGGAGGTGCTGGCCGAGCTGCGGAAGCTGGTTCGCGACGGGGAGGCGTGGCTCCGGGCCGAGGGTGAACCGGAGGCCGCGGCGCAGGCGCTCGAACGCTGCGGAATCGCGCTCGGAGGCGACGGCGAGCGTGACGCCGGGCGGGATGGGGTGGCGCTTCTGGCCCGGTGACGCAGCCGAAAATCGATTTCCGGAAGGTGTGCGATCCGACTTTTCCGGCACACTGAGGGCTGGTGCAGGACAGTCTGGTCCCAGGTCGAAGGAGCGGCGAGTAATGCGGCTGGCCGGCCTCTTTTCCCGCCCAGAGCAGGGCGAGCAGCAGCTACCCGTGCAGGCGGAGGCTCCCGTGCGGGAGGAGGCGCCGCCTCCG
Source organism: Gaiellaceae bacterium (assembly GCA_035311205.1). Lineage (GTDB taxonomy): Bacteria > Actinomycetota > Thermoleophilia > Gaiellales > Gaiellaceae > JACDAN01. The sequence goes on along the minus strand of DATGDB010000060.1, from coordinate 15,008 downwards.
CCCGAGCCTGAGCCCGCGAAGCAGGCCGAGGTCATCGCCTTCGCGAACCAAAAGGGCGGCGTCGCCAAGACGACGTCGACGCTGAACCTCGCCGTGGCGTTGTCCGAGGAGGGCTACCGCGTCCTGATCGTCGACATGGATCCACAGGGCAACCTGACCATGAGCCAGGGGCTCAACCCGGACCAGATCACGCGCTCGATGTTCGACGTGCTGGTGCACCGGCTCCCGATGGACCAGGTGATCCAGAAGGCCGAGGTCGACCTGGCTGTGTCCTCGATCGACTTGGCCGGGGCGGAGCTGGCGTTGTCGAGCATGATCGGGCGCGAGCGTGCGCTCGAGAAGGCGCTCGCGCCGATCAAGGAGCGCTACGACTGGATCCTGGTCGATACGCCGCCGTCGCTCGGGTTGCTGACGATCAATGCACTCGTCGCCGCAGACGAGGTGATCGTGCCGGTCCAGTGCGAGTACCTCTCGCTGCGCGGCCTGGTCCAGCTCGAGAACACGCTCGCGATGATCCGCGAGAACCTGAATCCCAACGTGGCGATCCAGGGCATCCTCCCGACGATGTTCGATGGGAGGACGTTGCACTCGCGCGAGGCGATCGAGATCCTGGAGGAGAACTTCGGAGACCTGGTCTTCAAGACGCGGATCAAGAAGACGGTCCGCTACGCCGAGGCGCCCGTGAGGGGCAGCTCGGTGCTGAAGTACGACCCGTCCGGGAACGCCGCAGCGGCCTACCGGGAGCTCGCGAAGGAGGTGCTCAATGGCGCGAAAGCGCGCAAGCATGCGTGAAGGGCCGCTCGCGGAGCTCTTCCGGGCGACCGAGGCCGCCCAGCGTCAAGCAGAGAAGGAGGGGAGGGCCGTTCCGGGAGAACCGCTCGAAGAGACGGTCGAGCATCCTCCGCCGACGCCGCATCTCGAGGTAGCTCCCGAGCCCGAGGAGCAGGAGGCGCCGGCTCCGGCGCCCGTCCCGGATCCGCCGCCCCGGCGGCCGGAGCAGCCGGCCGATCGCGGCATCGCCCGCCTGCTCGAGCCGCTGCCGGAGCCGCCGCCGCGACTCCATCGAGCGTTCTCCTCCGAGTCGGCGTACCGGGCGGTCATCCGCGTCGTCGGAGTTGGCGGCGCCGGGCTTAACGCGGTCAACCGGATGATCGACGCGGGCCTGTCCGCGGTCGAGTTCGTTGCGGTCAACACCGATCTCCAGCAGCTGGGGCTCAGCGACGCCGACATCAAAATCCACATCGGCCGCGACCTCACCGGCGGCCTCGGCTCAGGAGCGGAACCGGCGATCGGGAAGCGCGCCGCCGAAGAGGCACACGACCAGATCAAGCGCGCTCTGCGTGGCTCCGACATGGTCTTCGTCACCGCCGGAGAGGGCGGTGGGACGGGATCGGGCGCGGCTCCGGTCGTCGCGGGAATCGCCCGCGAGGTGGGAGCGCTGACCGTCGGGATCGTCACCATGCCGTTCCGCTTCGAAGGCACGAAGCGCCGCTCGCAGGCGGACGAGGGCGTCCACTACCTGCGCGAGGACTGCGACACCGTGATCGTGATCCCGAACGAGCGGCTCCTCGAGGTGCTCGACAAGCAGACCTCGATGCTCGACGCGTTCAAGATCGCGGACGACGTGCTCCGGCAGGGCGTCCAGGGGATCTGCGACCTGATCACCGAGCCCGGCCTGATCAACGTCGATTTCGCCGATGTCCGGACGATCATGAAGGGCGCCGGCACGGCGCTGATGGGCATCGGCTTCGCGACGGGAGAGAATCGGGCGGCCGAGGCCGCCGAGCGCGCTCTGCGCTCGCCGCTCGTCGACACGGAGCTGGTCAGCGCCCGCGGAATCCTGCTCTCCATCGCCGGAGGAAACGACCTTTCGCTGTACGAGGTCAACGAGGCTGCGGAACTGGTCCGCCAGGCAGCCACCGACGACACGAACATCATCTTCGGGGCGACGGTGGACGAGCGGCTCGAAGGCCAGGTCTGGGTGACGGTGATCGTGACCGGCGTCGGTCAGCGCGCGAGGCGGTCGGCCCGCGGGGCGTCAGACAGCACGAGGAACGCCCAGGGCGGCGACGAGCTCGAGCCGCCGTCGTTCCTGCAGAACTGACCGTCGCCAACGGAGCAACGGCGTGAGAGGCGCCATCGCCGCCGGCCATCCGCTCACTGCGGAGGCCGGCGCGCGGATGCTGGCCGACGGCGGGAACGCCGTCGACGCGTGTCTGGCTGCTGCGTTCGTCTCGTGGGTCGCCGAAAGCCCGTTGACGGGCCCAGGCGGCGGCGGCTTTCTGCTCGTGCACGCCGCCCGGGACGGCCGGTCGCGCCTGCTGGACTTCTTCGTGACTGTCCCCGGTGCCGGGCTGAAGCGCCGCGACGTCGGCCAGATGGAGGCAATCGACGTCGACTTCGACGGTTCGTTCACGCAGGTCTTCCGCATCGGCGCCGCGTCGGTCGCCGTTCCCGGCGTCGTGGCCGGGTTGGAGGCGGCGCATCGGCGATTCGGAACGATTCCCTGGGCAAAGCTCTTCGAACCGGCGATCCAGCTCGCGCGCAAGGGAGTGGAGGTGACGGAGCAGCAGGCATACCTGCACGCGATCCTCGACCTCATCCTGCGGCACACGGACGGTGGCCGTGCGATCTATGGTCCGACAGGGGAGCACCTCGTTGCCGGCGACCGTCTCTTCATGCACGACCTCGCGGGAACGATGGAGCGCCTCGAAAAGGGCGGCGCTCGTGAGTTCTATGCTGGAGCGCTCGCCCGCGAGGTGAGCGGCCACGTGCGCGCCGGGGGCGGAGCGCTGACGCGGGAGGACCTCCGTGCCTATCGCCCTGTCTGGCGGCGACCCGTCAGCGCAGAGTTCCAGGGCCACCGGTTCGTCTCCAACCCGCCGCCGTCCTCCGGCGGCGTCCTCCTCGCCTACGCCCTCCGTTTGCTCGACACGGCCGGCATCGGGGGACGAGCAGGGACGGCCGGGGCGATCGAGCGGCTCGTCGACGTCATGCGCGAGGAAGCGCTCGTCCAAGAGCGCGGTTTCGCGCGGGAGCTCGTCCGCGGGCGACTGTTGGAACGACTGACCGACGAGCGCCGGATCAAGGAGGTCGCGGCGCGCCTGACGGCCGGCCCCGCGCGCGCCGCGCGCCAGCCCGCCGAGCCGTCGCGCACCACGCACATCTCCGTCGTCGACGCGGCGGGCAACGCCGCATCGATGACCGCGACGACCGGAGCCGGGTCGGGAGTCATCGTCCCCGGCACCGGCGTGCAGCTGAACAACATGCTCGGCGAGTACGACGTCAACTTCGCGGGCCCGCGCCGCGTGGCAGGGGGCCGCCTGACGAGCATGATGGCGCCCTCGGTCGTGCTCCTGGACGGCCGGCCGAGGCTGGTGGTTGGGAGCGCGGGCTCGCATCGGCTGCGCGGCGCGATTCTCCAGATCGTCGTCAACGCCGTCGGCCACGACATGCCCGTGAAGGAGGCGATCGAGGCGCCGCGCGTGCACCTCGAAGAAGGGAACGTCCACTGCGAGGGCGGCACGGATCGCGGTGTGCTCGACGAGCTCCAGGCCCGCGGCTACGACGTCGTGCGCTGGCGGCGCCGGAACCTGTACTTCGGCGGCGCCTCCGCCGTGGAGCTCCGGCCGGATGGAAGCCTGGCCGCAGCTGGAGACCCGCGTCGCGGCGGACGCGGAATCGTCGTCCGTGCCTGAGGCTCCAGTCATCCGGCCCGCGCATCCGCGAGACGCCGCCGCCCTCGTCGCCCTCGCCGAGGAGGTCGCTGCGGAGCCGGAAGGCTGGCTCATCTCAGACGGCGGCTGGCGTACGGCCGCGGATGAGCGGCGCTACCTGCGCGCTCTCCGCCGCTACCGCGACGCGGCCGTCTTCGTTGCCGAAACGGATGAAGGCATCGTCGGACGCCTGTCGCTCGGGCGCGATCCTCATCCGGCCAGCCGGCACGTCGCCGATCTCGGCCTGATGGTCGCGGCCACCCATCGCCGACGCGGGATCGGCCGCGCCCTGCTCAGCCAGGCCGTGATATGGGCGCGCGGCGCCGGCGTGCGCAAGCTTGAGCTGCACGTGTTTCCGCACAACGAAGCCGCGATCGCGCTCTATGAGGTGTTCGGCTTCCGGCAGGAGGGCTATCGCAAGGAGCACTACCGGCGTGGCCGGGGCTACATCGATGCGATCCTCATGGCCTACGACGTTCGTTGAGTTAGGCTCACCCGCCGTGTCGAGCAGGCTCGCCGAGATCGCCGAGAGCTTCTTCAAGCCTGCAGTCCGGGACATCGTTCCCTATGAGCCGGGCAAGCCGGTGGAAGAGGTGCAGCGGGAGCTCGGCCTCGAGCGGGTGGTCAAGCTCGCGTCCAACGAGGGCCCGTTCGGCCCATTCCCGGAGGCGCTGGACGCGCTCGCGGAAACCGCGACCGATCTGAACCGTTACCCCGACGGCGGTGGCTACCGGCTCCGCATGGCACTCGCCGAGCGCCACGACGTGCGCCTGGAAGAGATCGCGCTCGGCGCCGGGGCCGACGGAGTCGTCGACTGCCTCGCCCAGGTCTCGCTCGATCCCGGCGACAACGCTGTCTGCGGCTGGCCGAGCTTCCCGAGCTACGTCATCACCGCGCGCAAGCTCGGCGCCGAAGCGAGGACGATCCCGCTCCGCGAGGGGCGCTACGACCTCGACGCGATGCTCGAGGCGGTTACCGAGAGGACGAAGCTCGTCTACATCTGCCACCCGAACAACCCCACGGGCACGATGAATACGCGGACAGAACTGGACGACTACTTCGACCGCGTTCCCGACCACATCGTCACCGTCCTCGACCAGGCGTACTTCGAGTACGTCCAGGAGCCGGACTATCCCGACGGGATCGAGGAGTACCTCAAGCGGGGCCGGCGCGTCGTCGTCCTCCGCACCTTCTCGAAGATTTTCGGCCTCGCGGGCCTCCGCGTCGGCTATGCGGCGGCTCCGGCCGAGGTGGTCACGGCGATCGGCAAGGTGCGCCGCGCCTTCGACGTCACCTCTCCCGCTCAGATCGCCTCTGTCGCGAGCCTCACCGCACCCGGAGCCGAGGCCGAGATCGAGCGCCGCCGGCGCGTCAACGGCGACGGCCGGCCGCAGATCGAAGAGGCGCTGCGCGAGCACGGGTTCGACCCGGTCGGCCCCGCCGTCGCGAACTTCGTCTTCGCCGAGGTCGGAGAGGACTCGCGGCCGCTTTTCGAGCGCCTTCTGCAGGAAGGAGTGATCGTTCGCCCGACCGCAGGCTTCGGAGCACCGGGCGGGATTCGGGTGACCGTGGGAACGGCCGACGAGAACGCCTACTTCCGCGCTGCCCTCGGCCGCGTTCTGACCAGCGCGCCGACCTAACACGCACCCGTGCTCCGCCGGCTCGCGCTTCTCAGAGACCCGCCCAGCTACGGACTGCTCGCACTCGCCACGCTCACCTCAGGTCTCGGCACCTGGGTCGCATTCGTCGCACTGACGGTCGACGTCTTCGATCGCACCGATTCGGCTACGTGGGTTGCGGCGCTCTTCGTCGCCGACTTTCTCCCGGCTATCGTGATCGGCTTCGCCGCCGGCTCACTCGTCGACCGCATGCCCCGGCGCCGGCTCATGATCGGCTGCGATCTTCTGCGCTTCGCCGTCTTCGCTGCGTTGCCGCTGGCCGGGAGCGCCACGGGGATCGTCGCGCTCGCCGCGGTTGCAGGCTTCGCCACGGGCTTTTTCCGCCCCGCCGTGTACGCCGGCCTACCGAATCTCGTCAGCAACGACGATCTCGCCAACGCCAACTCGATCCTCCAGACGATCGAGAACCTCGCCTGGGCGGCCGGGCCGATCATCGGCGGCCTGCTCGTTGCAGCGACCGGTCCGGACGTCGCGTACCTGATCAACGCCGCGACGTTTCTCGTCTCCGCGTTGCTCCTGGCCGGCATCCCGGCGCGCCTGCTGCAGGCCGCTACGGCAGCCGGCCGAGGCTACTGGCGCGACCTCGTCGACGGTTTCGCGCTGATCCGGCGCTCCCGCGCTCTCCGGACGATCCTCGTGGCCTGGAGCGTCGTCATGCTGGCGACGGCTGGCGCGAACGTCTCGGAGGTCGTCCTCGCCAAGGAGGCGCTCGACGCCGGCGATTTCGGCTTCGGGCTCCTCGTCGGAGCAACGGGCGTCGGCCTTGCCACGGGAAGCCTTCTCGCGGGCTCGCTGCTCGAGCGGCGAGCGCTGGCATCGGTCTACGCAAGCTCGATCGGGCTCCTCGCTCTCGGGATGATCGCCGCCGCCGTGTCGCCCGGTGTCTGGATCGCCGCAGCGTTCGTTGCGGTCGTGGGCGTCGGGAACGGCGCAGCCGTCGTGTGCAATGCGCTCCTCGTCCAGCGCGGCGTTCCTGACGAGCTGCGCGGGCGCGCCTTCACCGTGCTGATGAGCCTGAACTACGCGGTGCTCGGGCTCGGGATGATCGCGGCCGGCCCGATCACCGACGCTCTCGGAGCCCGCGCGGTCTGGGCGATCGGCGGCGGGCTCTCCGCGCTCGCCGCGGTGATCGGGCTCACCATGGCGCGAGGCGCCGCCGCCCAGCCGGAGCCCGCGCTCCAGGCCTCGCCCTAAGGCGTCGACTCGTCGACGCCGACCAGAAGAGGACGTGCCGGCTTTGCCGTCGCGTCCGCCCTAAGGCGTCGACTCGTCGACGCCGACCAGAAGAGGACGTGCCGGCTTTGCCGGCGCGTCCGCCTAGAGTTCGGGCCATGGCCCGCCGCCGCGAGTGGACGCTCGAGACGCTGGTCGACGGTGTCCGCGAGGGCGACCGGCGAGCGTTGGCGCGGGCGATCACGCTCGTGGAGAACTCCGACCCGCTCGCGTACGAGCTCGTCCGCGAGCTGTATCCGGAAACGGGACGCGCATATGCGGTCGGAATCACCGGTCCACCTGGAGTCGGCAAGTCGAGCCTGATCAGCGCGCTCGTCCGCCACACCCGGGCTCAGGACCAGACCGTCGGCGTGGTCTCGGTCGACCCCTCCAGCCCCTTCACGCAGGGAGCCCTGCTCGGCGACCGGATCCGTCTCTCCGACCATTTCCTCGATCCCGGCGTCTTCATCCGCTCGATGGGGACGCGCGGGCATCTCGGCGGGCTCGCGGAGGCTGCGCTCCAGGCGCTGCTCGTGCTTGACGCTGCGGGCCGCGATCTCCTCTTCCTCGAGACGGTCGGGACCGGTCAGGGCGAGGTCGAGGTGATCGGCGTCGCCGACACGGTCGTGCTCGTGCTCATGCCCGGCTCCGGCGATTCCGTCCAGGCGCTGAAGGCGGGGATCATGGAGATCCCTGACGTGATCGTCGTGAACAAGAAGGACCATCCCGCCGCGAAGACGATGCTGAACGAGGTCCGCTCGATCCTCACCCTCGATCCCGACCGTGCGCGGCGGCCGCCGATCGTGCTCACTGAGGCGCTCACAGGGGAGGGCATCGCGGAGCTCTGGGAGAAGATCAGCGACCACCGCTCGTTCCTCGAGTCCAACGGACTGCTCGACGAGCGCCGGCGCAAGAACCTGGCCGGCGAGGTGTTCGCGATCGCCTCGTCGCGGGCAAAGACCCATCTGGAGCAGGCGGTGGCGAACGACCCCGAGCTCCGCCGCCTGCTGGACGAGGTGCAGCGCCGCGAGCTCGACCCGCTGACGGCTGTGAAAGAGATACTTCGGACGGTGTTCAAGGTTGAAAACGGGGACGGCTCCCAGCCTCGCTGACATCCTCGAAGCCCGCGAGCGGCTGACCGGGGTGGCGCGGGAGACGCCCGTCTACGGCTCCGAGACCCTTTCCCGCATCACCGGCCGCGAGGTCTCGCTGAAAGCGGAGAACCTCCAGCGCACCGGCGCGTTCAAGGTCCGTGGCGCCTTCAACCGGATCTCCACGCTCACACCGCAGGAACGGGCGGCCGGGGTGGTCGCAGCGAGTGCCGGCAACCACGGGCAGGCGGTCGCCTGGGCCGCGCGCGCGGCGGGGATTCCCGCGCGGATCTACGTGCCGCAGGACGCGCCGATGGCGAAGGTCGAGGCCTGCCGCACGTACGGGGCGGAGCTGATCATGGAGGGCGCCGGGTTCGAGGAGGCGCTCGCCGCGGCCATGGCCCATGTGGAGGAGACGGGCGCGACGTTCATCCATCCCTTCGAGGATCCGGCGGTTATCGCCGGACAGGGAACGGTCGGACTCGAGCTCGCGGAACAGGAGCCGGAAGCCGAGACGGTCGTCATTCCGGTGGGCGGCGGCGGGCTCGCCTCGGGGATCGCTCTCGCCCTGCGGGCGAACCGCCCGGATCTCCGGCTCGTGGGCGTCCAGGCAGGGCTCTCCGGCTACACGATCGCCGACGGCGTCCTGGTGAAGCGCCCCGGCGAGCTGACCATGTCGATCCTCGACGACGTCCTCGACGACATGGTCGACGTCGACGACGAGTCGATCAGCGAGGCGATCGTTCTGCTGCTGGAGCGAACGAAGCTCGTCGTGGAGGGCGCCGGGGCCGTCGGTGTGGCGGCTCTCCTCTCGGACAAGGTCGGTGGCTCGGGACCGGTTGCGATCGTGCTCTCCGGCGGCAACATCGACCCAACGCTCCTGATCTCCGTGATGCGCCACGTGCTCACCCTCGGTGGGCGCTACCTGGTCATCCGCACGCAGATCCCGGACCGGCCCGGCGAGCTCGTCCGGCTGCTCTCGCTGATCGCAGAGGCGCGCGGCAACGTCGTTTCAGTGGAGCACCACCGCGAGGGGATGGATCTTCCGGTCGCCGAGACCGAGGTGGAGCTGACGCTGATCACGCGCGATCAGGAGCACTGCGCGGTGCTGCTCGAGGAGATGCGCAGCTGGGGCTACACCGTCGAGCGGCTGAAATAGGAAGAACAACCTCGACCTGGCCGTCTTGTGAAGAGCGAGAGGCCGGGGGCGGTGTGCGGCGCCGTCTACCGGCCTTTCGGCTCGTAGACTCGGCGGTGTGAGCATCCCTCGGCGCCGCGAGCGCAAGGTCGTGAGCATCGTCTTCGCCGACCTCGTCGGCTTCACATCCCGCGCCGAGGCGCTCGACCCGGAGGACGTCGAGGCGATGCTGCGGCCTTTCCACGAGCGGCTCCGGTCCGAGCTCGAACGACGCGGCGGCACCGTTGAGAAGTTGATCGGCGACGCGGTCATGGCGGTCTTCGGCGCCCCGGTTGCGCACGAGGACGACCCGGAACGCGCGGTCCGCGCGGCGCTCGCGATTCGGGACTGGATCCAGGAGGAGGGCGAGCTCGAGGTCCGGGTCGCGGTCAACACCGGCGAGGTGCTCGTCTCTCTCGATCCGCAACCCGGCGCCGAGCAGGGCATCGTTGCGGGCGACGTCGTCAACACCGCGTCGCGCCTGCAGACGGCGGCGCCGGTGAACGGCGTCCTTGTCGGCGAGACGACCTACAACGCCACGTCGCGCGTGATCGAGTACCGGGAGCTGCCGGCGGTCCAAGCCAAAGGGAAGGCGGCACCGGTGCCCGTCTGGGAGGCGATCCAGGCGCGGTCCCGATACGGCGCAGACGTGAGCTTCGAGCCGCGCACCGCGCTGATCGGGCGCGAGCGAGAGCTCGATCTGCTGGTCGACACATTGGCTCGAGTGCGAGGCGAGAATGCACCGCAGCTTCTGACGCTCGTCGGTGTTCCCGGGATCGGGAAGAGCCGGCTCGTGCACGAGCTCTTCGCATCGGTGGAGGCCCAGCCTGACCTCATCTATTGGCGACAGGGCAGGTGTCTTCCCTACGGTGAAGGCGCTTTCTGGGCCCTCGGCGAGGTCCTCAAGGCTCACGCTGGAATACTCGAGGGCGAGCCGGAGGAGCGCGCGAACGCCAAGCTCCAGATGGTCGTCGACGAAGCAGTGCCCGATGCGAAGGAAGCGGAATGGGTGAGGAGTCAGCTCCGACCGCTCCTTGGTCTCGGCGACCCAGGGGAGCTCGGCGCGGATCGCCGCACGGAGAGCTTCGCCGCCTGGAGGCGTTTCTTCGAAGGGCTCGCCGAGCTCGATCCGCTCGTCCTCGTGTTCGAAGACCTGCACTGGGCGGACGAGGGCCTGCTCGACTTCGTCGACTATCTCGTCGACTGGGCGGGTGCCGTCCCGCTCCTCGTCGTCGCCACCGCCAGGCCCGAGCTGCTCGCGCGTCGTTCGGGATGGGGCGGCGGCAAGCCGAACGCCGCGACGATCTCGCTTTCGCCGCTTTCCGAGGACGAAACGGCGAAGCTGCTCCATGAGCTCCTCGACCGCGCGGTTCTTCCGGCCGAGGTTCAAACCCGATTGCTCGAGCGCGCCGGCGGCAACCCGCTCTACGCTGAGGAATTCGCGCGGATCGCGACTGAGGGCGCAGACGGCGAGCTGCCGCTGCCCGAGTCCGTCCACGGGCTGATTGCCGCGCGGCTCGACGCGCTCGCGGAAGACGAGAAGACGCTGCTCCAGGATGCAGCGGTTGTGGGCAAGGTGTTCTGGCCCGGAGCGCTGGCGGCGATCGGCGGCAGCGCGACCCACGAGCTCGAGGAGCCGCTCCACCGACTCGGACGGCGGGAGTTCATCCGCCGCGAGCGGCGCTCGTCGATCGAGGGCGACACCCAGTACTCGTTTGCGCACACACTCGTCCGGGACGTGGCCTATGGGCAGATCCCGAGAGTCGACCGGGCCGAGAAGCATCAGCGCGCGGCCCAGTGGATCGAGTCATTCGGGCGCCCCGAGGACTACGCCGAGCTGCGCGCTCATCACTACCTGAGCGCACTCGAGATCGCGCGTGCCCGCAGTGGCGGCACAGACGAGCTCGTCCGTGCGACGCGGCTGGCTCTGCGCGACGCCGGCGATCGCACAGCCTCGCTCAACGCCTTCGCCGCGGCGGCGCGCGCCTACGACAACGCGCTCGAGCTGTGGCCCGAAGACGATCCGGATCGGCCGCGGCTTCTCCTCGCCGCGGCAGCGGCTCGGTTCGGCGACGACGTCTGGGACGTGGACGAGCTGACGTTCGCTCGAGACGCCCTGCTTGCCGTCGGCGACGTCGAGGGAGCGGCTGAAGCGGAGCTGATGCGAGCCGACGGCTTCTGGAACCTCGGACGGGGCGACGACGTCCTCCCGAGCACGGAGCGAGCTCGCGAGCTGGCCGAGGAGCTCCCGCTCTCCGAGTCGAAGGCCCGTGTCTACGCGGGCCTCTTCAGGCTGCACTGGCTCGGGAACCGTGATGAAGACCTTGCCGAGCAGTTCGAGCGAGAAGCGCTCGCGATGGCCGACGAGCTGGATCTCAAGGAAGTTCGTGCTCGGATTTTGAGCGCGAGCGGTTCGTGGCGGACGGTGAAGGGCGATCCTTGGGGGTTCGATGCTCTCGAGGAGAGCATTGCGCTCTTCGAGCAGTTGAACTCGCCCGAGGTCCAGCGCCCCTTGAACAACGTCGCCGATGGCTATTACAACCTGGGCGACCTTGCGAAAGCGTCCGAGGCGACGAGGCGCATGAAGGAGGCATGGAAGCGCTTCGGCGGTATCGACTTTCTCCGCTGGCACGACAGCCAGGAGGTCAGGCTCCTGTACATCGATGGACGGTGGGACGACGTGCTGGAGATGGCCGATCGCTGGATTGCCGACGCGCGGGCGCGACAAGGCCACTACCTCGAGTCGGCCTGGCGGTGTTTCCGCTCCCGAGTCCTGCTTGGCCGGGGCGACGCCGCCGGCGCGCATGACGAGAGTTCAGTCTGCCTCGAACGTGCACGCGTCGCGGCCGACCCACAGGTTCTTATCCCAGCTCTTGCATTCCACATGCGCGTGCTCCGGTCTACGGGCCAGTCTGGAGCCGACTCGCTAGCGCTCGAGCTCGTCGACCTCTCCCGGCGAGCCAGCTTGCGCGTCGCGCACGATTGGTTCTGGGACGCTGCCGTCGCGCTCGCCGGCGTCGGCCGCTTGCAGGAGCTCGAGGCCGTCGCGGAAAGCGCGCCGACGCCGACTCCGTGGCGTGATTCCGGCCTCGCACTTGGGCGCGAAGACCCTCTCGCTGCCGCCGCAATCTTTCACGGGATGACCGCGAGGGCGTTCGAGGCCGAGGCGCAACTGCTCGCCGCGAAAGACGGACTGACTGACGACCTCTCAGCGACGATCGAGTTCTTCCGCGAGGCCCGAGCCCGGGCCTACCTCGATGAGGCGGAGTCGCTGACTGCTAAGAGCCGCAGCGCCTGAAGCTGACCGTTTCGCCTTCCCAGTCGGGGATGCCGCCGTGAAGCACCGGTCTCGCGTCGACGCCTGACGCGGTCAGCACGCTGGCGGCCACTCCGGCGCGCGGGCCGCTCGAGCAGATGGTCACGACGGGCTTTCCGCCTTGGAGATCGTCGGCCCACTCACGCACGAGCCGGTAGGGGATGTTGCGGCTGCCGGGGATGTAGCCCTCGTCCCGCTCGTGCGGCTCGCGGACGTCCAGCAACTCGACGGCGTCGTCTTTGACTAGGCGCCGGAGCTCGTCGAGCTCAACGGGAGCCGTGCGCTCTTCCCTGGGTGGGCCGACCAGATAGCCGGCCAGATCGAAGATGCCGACTGCCCTGAGGCCTGTGGCTGCGCGCTGGGCCTCGCCGGCGTCGGCGGCGTGGATGACGACGCGCTCGTCGAGCGGCAGCACGAACGCCGCCTTCGTCGCGAAGTTGCCGCCGTCGACGGGCACGCTGAGGGCGCCGCGTGCGTGTCCGGCGGCGAACTCGTCCGCTGAACGGACGTCGAGAACCGCCCCTGAGCCGCCGCCGTTCAGCTCATCGAGGGGCTTAGGCGCACCGACGAACGCCCCGCGGTTCAGCTCGACGATCCGGTCCATGTTGGGAGGGCGGACGCCCGTCTTGATCGCCTCGGCGACGAACTCGTCCTCGTCCGTCATCCGCAGCTTCTGGTTGAAGCGCCGCTCGAAGCCGATCGTCGAGGACGCCTTCGAGCTCATGCCCGTTCCGCACAGCGAGCCCGAGACATGGCCGGGATAGACTTCCACGCCGTCCTCGAGCTGCATGAGCCGCTGGAGGCTGCGGTAGAGGCCGTGCGCGCCCTCCGCCGCCTCGGAGGCGAGATCGGGCCGCGCGGCGTCGCCGACGAACAGGGAGTCTCCCGTCAGCGTCAGCCACGGCTCGTCGCCACGCTCACGGTCGATCACCTCGAAGCAGCAGTGCTCCGGCCTGTGGCCGGGCGTGTGGAGCACGCGGAGACAGACAGGGCCGAGCTCGATCGTCCCGCCGTCTTCCAGGGCGTCGAAGGGAAACTCCGGCTCGGCCGCGGGGTGGATCGAGACCGGCACGCCGTGGTCTAGCGCCAGCCGGCCGTGGCCGGACACGTGGTCGGCGTGGGTGTGCGTCTCGAGCACGCGGAGGATCCGGACGCCATCCCGCTCCGCCTGCTCGAGGTACTGCTCGACGGCGTAGGCCGGGTCGACGGCGACCGCTTCTCCCGAGTCCTCGTTGCCTATCAGATAGGAGGCACAGCCCAGGTCGTCGTCGACGAACTGGCGGAAAAGCATGTCCCGTTCACCCTAACACTGAGCTCGCGAAATCCGGTGCCAGACTTCAGTCTGGCTTCGGCGTGCTGTCCCGTGGCCCTGCAGGGCGCGTCCAGGGACTGTCCCTGGCCGTGCCCTTAGAGGCCCAGGTGCTTGGCGATCACCATCCGTTGGACTTCGTTCGTGCCCTCGCCGATCTCCAGGATCTTCTGGTCGCGATAGAGCCTCGAGATCGGGAACTCGTCCATGAACCCGTAGCCGCCGTGAATCTGGAGCGCGGCGTTCGCGGCGCGGTTCGAGAGCTCGCCCGTGTAGAGCTTCGCCATCGCGGCCTCCTTCCCGAACGCCCGGCCCTGATCCTTCAGCCACGCGGCCTTGTAGACCATCGACCGACCGGCCTCGATCTCCGTCGCCATGTCCGCGAGGGTGAACTGCACCGACTGGAACTCCGCGATCGGCCTCCCGAACTGCCGGCGGTCCTTCGCGTACTGGAAGGCCAGGTCGTACGCGCCCTGCGCGAGGCCGACGCCCATGGCCGCAACCGAGATCCGCCCGCCGTCGAGGATCTCCAGGAACTGCTGGAAGCCCTTGCCGCGCGGCCCGAGCAGGTTCGCCTCCGGGACGCGCACGTCCCGAAACGACAGTTCGCGCGTGTCGGAGGCGCGCCAGCCGACCTTCTGCATCGGCGGCGCGATCTCGTACCCCTCGACGCCGTTGGGGACGATGATGTTGGAGATCTCGTCCTCGCCGGTGACCGCGGTGATCGTCACGCATGCCGTGATGTCTGTCCCGGCGTTCGTGATGAACATCTTGGAGCCGTTGATCACCCACTCTCCGTCGCGAAGATCGGCACGGGTGCGGGTCGCCCCGGCGTCGGATCCCGCGTCCGGCTCGGTCAGGCCGAACGCGGCGAGCTTCTCGCCCGACGCCAGCGGCGGCAGCCACTCGCGCTTCTGCTCCTCGTTTCCGAACAGGAAGATCGGCAGCGTCCCGAGCGAGTGGTGGGCGGCGACGGTGATCGCGACCGATGAGTCCACTCGAGTCAGCTCCTCGACGGCGATGGCGTACGAGAGCGTGTCGGTGCCGGCCCCGCCGTATTCCTCGGGGATCGTCATCCCCATCAGCCCGAGCTCGGCAAGCTCGCGCACGAGGTCGTAGGGGAATCGGTGCTCGCGGTCGAGCTCCTCCGCCACGGGCATGACTCGCTCGACCGAGAAGTCGCGCACCGTCCGGCGGATGAGCTCGTGCTCCTCCGAGAGGTCGTAGTTCGGCGTCACGCCAGTGACCGCGCCAGCTCCGCGATCAGCCTGACCCCGTAGCCGGTCCCTCCGGCGTGCGGGAAGTAGTCCGGCCGGGCCCACCGCAGGAAACCAGGGCCGGCCATGTCGATGTGCGCCCAAGGCCCGTCACCGGCGAACTCCTTGAGGAACTCGGCGGCGTAGACCGGCGAGGCCTGGCCGCGAATCGACTGGTTCTTCATGTCGGCGAACGTGGAGTCGATCAGCCGCCGGTAGCGGCGGTGCATCGGCCAGGCCCAGGCGTGGTCG
>DATGDB010000059.1:0-12070 GCA_035311205.1 Gaiellaceae bacterium | reverse complement strand
GCCACAAGCCGAACACCGCCGTCGCCCAGGCGTACTACGTGAAGCAGGAGGGCCGCACCCGGATCTCCACGGAGACCGGCGCGGGCCAGTGGGGGAGCGCCCTTGCTCTTGCCTGCCGGCTCTTCGAGCTCGAGTGCAAGGTCTACATGGTCAAGGTCTCCTACGAGCAGAAGCCCTACCGCCGTTCGATGATGCAGACGTGGGGTGCGGAGGTCGTCCCGAGCCCCTCGGATGACACGCAGGCCGGGCGCGCGATCCTCGAAGAGATGCCCGACACTCCGGGGAGTCTCGGCATCGCGATCTCGGAGGCGGTAGAGGATGCGGCGAGGCGCGAGGACACGGCCTACTCGCTCGGCAGCGTCCTGAACCACGTGCTTATGCACCAGACCGTCATCGGGCAGGAGGCCCTCGCCCAGATGGAGCAGGCCGGCGCCTTCCCCGACCTGATCGCCGGGTGCGTGGGCGGCGGCTCGAACTTCGCAGGACTCGCGTTCCCGTTCATGCGGGAGAAGATCGCCGGCCGTGAGATCGACGTCCTCGCCTGCGAGCCCGAGGCCTGCCCGACGCTGACACGAGGGCCGTTCGCCTACGACTTCGGCGATACCTCGCAGCTGACGCCGCTCGTCCCGATGCATACGCTGGGCCACGATTTCGTGCCGGCCGGAATCCACGCAGGCGGTCTTCGCTACCACGGCGTCGCGCCGCTCATCTCCCAGCTCGTTCTGGACGGCCTCGTCCGGGCGGAGGCGTATCCGCAGACGGAGGTCTTCGCGTCCGCCGTTCAGTTCGCCCGCAGCGAGGGGATCATCCCGGCGCCCGAAGCGGCGCACGCCATCCACGGCGTCGTGCGGGCGGCGGCTGCTGCGGACGAGGACGGCCGCGAGCTGACCATCCTCTTCAACCTCTCGGGCCACGGCCACTTCGACCTGGGCGCCTACGACGCGTACTTCTCCGGGAAGCTGGAGGACTTCGCGCTCCCGGACGCCGAGATCGAGCGCGCGCTCGAGGCGATCGAGCCGCTGCCGAAGCCGGCGAACCGCGCCTGACGCCCGCCTACCATTGCCTCTGGCATGCCGCAGACCGATCAAGAGCGGTTGCGCGCGGTCCTGGACGCGGCGATCGCCGTATCCTCGGAGCTTTCGCTCGACGCCGTCCTGCAGCGCATCGTCGAGTCGGCTGCTTCGTTGACGGGAGCTCGGTACGCCGCGCTAGGCGTCATCGATCCCAGCCGGCAGGAGCTTGAGCGCTTCGTAGTCACCGGCATCGACGAAGCGGCGAAGGAAGCCATCGGCGACCTCCCTCGAGGCCGCGGGATCCTCGGCGTCCTGATCCGTGACGCGACGCCGCTTCGCCTCGATGACCTCGGGACTGATCCCCGGTCGGTGGGATTCCCGCCGAATCACCCACCGATGCGGACCTTCCTCGGCGTGCCGGTCCTGCTGCGCGGTGTCGCGTACGGAAACCTCTACCTCACGGAAAAGGCCGGCGGCAGCGCGTTCACCGAAGAGGACCAGGAGATCGTCCAGCTGCTGGCCGGGCAGGCAGCCGTCGCGATCGAGAACGCGCGGCTCTACGAATCTGCCACCCGCTGGCTGGAGCAGCTCCAGTCCCTAACCGACGTCGGGAACGCCCTATCGACGGAGATCGAGCTGCCCAAGCTGCTCGAGCTGGTGGTCAGCCGTCTTCGGGAGCTTATCGACGCGCGAATCGTGTTCATCGCGAGGCCGCAGCCGGACGGCGTGGTCCTGATCGAGACCATCGCCGGGGACGGCGCCGAGCAGCTGGCAGGGATCAGGCTCGACCCGATGAAATCGAAAACAGCGCGGGTTCTGGAACGTCGCCGGAGCGAGCGTGTCGACTCGCTGCTCGACGATCCAGAGGTGGATCAGGCAACCGCGCGGAAAATGGGAGCGAGAACAGGCATGTGGGTCCCGCTCGTCGTTCGCGACCGGCCAATCGGCGTTCTCGTCGCGCAGGACAAGGAAGACACGGATGCTCGCTTCACGGACGAAGACCTCCGCATCGCCGAGGCATTTGGGGAGCGCGCGGCCGTCGCGATCGACCTGTCCGAGCGTGTTGCGAAAGACGCTCTACGTCGTGTCGTGGCAGGTCAGGAGCTCGAGCGCCAACGTCTTGCCCGCGAGCTGCATGACGAGACAGGTCAAGCGTTGACGTCGATTCTGCTCGGGCTGAAGGCGATCGAGGAGGCGGGCAACGGCCAGGACGTACGTCGGTCCGTGCTCGAGTTGCGCGAGCTCGTCGTCGGCACGCTGCAGGACGTCCGTCGGCTCGCCGTCGAGCTTCGGCCGAAGGCGCTCGACGACTTCGGGCTCATCGCTGCGCTGCAGCGGCTGGCCGAGACCTTCGCCGAGCAGACGGGTATCCGCATGCACGTCGAGGCCGCCCTCGGCGATTCACGACTCCCCGCGGAGACCGAGACGGCTCTGTACCGCATCGTCCAGGAAGCGCTCACGAACGTCATCAAGCATGCGCAGGCCGGGACGGTGAGCGTCGTGCTGACCAGGAAAGGCGACCGTGTCGTTGCTGTGATCGAGGACGATGGTCGAGGGTTCGATCCCGAGGACATGCGCGACGAGCGGCTCGGCCTCCTCGGAATGCGCGAGCGGATCGCGCTCGTAGACGGCCAATTGTCGGTCGAATCGCGACCCGGCGAGGGTACGACGATCGCAGTCGAGGTGCCGAGCCGATGAGCATCCGGACCATCGTCGTCGACGATCATGCGGTCGTCCGAACGGGACTCCGGCTCCTGCTCGATGCCGAGGAAGACATCGAGGTGGTAGCCGAGGCTGGCGACGCACGAGAGGCTGTGTTCGAGGCCAGAGCTCAGAAGCCGGACGTGATCCTGCTGGACGTGGTCATGCCTGGACGCAGCGGTCTCGAGGCGATTCCCGACCTCCTGAGGGAATCGCCCGAGAGCAAGATCCTCGTGCTCTCGATGCAGGACGATGCTGCGTACGTCCGCGAGGCGTTCGCGTCAGGCGCGAGCGGCTACGTGCTCAAGGAAGCGGCCGACGCCGAAGTGGTCGGAGCTGTGCGCGAGGTGGCGCAGGGCGGTCGGTATGTCCATCCCGTGCTCGGTGCCCGCCTCGTGGCTGCCGACGCGGACGAGCGGGCCAGAGCGGAAGAGGATCCACTGTCCGAACGAGAGCACGAGATCCTGCGGCTGCTTGCACTGGGCCACACGAACCAGGAGATCGCGGGCGAGCTCTATCTCTCGGTGCGGACGGTCGAGACGCACCGCGCTCACATCATGCAGAAGCTTCGAATCTCCACCCGTGCCGAGCTCGTGCGCTACGCGCTAGCTCACGGCATGCTCGACGAGCCGGGATAGCGCCGCCTCGCGCGCAGGCGTTCTCAGCCCAGTAGCAAGACCTGCAGGGCGATCATCGCGGCGGCGGCAACGCTCAACGCCGCCGCAACGGGAGCAGGCGGGCTCGTGCGGAGCGCATCCGGAAGAAGCTGTGCGGCCACCATCCAGATCATGGCCCCGGCGGCGAAGCCAAGTCCGACAGGGAGCAAGGGCTTGAACCACTCGACTAGGAGGTAGGCCGGAACGGCCATCAGCGGCTGTGGCAAGCTCGAGAACACGCTCCAAGCAGCCGCCCGCGCCACCGAGACGCCGCGCGGAACGAGAACGAGGCTGATAGCGAGGCCTTCCGGGATGTTGTGCACAGCGATCGCCGTGGCGATCAGCACACCGAGCGCCGCCCCGTCGCCGAAGGAGACGCCGACTCCGATTCCCTCCGTGAACGAGTGCAGCGTCATCACGCCGACGATCATCAGCGCGCCGCGCGCGTCGGCGCCGCGGAGCGCGCCGAACTCGAGGTGCCGGTGATGCTCCAGTAGCCCGCTCGTGACGAGGATGAACACCACGCCGAGCACCGCTCCCATGACCGTCCTGCCGAGGCTCGTGCCGACGCCCTCCCGGAACAGCCCGACGCTGGCACCGACCATGAAGCCGGCCGCGACGGCGGTCGCAACGCCGAGCCCAGGGCCCTCGATCCGCCGTCCGAGCAAGAGCGGCAGCGCGCCGAGGCCCGTCGCGAGCGCGGTCACGAGCGCGGCGAAGAAGACCGTCGCTACGTTCACCGGCCCACTCTACGAACGAGAAGCGGCCCGACGGCCGCCGTTTTCCGGGGTCTTGCCGCTAGACGAGCCGCCGATCCGCCGTCAACGGGGAGGTGCGGCGACAGCCGCCCCTCCCCTCAGGAATGTCGCTGCTCGTTCGACGCGCATCAGCCTGTGGTCGAGGCCGGGGCGGTCGTCTCGGCCGCGGCTGTCGCCTCTCGCGCGCGGCCGAACACCGCGAACGCGAGGATGACTAGGCCGATACCGGTCAGGATTAGCGCGATTCCGACGACGATGCCGAAGATCGAGATCTGCTGGGCCATGTAGGAGACATTCAGGGCGGTCGCCAGCGCTGTCTCGGTCACCCACGTATTCCTAGCTCCGTTCGAAATCGGTTGGCCGCTCTTGTCCTTGGCGGCCGCCGACTCGTCGCTCGTTCCTGCGGGATCGTCCGGCTTGGCCGCCGACTGGAACCGACCCATCTGTGCATAGGTCAGGCCACCCGAACTTTCCAGCGCGTGAATGCGCATGTACTGGGCGAAGCAGCGCGCCTCCGTGCCGGTGTCGATCTCCTTGTCGACCACATCGCACGTCGGCAGGTTGATCGAGCTTGGTAGCTGGGCCTCCTCTGCCGCCGCCTTGATCTCGTCCGGCGACATGTCCGAGCCGCCGACGATGTACTCCTTGTTGAGCTCGTCCTGAACCGTCTGATAGCCGTTGATGCCCAGGACTAGGGCGCCAACTCCGAACACGATCAGCACCGCGCCGGAAATGAACCCGCCGATCGCCCACAACCTTCTGCCTTTCATCGCTCCACCTCCCGGTGAGTTGTGCAGACGTTCCGTGCACTTACAGCCTTGTTAGCTCGTTAGCTAAACACGCTCTCCTCAGGACGCGCTTGGGTCATCGGCGGTGCCGCCGATCCTCGCCGCGGGAAACTACGGAGGCGGCTGAGCGCATGGGAGCGACCATCACGGCATGGTGTATGCAGGTCGGACCCACCTGGATCGTCGACTTCGCTGGCGGTCTCTCCGGATCGCCGGCGTTGCTCAGCCGGGCATCGTGTCGCCCTCGGGCTCCGGCTCCACAGCCACGACGTGTTCCTCGCCGAGCACGGGGACGTGTTCGTCTTCGACGGCGTTCGGTCGGTGCTGCCGAACAGAAGCGCGGAGAACGTTGAGCACCAGCGATCAGCTAGACCGATACCGGTTCGACGGCGGTCACCAGGGGAACGACGTGCACGGGCACGTCGAGCGCCTCGGTGACGAGGCAGTGGCACGCGCGGGCAGTTCGCTCGGCAGCGGCGACGCAATCGGGCTCGGTTTCGAGTCGCGGAGTCACCTCGACTGCGACGAACCCGGTTCGGCCGTCGTCGCGATGTCCGATGTGACCCGTTCCCGACACGTTCAGCGAGTTGATCGGGATCCCGCGCTGCTCCGCAATCGCGGCGAACGTGACGGCGAAGCAGCTCGCGGCCGACGCCACGAGCAGCTGCTCGGGGCTCCAGTACCCGCCCGGTCCGTTGAACTCCGGCGGCACGGCAATGTCGATCTTCTCGACGCCCGGCGCCCTCGCACAAGCAAGTTGGTGACCCGGCCAGCTGACGGAGACCGGAAAGCGGAAATCCTTCGAGATGGTCATCGCAAGCCTCCTTGTGTCTCAGCGCTCATCCTCGCCTCAATTGGCTTCCGCGACATCGGCGGCTTCGCCGATTAGCGAAGCGGGAAAGTACGGACCCACTCACCGACGCGCGGTCTATGTCCGCTCGGCGCCGGGCGGCGAGATCCGAAGACGCGCCGATAGGCCCCACGGGAAAGTACGGAAGCGGCCGCACTTGCGCGAAGCGACGATGGGGACATGCATATGACCTATGCCGTCTCCTGGCAGGAGCCCGACGGGTCGCCTGGTTCTGGCCGCCTCGAGCTCGGCGCCGATGCGCTGCTGCTCGAAGGCCGGAACGGCGGCTCGGCGATGTCGCATGCTTTCCCGTACAGGGACATCTCCGGCTTCCGCGTCGCGCGAGGCAGCCATGAGCGGCTGCAAGACCGCCCGACCTTGATCGTCGATCTCGGCGCCGAAGGCCCACTCCGGATCGCAGGCGTCGCCCAACCGGGGATCGTGTCAGAGCTAGCCTCGCGGCTCGCCGCGGTTCGTCACGACACGCGGCCGTCGGAGCGGCTGGCGCTCGTGATTCCGCTCAAGCATGGTGCGAAACCGAAGGCCGAGTCGCTTCTCGCTCAGGGCCCGCCGTTCGATCCCGCCGACCTCGGATTGGAGAGCCACGAGGTGTTCCTCACCGAGCAAGAGGCAGTGTTTGTCTTCGAAGGCGTGCCCTCCGTGCTGCTGAATCGAAGCGCCGAGGACGAGACGATCTGGACGGCCGCCGAGGCGTGGGAACCCCTGGTCGAGGGCTCGGTGCGGTTCGCCGAGCGGGCGTTTGCCTGGCCGAGCTAGGCCAGGAGCATCTCAACGGCCTTGGCGATCACCAGCTCTTCGCGAGCCGGGACGACGTCCACCGTGAAGTCCCCGAGGAAGCGCAGCCGGCCGGCAATCGCGTTCCGCACGTCTTGGCGGTTCTCACCGACCCCGCCGGAGAAGGCGAGCGCGTCGAGGCCCCCGAGAGCCATGGCCATGTGGGCGACGGCGCCGGCAATCCTGTACGTGTAGACCGCGAAGCCGAGTGAAGTGTCGAGCCCGCCGAGTGCGGCGAGGCCGGATTCGTGTTCGAGGGACTCGTCCAGTTCCTCCACGGTTAAGCCGCGTTGCCTCAGGAGGTAGATCAGCGCGCCCGGGTCGATCGAACCGGAGCGCGTCGCCATCGGCACGCCCTCGAGCGGGCTGAAGCCCATCGACGTGTCCACCGAGCGGCCGTGGAACACGGCTGTGACGGAGCAGCCGCCGCCGAGGTGACAGACGACGACCCGTTCGGCCTCGAGCTGCGCCATTACCGACTGCACGGCGATCCCGTGGAAGCCGTACCGGCGGATCCCCCAATCTTCTCGCCAGTGCCGCGGGATCGCGTAGGTCGCTGCCTCGTCCGGCATCGACGAATGGAAGGCAGTGTCGAAGACGGCGACGTGCGGCGCGTCGGGCAGCGCCGCACGAGCGGCCTGGATCGCCTTCAGCGCCGGCTCGTTGTGGAGCGGAGCGAGTGGACGCAGCTCCTCGATCGCAGCAACCACGTCGCGGTCGATCAGCGCCGGCTCGACGAAGCGTTCACCGCCGTGCACGACGCGGTGCCCGACCGCGTCGGCCGCCGCGTAGTCGTCAACAGCGTGCGCCACCCCGCCTTCGACGAGGTGGCGCTTGAGGCTCGTGGAGCCGGCGTTGACGACGAGAACCTTCAGCGAGCGTTACTCATACCGCAACGCCTCCGCCGGGTAGATGCGGGATGCGCGGACCGCCGGCGCGAGCGTGGCGATGAGCGCCGCTGCGTAGACGACGGTGAAGATCACCGTTAGGTGGAGCCACGGCACATCCATGGCCAGGTCCTGCCAGCTCGCCTGGCTCGCCACGTCGTTTATGACGTTGTTGGCGCAGATCAGTCCAAGCCCTGTGCCGACGAAAATCGCCGACAGGGAGATGAACGAAGACTCGATCAGGAAGCTCAGCTGGATCATCTGCTTGCGGAATCCGAGTGCCCTGAGGATGCCGATCTGCTGTCGCCGCTCGACCACCGCCCGGGCGCTGATCACGCCGAGCGCGGCGATGCCGACGATCAGGCCGAGCCCCATGAAGCCCTCGATCAGGCGGTTGAACGTCGTCTGAACGTCGAGGGCATCCTTGACGATCTGCTTGATCGCGTCGGCCTCGAGGCCGTTCGCCATGAAGGCCGACTCGAGCTTGGGTGCCGTCGCTCGAGCGTCCAGGCCGGGGGCAAGCTGGAAGTAGTAGGCGGTCGGCCGCACGCGGTGCCCATACGCCGCGGCGAGCGTCTTCTGGGAGGTCGAAATCCCGTACATCGCCTCCGGGGCGCCGTCCTCCAGCACGCCGATCACCGTCAGCGTCAGGGTCTTTCCCGTTTGGGGATCGCGCGTTGCGACGGGAATCGGGTCAAAGACGCCGTCTTCGACCACGAAACCCTTCAGCTTGAAGTCCGGCGGCACTGCGCCGGCGCTCCAGTTGTCGCGCCTCGGAGCCACGATCCCGTCGACGACGGCCAGCCCCGGCTTGTCGGCGATCGCCTGCCAGACGTCAGCCGCGCTGTCGTAGCCGCGCGCCTTCGCGGCCATCGTGAACGTCGTGTTGCGGAGGAAGGCCTGGTCGAGGCCGCGCAGCCCATAGTCTTCGAACCGCTTGTTCTCGTAGCGGCCGATTTGCCGCACCTTGGCCGCGAGGAACGACTGCTCCGAAACGACCGTGAACTGGCTCGGATCGAGACCCGGAGCACGCCGGATCGCACCATTCATCCCGGACACCGGGTTGGTCGGCGACGCCTGGGCTCTGATGTCGAAGCCGCCGCCGAAGCGGTCGAGTTGCTGGTTCGCCTGGACGAACGACCCGGTGATCACCGCGCCGACCACGAGGGTGAAGACGACAAGGGTGAACATCGCGAACGTGACGCCCGTGCGGAAGCGGTTCCGCAGCGGATAGGCGACCGCCATCCGAAGCACGGGTGCGAGCCCACGGGCACGCCCGAGCGTGCGCGTGAGGCCTCCGAGGAGGATGTCCGCGTTGTAGATCAGCGTCCACGCCGCTCCGAGCACGACGAAGATGCCGGCCATGATCCAAACGCCGAAGCCCCAGCTCAGCTGCTTGCCGGCGAGGGTCTCCACCCAGTCGAACGGGAGCATCCAGAAGACGACCATCATGAGTCCCGCAGCGGTGAAGGTGATTCGCTCCGAGAGCCCGGCGGCCCGTACCAGCGGGACCGCGCCGAGGATCACGAGCGAGACGCCGAGCATGAAGCCCGCCGCGTCGGCTGAGGACACCCCGCTTGCTGTCAACGCGGCTCCGAGGAGGACAGCGAGCGTCCCGGGAATCCAGCGCCGCTTGCGCGACTTCCTCACGAGAGGTTCCGGCGTGTTGCGGATCGCCGAGACGATGTTCAGCCGGCTGACCCGCCAGGCCGACACGGTCACGATCACGAACGTGAGCAGGACCCCGAGGGTGTAGCCGACGACCAGGCTGCGGGGGCGTGCGTCGTGCTCGATCTGCAGGCCGGTGAAATCGAGCGCGGCGGCTAGGACGAAGACCATGCCGAAGGCCACGAGCACCCCAAGGAGCGCACCGACCGCGGCCGCGATCAGGTCGTAGGCCATGCCCTCGTACAGGTACATCTGGACGAGGTGGCCGCGCCGGGTGCCCACTGCCCGCGCGATCCCGAGCTCACCGCGCCGCTCGGCCGCCAGCATCACGAAGATCAGGAAGATCAGCATCGCGCCGGCGAAGATCGAGAAGCTGCCGAACGTCGTGAATAGGCTCATGAACGCGTTGCCCTCGGCGTTGGCGCGGTCGAGTGCGTCCTGCTTGACGGGATCTGCCTCGAGGCCGAACGGCTTCAGCGTCGGGTTGACGGTTGCGATCACCCGGTCGGTCAAGCCGACGCCGCCGAGCTCGCCACCTCGGTTGGAGATCATCACGTATCTGATCTCGCCCGGCCGGTGGAGTACGGCCTGCGCCGCCTCCAGCGGCATGATCAGCGCGGCGCCGTCGGTTCCGGTGCCCTTGTAATCGACGATCGCGCGAACGCGCCCGCTGAAGCTGTCGCCCTCGGCAAAGAGCCTGAGCGCGTCGCCCGGGTGCGCCTGCAGCTCGTCGGCGGCGTCGCTGTTGAGGTAGACCTCGCCGGCGCGCAGGTCGTTCAGGTACTGCGTCTCGCCGTCGCTCGACCGGCGAATGTCCCCGAACGCAGCGAGATGCGACTGGGTACTCGCAAACAGGGTCACGCGCGGCTCGTTCTGGCGCGTGGTCAGATTCTGAACGGCAAGCGACTCAACAATCGCAGGCGCCACGCCGTCGATCAGGTTGTCGTGACTGGTCAGTTCGTACTCCACCTCCTGGAGCACCCGCTGGGGGAAATACTCGACCCCCGTCGTGGAGCCGAGCTGGACAGCTGGGTCGACCTCGGCGCCTTTCACCGAGACGAGGACGTCCGTCTTCCCCAGCGCCTGCACCGCCGAGGTGCGGATGGTGTGGCTCATGGTGTCGCCGGTGACGAGTGCCGACGAGATGATCGTCGTCCCGAGCATCAGCCCGAGGACGATCAGCGCCGTTCGTGCACGGCGCCGGCTGACGTTGCGGATGCCCAGCCTGAAAAAGATGCGGTTGCGGATCGCGAGCGCGCCGAGCGCGCCCAGGAGGACCGCGACGAGGACGACGAGGGTCGTCGCGAGCGGCCCCATCGGGATGCCGAAGAACTCGTCCATGTCGACCCCCTAGTGCTCGACGCCGACGGGCTCCTCGGCGAAGGCGACCGAGTAGCTGGCCCGCCCGGGCGGAGAGCGGAAGATGGCGGCAAACCGCCTGAGCTGCTCTCCGTAGAAGCCTGACTCGATCTGCGCTTGGGCGCCCTTTTCGGTCGCCCAGAACGTCACGAGCATCGCGTTCCCTTCCGGGTTGGCGAGGACGTAGACGCCCTCGAACCCCTCGAGCGACCGCAGCTCCGTCAGGACTTCCTCGCGAAACAGCTCGACGGCGTGCGCCATGTCGATTCGGGTCGTGTCGATCTCAAGCTGCGTTACCCGCGCGTACACGCTCCACCTCCAAGTACTGGTCCTCGACGATCGTGCCGTCGAGCATGCGAACGATTCGGTCGGCCTTGTGCCCGACCGATGGGTCGTGGGTCACGATCAGGAACGTCAGTCCCCGCTCGCGGTTCAGATGCCTCATCAAATCCGTGATCTCGGCCGCGTTCTCGCTGTCGAGGTCGCCGGTGGGCTCGTCGGCCCAGACGATTGCCGGGTCGTTGACAAGCGCGCGGGCGATGGTCGTGCGCTGGCGCTCACCGCCGGAGAGCTCATCGGGGACGTGGTTGGCGCGGGCACGTAGGCCCACCAGCTCGAGCGCGTCGAGCGCCTGCTCGCGCGCCTTCTTCCCGGGAACCCGTGAAACGAGGAGCGGAAGCTCGACGTTCTCTACCGCCGTGAGCACCGGCATCAGGTTGTAGAACTGAAAGACGAAGCCCATATGGGCAGCGCGGTAGTCGGTTCGCTCGCGGTCCGACATCTCGGCCAGCGAGACGCCCTCGATCACGACGTCGCCGGCGTCGATCGAGTCCAGTCCCGATAGGCAGTTGAGGAGCGTGGTCTTGCCACAGCCCGAGGGGCCCATGATCGCGACCACTTCCCCGCGCTGGACGGCGAGGTCGATGCCCTTCAGCGCATCGACCTTGACCGCGCCGGTGTCGTAGACCTTCACCAGCTCTCGCGCTTCGACGATTGCCGTGTTCATATCGCGGCTCCTCTCCAGAGACGGTCCTCTCTCTGGAGGCTTGCGCACACCGAGCGTGACGCCATCCGTGCGGTCGCCCATTCTGGTTGTGGAGAATCCCCGATGGCGTCTCCCAGGGCGTCCGCGAGCCTGTGGGCATGGACGTTGCGGCGCAGACCACGGGCCTGTGCGTGCTGGCCCTGCGCGCGGGCCGTGAGGAGGTCTGCCCGGGCGAGGAGTGCCCACTCTGGGAGGACGGCGGGTGCGCTCTCGAGCGGCTGACCGCCGACGGCGAGCTCTACGGCGACGAGTGGTCAGACGATTTGGCGGGGGCCGGGCGAACGGGGTGAAGCGCGACTGGTAGCCGCCTCAGATCGCGGTCGTCATCGAGAGTGCGAACTGATGAAGAGGTAGAACGGCGGAATGGCGTTCCAGCCGAGGCCAAGGGCGATCGCAGCGATGGCGATGCCGACGGTTACGCCGGCCAGGCCCAGCTGCGTATGTCCGGGTGATCCTCTCCGTGCTCGCGGGTCCACGCGCGGGCGCGCAGGCGCGTGTCCACCATCTCCTGCCGCAGCGGCGCCGCACGCTCACCTAGCCGAGGAACGCG
>DATGDB010000058.1:0-39852 GCA_035311205.1 Gaiellaceae bacterium | reverse complement strand
GACGGCTTCCCGGTGCTGTCGGCAGGACCGACGCCGCACACGCCGCTCGAGGAATGGACGTTCTCGATCGTGGAGGGCGACGAGCGCAAGAGCTGGGCGTGGGAGGAGTTTCGCGCGCTCCCCAGTGAGACGGTCACCGTGGACATCCACTGCGTCACCCGCTGGTCGAAGCTGGACACGACCTGGGAAGGCGTCTCGGTCGACACGCTGCTCGAGCAGGTCGAGCACGACGCTGCCTACGTGCTCGCCTTCTGCGACGGCGGCTACACGACGAACCTTCCGATCGAGGATGTGACGGACGGGAAAGCGTGGGTGGCGTTCGCCTACGACGGCGAACAGCTCGACCCGGAGCACGGGGGCCCCGCGCGACTGCTCGTCCCTCACCTGTACTTCTGGAAGAGCGCGAAGTGGGTGCGCGGCCTTGCCTTGCGCGACGAGGACGAGCCCGGCTTCTGGGAGACCTACGGCTACCACATGTACGGCGATCCGTGGCGAGAGCAGCGGTACAGCGGCGACTGACCTGGCAGGTCGCCACCGTCGACGAGCTCGTCGACGAGACGGCACGGGTGAAGACGATCGTGCTGGATGTCCCCGACTGGCCGGGACATCGGGCCGGCCAACATCTCGACATCCGCCTGACGGCCGAGGACGGCTACCGGGCTGAGCGGGAGTACTCGATCGCCGCTGCTCCAGGGGAGCGGGTCGCGATCACGGTCGAGCGGCTGGAGGACGGTGAGGTCTCGCCGTATCTGACCGAGGAGCTCCGCGAGGGCGATGGGCTCGAGCTCCGCGGGCCGATCGGCGGCCACTTCGTCTGGGGGCCGGAGAACGGCGGCCCCCTGCTTCTGATCGCGGGCGGCTCCGGCGTCGTTCCGCTCCGCGCGATGCTGAGACATCGCAAGCGCACCGGAAACGACCTCCCGGCGCGCTTGCTCTACTCCTCCCGCTCGCTCGACGACGTGATCTACCGCGACGAGCTCGACGCGGCATCGGACGGCATCGAGGTGATCTACACGCTGACGCGGGAGCAGCCCCCCGGTTGGACGGGCCATGCCCGGCGCGTCGACGCAGACCTGTTGAACGAGGTCGCCTGGCCCTCCGATGAAAACGCGCGGGCCTTCGTCTGCGGCCCGACGAGCTTCGTGGAGACGGTGGCCGACGGCCTAGTGGAGCTCGGCTATCCGCCGGCTCGGGTGAAGACCGAACGATTCGGAGCCACGGGAGGTAAGTGATGGAAGCGCTCGACGGAAACGCGATCGGCGGCCTGATGCTGGAGATCTTCGGCGTTGAGATGACAACGGCGACCGGGGTCTGCGCCGGCTGCGGCGCCGTTGCGGTGCTAGCCCAGACTGTTGTCTATCTCGAAGCTCCCGGAACGGTCGCGCGGTGTCGGAGCTGCGACGCGGTACTGATGGTAGTCGTCGACGTTCGCGGCACCAAGTGCGTCGACCTGGGCGGCCTCGCCAGCCTCGAGCCCGCGGCCTAGGAGTGGCCCAAGACGGGATGCGGCCGGTAGGGCGCTTCCAACCTGGCGACTTCCTCCTCGCTCAGCGCCACGTCGAGCGCGGCGACCCCGTCGTCCACGTGCTCGAGCTTGGTCGCTCCGACGATCGGCGCGCTCACGCCCGGCTTGCCCAGGAGCCAGGCGAGGGCGATCCGGGCCGGGGGTAGCCCGCGCTCTTCGGCGACCTCTCGGACGGTGTCGACGACGTCGAAGTCCGTCTCGTCGTACATGTCGTCTGCGAGGGGGTCGCTACAGGCACGAGTCGTGTCGCGCTCGCTGCTCCGCGCGAGCAGTCCTCGCGCGAGCGGGCTGTAAGGCAGGACGCCGACGCCCTGGTCGAGGCAGAGAGGGATCATCTCCCGCTCCTCCTCGCGGTAGACGAGGTTGTAGTGATTCTGCATGGAGATGAATCTGGTCCAGCCGGCGGCCTCGGCGGCGTGCTGGGCCTTCGCAAACTGCCACGCGTACATGCTCGACGCCCCGATGTAACGCGCCTTTCCGGTCCGCACGACGTCGTCCAGTGCGGCCATCGTCTCTTCGATCGGCGTGTCGTCGTCCCACCGGTGGATCTGGTAGAGGTCGACGTAGTCGATTCCCAGCCGGCCGAGCGAGCCGTCGATCGCGGCCATGAGGTGCTTGCGCGATAGGCCTCGGCCGTTCGGTCCCCCGCCCATCGGGAAGTAGACCTTCGTCGCGAGGACGTAGTCGTCCCGCCGCGTGAAGAACTCCCCGAGCAGGCGCCCGGTGATCTCCTCGCTGCGTCCGTCCGAGTACATATCGGCCGTGTCGAAGAACGTCACTCCCGCCTCGATCGCTCTGCGAACAATCGGCTTCGCCTCGTCCTCGATCAGCATCCAGCGGCGCGACGCTGGATCGCCGTAGGTCATCATGCCCAGGCAGATCCGGGAGACCTTGACGCCTGAGGAGCCCAACCGCGTGAACTGCATTCAGGCTCTCCCTTCTCGGTGGACGGCCACCGCGGAGACAACTAGCCCAACGCCGAGGATCTCGGTCGGCGTCGGCACCTGCGCCAGGACGACGACGCCGACGACCGTCGCCGTTGCAGGAAGCAACGCGACCAGCAGCGAGTAGGTCGCGCGGCTCATCCTGGCCATCGCGAGCTGGTCGCAGACGTAGGGGATCACGGAGGAGGAGATCCCGACGCCGATGCCGGCCGCGATGGCGACGGGATCGAGCAGCACGGGCGCGACGAACCAGCCGCCAACCGGGGTGACCGCGAGCGTCGCGACGAGCATCGCGGCTCCGAGCCCGTCGATCCCGCTCACCTGCCTGCTCTGCGCGACGCGGTGAGCGAGGACGATGTACAGGGCGAACAGCGCCGCATTGGCGAAGGCGAACGCAACGCCCAGCGGCTCACCGGCGATCCGCACGTCCGTGAGGAGGTAGACGCCGCCGACCGCCGCCGCAAGTGCGACGGCGTTCCTCGTCGTGCGCATGCCGAGCGCGGCGAGCGCGATCACGGGGAGAAACTCGATCGCGGCGACGGTTCCGAGCGGAAGGCGGTCGATCGAGACGTAGAAGCAGACGTTCATCGCCGCGAGAACCGCGCCCATGGCGACAACCGTGCGCCGCCCACTGCGGCCGAGCCGGGCGAACGCGTGCCAGGGCCGCCGCCAGAGCGCGAAGACCGCTGCGGCGGAGGCGATCCGCAGCCAGGCGACGCCAAGCGGCTCGACGCGGGCAAAGAGCAGGACGGCGAACGCCGGGCCCAGGTAGTGGAAGATCGCGCTGCCGACGAAGAAGGTCTCCGGTGGCGCGGTCGCGGCGAGGCGTCCAAGCCCCGCTCGCCGCGCGGGGACGGCGACGGCTTGTTGCATGAAGGAAATGGTCACGGCGCCCCGCGCGATCTGCCAGACTGAGACCAAGCCGTTTTCGCTCCAGCGCCTATGAAGCCAAGGAGTACAGCGTTGCTGACCAACGAAAACCAGCTGCTGGACGAGATCAACCGTCGTCTCCTCGAGGAGCTGCAGGCGGATGCGCGCGTGTCGATCGCCGAGCTCGGCCGCCGCATCAACCTCTCGGCGCCGGCCGTGGCCGAGCGCGTCCAAAGGCTCGAGCGCGCGGGCGTGATCACGGCCTACCGCGCCGAAGTCGATCCGAAGGCAATCGGGTTTCCGATCGCCGCAGTCGTTCGCGTTCGACCGACGACCCGCCAGCTTCAGAAGATCCCGGAGCTGGCGCGAGAGATTCCCGAGGTCGTCGACTGCCACCGGATCACGGGCGAGGACTGCTTCTTCGTGAAGCTGCACCTCCGGTCGATGGACGACCTCGAGGGGATCCTCGACCGTTTCATCGTGCTCGGCCAGACGACCACGTCGATCATCCACTCGTCGCCGGTCGCGGGACGTCCGTTGCCGCTCGACGCTGGCGATTCGTAGCGCCGCGCCGTACATTCCAGGCGACGTGAAGGCGAGAAGCGACTGGTCGTTCATTCCACGCGTCCTCTACGCGGATCCGGCGAACCGCTACGTCGCAGGATTCGGCCCGCCCTGGCGACGCGCGGGCGCCGCCGTCGTCGACTGGGGCCTCATCTACGTCGGGTTCGTTTTCGTCTCGATCCCGCTCGGAACGTTGCAGGCGATCGGCGTCGTCTCGCTGGAGGACGGCGACCTGGGTGGAATCCCGGGCGGCATCCTCGTCGTGATCACACAGCTCCTGATCGCCGCGCCGGCCGTCGCCTACTTCGCCTTCCTGCTGCCCTCGAGCCAGACGCTGGGAATGCGCCTCACCGACGTCCGAATCGTGTTGGCGAAAACCGGCCGCGGGCCGTCATTCGCAAAGGCGCTCGTCCGCGGCGTGATCTCGACGATCCTGGCGGCATCGGTCTATGCCGTCATCCAGTACTCGACGAGCTTCGACAAACCCAGCCTCGACAAGGCGTCGGCATACGTGCTCGATGCGGCGTACGTCCTCACCAGCGCCGCGTTGCTCTCGGCAGCGACGATGATCGTCACGCCGACGCACCGGAGCCTCGTCGACCGTCTCTTCGGGACGGCCGTTCTCGACGATCTCGAGGCGGTGACGCCTCACATGGGCCCGTGGGGCCCGGTCGACGCCTTCGACCTCTCGAACCGGCCCCGAGCGGAGGGCTAAAACGTCAAGTCCTGCGAACCCGAAGGCCCACAGGACTCGACGAGCCACCGTCTCACACCGATCCGCAGCCGTCAAGTGGGAACGATCAGGCCTCTAGTGCGAGGAGGTCCTCGACCGTTTCGCGCCTGCGGATGACCCTCGCCTGACCGTCTGAAACGAGCACTGCAGCCGGCCGCGGAACGCCGTTGTAGTTCGAGCCCATGCCGAGTGTGTAGGCCCCCGTGGCGGGGACCGCGAGGACGTCTCCGCGTCGTGGCTCGGGCAGCTCGACGCGCTCGATGAGGACGTCGCCAGACTCGCAGTGCTTTCCGCAGACCGAGAAGGCGCCACTCGTGGGCTCACCCGCGCGGTTGGCCAGCAGCGCCGTGTAGTGCGCCCCATAGAGCTGCGGGCGCGGATTGTCCGACATGCCGCCGTCGATCGCGACATACGTGGTCTTCTCGCTCGCCTGCTTGACGACGCCGACGCGGTAGAGCGTCACCCCTGCCCGCCCCACGAGCGACCGGCCCGGCTCGAAGATCAGCCGCGGCATCGCGAGGTCGTGAAGCTTCCAGGCGCGAGTCGCGCGCTCGATGAGCGCCGCGACGAACTGCCCGACCGTCGGAGCGGCCTCGCCCTCGACGTACTGGATCCCGAGCCCGCCGCCGAGGTCGACGACGCTCGGCGTCCAGCCGAGCTCGGCGCGGCACTCGGCCGAGAAGCCGGCGAGCCAGTCGACCGTCATCCGCGCCGCCGCGGTCTCGAGCAGCTGAGAGCCGATGTGGACGTGCAGCCCGGCGACGTCGAGCCCTGCGTCCCGGGCGAGCGCGAGAGCTTCTAGCGTCTGCTCCGGCGGAAGCCCGAACTTCGAACCGTGGTGCGCGGTCTTGATCGCCTCGTGCGTCTCGGCGTCGATCCCCGGAGTGGCGCGCACGAGCACGCGCGAGACGCCCGCCGCGGCCGCCCGCTCCACCTCGTCCAGCGCATCGAGCACGATCAGGGCGACGCCGGCCTCGGCGGCGGCCCGCAGCTCCTCGTCGCTCTTGTTGTTCCCGTGGACGACGATCCGCTCGCCTGGGACGCCGGCCCGAAGCGCGAAGGTGAGCTCTCCGAGGGTGGAGACGTCGGCGCCCAGGCCTTCCTCGGCGAAGAGCCGGAGCAGCGCGAGGTTCGGAAAGGCCTTCACGCCGTACGCGACGAGCGCTTCAGGAGCGGCGTCGAGGTACGCGCGAGCCTGTCCGTGCAGCGTCTGCTCGCAGTAGACGACGAGCGGCGTCCCGAACTCGTCCGCGAGCGCAGCGGCGCGGACGCCGCCGAGGGTGAGCTCGCCGTCAACGACCTCGGCGCTGACGGGGAAGACGTCTATCGAGCTGCCCCCACACGTTCCACGCGAGCGCTCCTCATCGGGGAAGTGTGGCCGAGTTTGCGACGGCGCGGCGTAGAATCAAGCGGCGATGATCGAGTTTCACCTCGACGCGCGATCCGGGGTGGCGACCTACCTCCAGATCGTGCAGCAGGTCAAGGAGGCGCTTCGCCTCGGCCTGCTCGACGTCGGCGACCAGCTTCCGACCGTCCGAGAGGTCGTTGCGGACCTGGCGATCAACCCGAACACGGTCGCCAAGGCCTACCGCGATCTCGAACGTGAGGGGCTCGTAGCGCCTCGCCCCGGCCGCGGGACGTTCGTCGTCGGCTCGCTGGCGGCTCCTTCGCTGCAGCACCACGAGGCGCTTCGGCGGGAACTCGAGCAATGGCTCGCAGCCGCGATCCGGGCCGGCCTCGACGAGGAGAGCATCCGCGCCCTGATCTCGACCACGCTTCGGGAGGCACTCGTTCGAAGAGTGGCATGACTGCGGCGCTGGAGACTCGTGCTCTGGGAAAACGGTTTCGGCGGGGCTGGGCGGTGCGCGACTGCACGCTCTCGATCCCCGAGCAGGCGATCGTAGGGCTCGCCGGGCCGAACGGCGCCGGCAAGTCCACCCTGCTCGCGCTCGCCGTCGCACTCCTCGCACCGACCGAGGGCGAAATCTGCGTGCTCGGGCGGGATCCCTGGCGGGAGCCGGAGACGCTCGAGGACATCGGGTACGTCGCGCAGGACGCGCCGCTCTACCGCTCCTTCACGGTCGGCGAGACGCTCGACTATGCCCGGCGGATGAACGCGCGCTGGGACCCGGAAATCGCCGGCCGCTCCGTCGCCGATGTCGGGCCGGACCGGCGCGTGTCGGCCCTTTCGGCGGGCGAGAGAGCCCGGCTCGCCCTCGCCGTAGCCCTGGGTAAGCGCCCGCGGCTCCTCCTTCTCGACGAGCCGTTCGCCCGGCTCGATCCGCGCGCCGGCCGCGAGTTCCTCCAGATGCTGATGGACGCCGTGACGGAGATCGGCGCGACGGTCTTGGTCGCCTCGCACGTCGTGGCCGACATCGAGCGGATCGCCGACCACATCGTCCTGCTCTCGGAGGGCCGGGTCCGGCTGGAGGGCGACGTTGAAAGGCTCTTGACGTCGCATCGGCTGCTGACCGGCGCGGGCCGCCCCCTGGGCCGGATCGGCGGCGTGGACGAGATCGTCCGGAAGCGGTCGAGCGGTCGCCAGATGACGCTGCTCGCGCGGCTCTCGGCGCCGGTGGTCGATCCTTCCTGGTCGGTGGACGAGATCGGGCTCGAGGAGCTCCTGCTCGCGTACATGGCGCCGGAGCAGCTGCCGAAGCGAACCACCGAGAAGAGGCGCCTCCGATGGCATGGGTGACCTGGCGTCAGAACCGCATCCAGCTCCTCGCCGGCGGGGCGCTCCTGATGGTGGTCGTCCTGCTCGCGCTCGGCACGGGCCCCGGGATCCGTGACGCGTTCGAGCAGCAGAACCTCTCCTCCTGCCTGCCGCCGGCGACGCGCTCCGGCTGCGACATCATCGTGCGCCACTTCCAGAGCGAGCACGACACGCTCGCCCTCGTCGGGCGCTACCTTGTCTTCCTCCCGGCGCTGATCGCCGCTTTCGTCGGCGCACCGCTCCTCGCGCGGGAGCTCGAGCACGGGACGTACCGGCTGGCGTGGACGCAGGGTGTCACGCGACGCCGGTGGCTGCTGTCGCAGACGCTGCTCCTGTCCGCGGCCACGGTTGCAGGCGCGCTCGCGCTGAGCGCGATCGTTACGTGGTGGCGGCTCCCATTCGATCGGCTCGAGGGACGGATGAGCCCGAGCCGCTTCGAGATCGAGGGCGTGGTCGTCCCGGCCTATGCCGTCTTCGCGCTGGCGCTCGGCGTTTTCTCCGGCGCGCTCTTGAAGCGGATCGTGCCCGCCATGACCGCCGCTCTGGCGGCGTTCGTCGCCGTCCGGCTCGCCGTCGCCAACTTCCTCCGCCCCCGCTACATGGCCCCTGAGCACGACACCGCGACGGGTTTGACGCCGAACACGCACGCTCACGACTGGGTGCTCAGCAACTCGCTCGTGGACGCCGTCGGCCGCCAGATCTCCGCGGCGAGGGAGAACCTCGCCATCGAGCACGCCCAGAACGCGGGCGTGGACGCGCAGGAGTACCTGCTCTCACTCGGCTGGCGCCGCGCCGTCTCGTTCCAGCCCGCCGACCGGTTCTGGACCTTTCAGGCGATCGAGGCGGCGATCTTCGTCGGACTCGCCGCGCTGATCGTCATCGCGACGCTCCGGCTCGTCCAGAGGACGCCGGCATGAGCCCGGACTCGCTCGATCGTTCGCAGCTGCTTCGCCGGCTCGGGCTCGCCGCGGCTGGGGTTGCCCTGCCGTCAGCGCTCACGGAGCAAGCGTCGGCCGCCGCCTTTCTGAAGCAGCATCCGCACTGGCGGTTCGTGTTCGTGAACCATGCGACGACGAACCCCTTCTTCGTCCCGACGCGATTCGGGATCCAGGACGCCTGCTCGCTCTACGGCGTGACATCGGAGTGGACTGGATCGAGGCGGAGCGACGTGGGAGAGATGATCGCCGCGATGCGCCGGGCGATCAGGCGCAAGGCCGACGGCATCGCCGTCTCGGTGATCGAGCCGAAGGCGTTCAACGCACCGACGGCCGAGGCATTGAAGCGCGGGATTCCGGTCGTCTCGTACAACGCCGACGGGGGCCGCGGCAACCAGCGTCTCTCGTACGTTGGCCAGGATCTCTATCAGTCGGGCCTCAAAATGGGCGCGCGGATCGCCGACCTCGTCGGCGAGGGCGACGTGTTCCTCTTCATCGCCACGCCGGGGCAGATGAACATCCAGCCCCGGGTCGACGGAGCGATCGACGCAATCAGGGATTCCGGCAAGCCGATTCGGACGAAGATCGTCGTCACCGGCCCGAATGTCCGTGTGGAGCAGGCTCGAATCGAGGCCACCTATCGGAAGCACAAGGGGCTGCGCGGGATGTTCGCCGTCGACGGCGGCTCGACGCAGGGCGTCGCCGAGGTGATGCGCAAGTACCGCCTCGCCAAGCACGGCGTGCGGGCCGGGGGCTACGACCTTCTGCAGAAGACCCTCTTCGCGATCGCGGACCGCCACCTCGACTTCACCATCGACCAGCAGCCCTACCTCCAGGGATTCCTACCGATCTTCCAGCTCTTCCTCGTCAAGTACACCGGCGGCCTGGTCGCTCCGGCCGACACGAACACCGGGCTGCATTTCGTCACTCGCCGCAACGTGTTGCCCTACCTGACGACGCGGACGCGCTACGAGGGCAGCTCCCGTCAGCACAAGTACCCGGTTACGTACGGCCGCTAGTGCTTTGAACTAAAGCACTAGCGGAGTAGTATTACGTCACCCCCCAGCCCTAGGAAGGGGTCCAACTTCGTATGAGGAGAGTGAGAGTGTGAGAAAGCCCCAGCAGTGGGCGGTTGCGGCGGCAGCTGTCGCCCTCGTCGGCCTGATGGCCGCGGGCGCGTCGGCACGCTCGACCGGGCCGGCCCGAACGAAAGCCTCGTCGATCCAGGTGTGCGCCCTGCTTCCGGACACCAAGTCCTCCACGCGCTACACCCTGTTCGATGCGCCGTACCTGAAGTCGGCGTTCAAGACGGCCGGCGTTTCAGCGTCGGTCCTGAACGCGCTCAACGATCCGCAGAAGCAGCGGTCGCAGGCCGAGCAGTGCCTCGCGCAGGGCGCGAAGGTCATCCTGCTCGACCAGCTGACCCCGGCCTCGGGCATCGCGATCACCAACCTCGCCGTGAGCCGCGGTGCGAAGGTCATCGACTACGACCGCCTCGTCGTGGGCAGCAAGGCGTCCTACTACGTCTCCTTCGACAACGTACGCGTGGGCAAGCTCCAGGGAAGGGGCCTCGTCGCGGGGCTCAGGGCGAACGGCAAGTACTCGAAGAAGCCGGTCGTCTCGGAGCTCAACGGCGACATCAAGGACAACAACGCCAAGCTGTTCAAGCAGGGGTACGACTCGATCCTGAGCCCGCTCTACAAGAGCGGCACGTTCAAGAAGGCCAAGAGCGGCGACCAGTGGACTGACTGGGATCCGATTAAGGGACGGCGGATCTTCGATCAGATCCTGGCCAGGAACGGCAACAAGGTCGACGCCTCGATCGCGGCGAACGACGGCCTCGCCGGGGCCATCATCGCGTCGCTCAAGGCGCACGGGCTCAAGCCGATCCCGCTCACCGGCCAGGACGCGACACCGACGGGTGTCCAGTTCGTCCTGGCGGGCTGGCAGAGCGGCACGGTCTACAAGTCCGTGCGGCGGGAGGCGAATGCCGCCGCAGCGGCCGCGGTCGCGATCGTCAAGGGCCAGAAGGTCCGGGGCGTGAACGCCAAGGTCAGCGGCACTCCCTCGATCCTCTTGACGCCCGTCTGGATCACGAAGAGGAACTACACGCTGCTCTTCAAGGACGGGTTCTTGAAGAAGAGCCAGGTGTGTGTCGGGCAGTACAAGAAGTACTGCAAGTAACCACTATCGACGTCTGGAGGCGCCTTTCGGGGCGCCTCCAGCGTGATACAAACCGCCGGTGAGCGCCCAGCCGCCGCCCCCGACGCTCGAGCTTCACGGCGTCTCGAAGAGCTTCGGCGCGGTGCAGGCTCTCAACGAGGTCGACTTGGAGGTTCGCGACGGAGAGGTCATGGCCCTCGTCGGCGACAACGGCGCCGGGAAATCCACTCTGATCAAGTGCGTCGCGGGGATCTACTCGACCGACAGCGGCGAGATCCTCTTCGAGGGCGAGCGCGTAACGATCCACGGGCCGAAGGACGCTGCCAAGCTGGGGATCGAAGTCGTGTACCAGGACCTTGCGCTCGCCGACAACCTCGACGTCGTGCAGAACATGTACCTCGGGCGCGAGGAGCACGATCTGCTGTTCCGCCTCAAGGAGGCCCCAATGGAGCAGCGCACGGCCGAGACGCTCTCCTCGTTGGCGGTCACCACGATCGGATCCGTTCGGCAGCCCGTTGCCACCCTCTCGGGCGGGCAGCGGCAGTCGGTGGCGGTCGCTCGGGCGGTCCTGTGGAACAACCGGGTCGTCTTCCTAGACGAGCCCACGGCGGCGCTCGGCGTGGCCCAAACTCGGCAGGTGCTCGCGCTCGTGCGGCGGCTCGCCGAGCAGGGGCTCGCGGTCGTCCTCGTCTCGCACAACCTCGTCGACGTCTTCGAGGTCGCGGACCGCATCACGGTCCTTCGCCTGGGCCGCAACGTCGGCGTCTACGAGAGGGCGCAGACCAACGAGCAGGAGATCGTGCAGGCGATCACGGCCGGGAAAGCGGCCCTCGAGGAGGAAGAAGAAGAACAAGAGGAGGAGGTCGTCTCGTGAGCACCGCTGCGCCGGCTGAAGTCCAGGCCGCGGCAACCGGGGACAGCCTGGGCGCCGTCCTGCGCGCGCGCTGGGATGCGCTCAAGGGTGGGGACGTCGGGAGCCTGCCGGTCATCCTCGGGCTGATCGGCATCACGCTGTACTTCACGTCGAAGAGCGACGTCTTCTTCAGCGCGGTGAACTTCACGAACCTCATCGGCCAGATGGCCGGAGTGACGGTGATCGCAATCGGGGTCGTGTTCGTCTTGCTCATCGGCGAGATCGACCTCTCGATCGGCTACGTCAGCGGTCTGGCGGGGGTCGTGGTCGCCGAATTGCAGGTGCCGGACTCGGGACACCAGTATCCGGGCCTCGTTGCGATCGCGGCCGCGATCGCGGTGGGCGCTGCGATCGGAGCGCTGCAAGGGTCGTTCGTCGCGTTCATCGGCGTGCCGTCGTTCGTCGTCACGCTCGCCGGACTGCTGATCTGGCAGGGCGTGATCCTGCGCCAGCTCGGGACCGAGGGCGTAATCGGGATCCAGGACGCCTACATCAACAACGTCGCCAACTACGTGCTCTCGGAGAACCAGGGCTGGGCCATCGCCATCGTCTTCACCGTCGGGTACGCCGCGGCCACGTTCGGCATGTACCTGAGCCGGCGGCGTGCCGGCCTGAGCACCGGGAACGTGATCCTCTCGGCGGTCCGGGTGCTCTTCTACGGCGCCCTCGTGTTCGTCGCGGTCGCGGTGTGCAACCACTCGCGAGGTGTTCCTCTGGTGGGGTTGATCATGCTCGGTCTCGTCGTCGCCGCGGCATACGTCGCCGGGCGCACGACGTACGGCCGTCACGTCTACGCGGTCGGCGGCAGTGCAGAGGCGGCCCGGCGTGCAGGCATCAACGTCAAGTTCATCCGGGTAACCGTCTTCATGATCTCGGGAGCGATGGCGGCGATGGGGGGCGTGATCTTCGCCTCGCGGCTGAACTCGGTCGACCTGACGGCCGGCAGCGGCACGATCCTCCTGGATGCGATCTCTGCAGCCGTGATCGGCGGGGTCAGCCTGTTCGGCGGCCGCGGCCGGGTGAGCGGCGCACTCTTCGGCGGCCTGATCATCGCCATCGTTGCGAACGGCATCGACCTCGTCGGCTACCCCGACTCGGTCAAGCTCATCACGACGGGCGTGATCCTGCTCTCCGCAGTGACGCTCGACACCGTGCTGCGGCGCCGCCAGGCCGCCGCCGGTCGCTGACGGGCGCTCAGGGCGCCCACAGACGTCGGCGGGCCAACTCGGCCATCGACGGAGGCTCCTCCAACGCGTCTCGCGGAGTTCGCCGCCAGACCCAGATCGCCGCAATGAACCAGGGCGCGCTGAACAGGAGCGAGAGCAGCAGCCAGCTCCACCAAGGTTCGGCGGCCATGGGCTGAAGTATGCCGCTGTCGATCGCGCTTCGGCGCTCCGCCGAGTGGGAGACTTCGTGGGGATGAGCCACGCGCCCGTCCACTTGGGGATCCTTTCGACCGCGCACATCAACCGGCTCGTGATCCCTCCTGCCCATGAGTCGCCGAAGGTCGACCTCCTCGGGGTTGCAAGTCGCGACCAGCGCCGGGCCGAGGAGTACGCCGGCGAGTGGGGGATTCCCCGTTCGTACGGCACGTACGAGGAGCTACTCCAGGATCGGGATATCGAGGCGATCTACAACCCACTCCCGAACTCGATGCACTTCGAGTGGTCGCTCCGCGCGCTCGAGGCGGGCAAGCACGTGCTCGTCGAGAAGCCGCTGACGCGACGCGCAGCCGACGCCGAGGAGTTGTTCGACGCTGCGGACCAACGCGGCCTGGTGGTGACGGAGGCGTTCATGTACCGCCACAACCCGCAGACCGCCAAGCTGGTCGAGCTCGTCGAGAGCGGTGCGATCGGCAAGCTGCAGAACGTTCGGGCCGTCTTCGGGTTCTCCCTCTACGACGACGAGAACGTCCGCCTGCGCTCGGACGTCGAAGGCGGCGCGCTCATGGACGTCGGCTCTTACTGCGTCAACAGCTCGCGCCTGCTCGGGGGCGAGCCCGAGCGTGTCTACGGCGAGCAGGTCGTCGGGCCTTCCGGCGTGGACGTGCGCTTTCACGGGACGCTGCGATTCCCGAGCGGTGTCGTCAGTCAGTTCGACTGCGGCTTCCGGATGCCGACCCGCGACGAGCTGGAGGTGACGGGCGACGAGGGCTTGCTCTTCCTCGACGACCCGTTCCACTGCCGAGAACCGGTGATCGAGCTTCGGCGCGACGGCGGAACCGAGCGGATCGAGCTCGACCCCGTCGATTCGTACCGCCTCGAGCTCGACAACCTGAGCGACGCGATCCGGGGTCAGAGCAAGCCGCTGCTGGGGCGCGAGGACGCCCTCGGACAGGCGAGGACGATCGAGGCGCTGTACCGCTCGGCCGAATCGGCGCAGCCCGTTCGTCTCTAGCCGAAAGCGAGATCCACCAGCAACACGACGTTCAGGGTGATGATCAGCGTCGCGATCGCGCTCGCGACGACGATGGTCAGCCGGGTGTTCGCGAGCGTGCCCATCAGGTCGCGGCGGCTCGTGATCCAGATCAGCGGCACGAGCGCGAACGGGATCCCGAAGGACAGGACGACCTGGCTGATCACGAGCGCACGAGAAGGGTCGATCCCGATGGCGACGACGACGAGCGCCGGGGCCAGCGTGATCGCCCGCCGCAGGAAGAGCGGGATCCGCCGGTTAATGAATCCCTGCATCACGACCTGCCCGGCCATCGTCCCGACGGACGACGACGAGAGGCCCGAAGCGAG
This sequence comes from Gaiellaceae bacterium, assembly GCA_035311205.1. Taxonomy (GTDB): domain Bacteria; phylum Actinomycetota; class Thermoleophilia; order Gaiellales; family Gaiellaceae; genus JACDAN01. The sequence continues at coordinate 25,745 of DATGDB010000058.1, read as the reverse complement.
CAATGCGAGCGCGAACAGAAAGGCGACCGCAGCCCCTTCCCGCGTCTCGAGAAGGTCGTGCGCCACCGGGATCTCGTCGACGCCGAGGCCGCCGAGCGACGCGGCAAAGATCGCCAGGATCGAGAGGTTCACCAAGCCGGCGATCGACATCGCGATCATCACGTCGACCCGTTCGAACCGCTGGATCATGCGACGCTCCCGCTCATCGCGCCCGACGATCCGATGTTGCGTCAGCGCCGAGTGGAGATAGATGACGTGCGGCATCACCGTCGCGCCGAGGATTCCCGTGGCGAGGAGGAGCGACTCCGTCCCTTGAAACTGGGGCACGAGGTGGCGCACAATCTCGGCGCCGTCGGGCTCCGTCACGAAGACGCTCAGCGCGAACGAGATCGCGATCACGCCGACGAGAGCCGCGATCGCCGCCTCCAGCCGTCGAAACCCGTATCGCTGGAGGCCGAGAATGGCGAAGGCAGCTCCGCCGACGAGGAGCGCGGCGGGGAAAAGCGGCACGCCCGTCAGCAGATGAAGGCCGAGAGCGGCGCCGACGACCTCCGCGATGTCCGTCGCCATCGCCACGAGCTCGGCCTGGACCCAGAGGCCGTAGCGGGCCCGCGGCATCGTCTCGCGGCAGGCCTCGGCGAGATTGAGCCCGCTCGCGACGCCCAGCTTCGCCGAGAGCGTCTGAACGAGCATCGCCATCAGGTTCGCGCTGACGACGACCCAGACGAGCAGGTACCCGAACTTCGAGCCCGCGGCGCCGCCCGTGGCGAAGTTGCCCGGATCGACGTAGGCGACGGCCGCGATGAACGCCGGCCCGAGAAACGGCCAGAGCGCCTTCAGGCCGGTGCGTTCGCCCGCGAGCGACGCCTGCGCGGCCCGAAGGGTCGCCGCCTCGCCGGGCAGGACATCTTCAGGGGTCGCTTGGAGCTGGCTCGGCCCGGGCAAATCGACGGAAAGGACGCTACAGGCCCATTCATCCCGCTAGGGTCGCGGCGGCCATGTTCGACCACGTGACGATCCGCGTATCCGAGCGGGGTGCCTCGGAGCGCTTCTACGAAACCGTGCTTCGCACGCTGGGGATCGAGCAAACGTCGGCCGGCCAGGACTTCACCGAGTGGGACGACTTTTCGCTCTCCCAGGCCGACGACGAAGACCCGGTTACGCGCCGCCTTCACGTGGCGTTCGTAGCCGCGTCACGCGAGGACGTCGACGAGTTCTGGCGCGTGGGAACGGAAGCGGGCTACCAGGAGAATGGCGCGCCCGGCCCACGTCCGCAGTACCGGGAGGACTACTCCGGCGCGTACCTGCTCGACCCGGACGGAAACAGCGTCGAGGCCGTTCACCACGGCGCGGTGCGCGGGGGCGGGATCGACCACCTCTGGATCCGGGTTGCTGACGTGGCGGCGGCGAAGCGGTTCTACGAGACGGTTGCGCCGCATGCCGGCTTCCGCCTCAAGCACGACGAGTCGGACCGCGCCCAGTTCGCCGGGGAGGGCGGCTCCTTCTCCCTTGTTGCCGGCACGCCGACGGAGCATCTGCACATGGCCTTTCCAGCGGACGAGAACTCGACGGTGGCGGCCTTTCACCAGGCGCTGGTCGACGCCGGCTACCGCGACAACGGCCCGCCGCGCGAGCGGCCGATCTACCACGAGGGCTACTTCGGGGCCTACGTCCTGGACCCGGACGGCAACAACGTGGAGCTCGTGAATCACAACCGGGAGTGACCGGTATGGGCTGGCACCGGTGGACGGCCCTCGCGGGCGTCGGCTTCGTGGTCTTCTATGTGGCCGCGTTTGCACTCGGGATCGAGGTTGGTGCGAGCGATCAGGAGATCCTCGACTACTACGCCGACAGCGGGCACCGCGCCAGGGAGGTCGTGGCGTTCTTCCTCATCGCGGGCGCCGCGCTCTCGTTCATCGTGTTCACGGTCGGGCTCAGAACGCTCATCGCGCGCATCGAGGAGGATCCACGCACGATCGCCGCGTTTGCGTGGGCGGGTGGGCTCGCCTGCGCTGTGCTCGTCCTCGCCGGCAACGCCGTCTCTCGGGCGACCGCCTTTGCGGCCATGGACTCGGACTTCCAGCTCAACCCGAACACGCGCCGCCTCTTCGAGACTGCCGGCTTCCTGCTGTTCGCCAGCGGGGCGCTCGCGGCGATCCTGCTCGTCGCCGCGGTCTCGGTAGCCGCGTTGCGGTTCGGGCTCCTTGCACGCTGGTTGGGCTGGGCTGGGTTCGCCGCGGCCGCGCTGTTGCCCCTCGCCATCGTGTTCATCGGCTACCTCGTGCTGGCGGCTTGGGTTCTGGCGGTCAGCTTCACGCTCGCTTCGCGCCGGGCATGACGGCGGCGACGATCTTCGGGAAGCCGCTCCCCGAGGGCGGGACGATCGGCGTCGCGGCACCGGCGAGCCCACAGGACGCGCGTTCGGACGTCGACCGCGGCGTCCAGTGGTGGGAGGCGCAGGGCTACCGGGTCAAGCTCGCCGACGGCCTCTACGCCCGGGACGACTACGTCGCCGGCGACCCCGTACGGCGCGCCGCCGACCTCATGACCCTGTTCGCCGACCCCGAAGTGGATGTCGTCCAGTCGCTCCAGGGCGGTTACGGATCGGCGCAGGTGCTCCCGCACCTCGACTTCGACGTGATCGCGGCGAACCCGAAGCCCTTCGTCGGCTTCTCGGACATCACCGCGCTCCACGTCGCGATCCGGCAGCGCACGGGCCTGGCCACGCTCTACGGCAACGGTTTGATGGGCATCGGCCACAAGGATGCGAGCCAGTTCACCCGCAATCGCCTGCTCGACGTGCTTCACACCGGTGGCGTGGGGGAGGTGCCTCGCGACCCCGACGATCCGTATGTGCGGGCGATCGGCGGCGGCAAGGTGACCGCGTCGCTCGTCGGTGGCTGCCTCTGGCTGCTCATGCAGACGATGGGCACGCCGTGGGAGATCGAGATCGACGGCTCGATCCTCTTTTTCGAGGACGTGAAAACGCCGCCGTACTTCGTCGACGGCTTCCTCAACCAGCTCATGCAGGCCGGAAAGCTGCAGCAAGCCGTTGGCGTCGTCGTCGGCGAGATGAAGGGCTGCGACTGGGGCGACCTCCGGGAATCGTCCGACTGGGCGCGGTCGCGCTCGCTCGAGGACGTTCTCGAGCAGTACCTGGAGCCGCTCGGCGTGCCGGTGCTCTACAGGCTGCCGCTCGGGCACGGGAAGCATCTCGCGTCGCTCCCGCTCGGCGTCCAGTGCACGCTCGACGCGGACGCCCGCACGCTGACGGTGGACGAGCCGGCGTTCCGGTGACTCAGGCGCTCGCGCGCTGAGCCTGAACGAGCTGGGCCAGCCGTGAGCCGGCGAGCTCGCGAGCCCCGAGGACCGCCACACGGGACGGCCGCACGGCCCGCAGCGTCGCGGTGCGCCGGCCGTTCCCCAGGAGCGCCAACTCACCGAGGAGGGCTCCCGCCCCGACCTGGGCGACGACCTCGCCGTCGACCTCGACATGGAGGACGCCGTCGAGCAGCATGAACATGTCCTCGCCGCACTCGCCCTGCTTCACCAGCGCCTCACCCGTCCCAAGCCGGCGCCGGTCGAGCATCGCGCGGCTGCGAATGGCGACGCGGTCGAGCTCGTCCTCGAGCTCGCCGCCCGCCCACGGCGTGCCCTCGAGCGAATCGCGCGCCCAGCCCTCGAAATCGGCCGAAGGATGCTCCTCGCGGAGGTTGCCCTCGGCGTCGTACAGCGAATGGCTCGGGAACGGGCTCGCCGCAACCAGCCTCCCGTCCGACGAGCCGTCGGCGCGAATGACGAGCTCCAGTGTCGTCCACGCCTGTGCCGAGCCGATGTGGAAGTACGGCTTCCCGCGGACCCGTTGCGGCACGGGAAGACCGATCCGGCCGCCGACGGTCTGCTGAAACCGCACCCAGCCGTCTCCCACCGACGGCGGCGGCTGGAGGACCGGAAACTCGATCGCGGGAAAGACAATCTGGTCGGCGTCGAGGTCGGACCCCGCCAGCACGCTGCGCCCTTCGTGGCCGTAATTGACGACCTCTCCGCCTTCGACTTCGATCCACGCTCGGAGCTCGTTCGCCTCCCGGAACCGGTCGGCCTCACGCAGCTCATCCAGATCGCCGAGCGAAGTGGGCGGCGGCTCGTCGTAGTGCGCGACGGCGATCCCCAGCGGGAGGTTCGGGAGCGCGTCGAGCACGCCGAAGGGGAGCCAGGTGATCGCCGTTATGGAGGACTCGATCGGCATCAAGCAGTCGCGGCCAACTCGACAGGGATCTGTGCGATCTCGCCGACGAGAGCTGCGACGACCTCGCCGAGCTGTTCCTGCAGCTGCTCGTCCACGAGGTGCCCGCCGTCGTCGAACTGGGTGTCCGCGTGCCCGACGGCGACGTCGACATCGAGGACGCGGGCGCCGATCGTGGCCAACACCTTCCGGAGCTCGGCCTGGGACCAGACCGCGCCGAATGCGCCCGTGCTTGCTCCGACGACTGCGACAGGCTTGTTGCGTAGCGGGCTCGACTTCGGCGGCCGGGAGACCCAGTCGAGTGCGTTTTTCAACACGCCCGGAATCGATGCGTTGTACTCGGGCGTCGCGAACAGCACGGCGTCCGCCTCGGCAATTGCCGCCTTCAGCTCGTTGACGGCGGCCGGCCCAGGCTGGACATCGTCGTCCTCGTCATACGGAGGCACGGCCTTCAGGTCGCTCCACTGCTCGAAGTCCACCTCGCGCGGCAGCAGCTCGGCCGCCGCGCGAAGCAGCTTCGTGTTGTAGGAGTCGGCCCGGAGGCTGCCGGAGATGCCGAGGATCTTCATCGGGAGTTACTCGGCCGCCCTGAGGAAGTAGAGCTCGGCCTGGATCGTGACCTCGTCGCCGACGGCCGGCTCGCCGGTCGGAAGCGGCATGTTCCAGCTGACGCCGAAGTCGTGGCGATCGACGGTCGTCGCGAGGACGAGCCCGATTCGCTCGCGCCCGAAACCGTCGACCATCGGAGCCGTGATCGTTCCGGTCGCCTGGACCGGCTTGGTCACGCCCTTGATCGTCAGGACGCCGCCCGCGGAGACTGTCTCGTCGTTGAGATCGATGTCCTGCGCCGAGAAGAGCAGCTCGGGGTGGCGCTCGGCGTCGAAGAAGTCGGGTGACTGAAGATGCGTGGACAGATTGTCGTCCTTGACGTCGACGCTCTCGACCTTGGCGGTCCCGTTGAGCGTCGCCTCCGAATCGGTGACGACGAGCCGAGCGTCGGCCTCGCGGAACAGACCCTTGAAGGTGCCCGAGAGGTAGGGGATCTCGAAGCCAATCGAGGAGTGGACCGGATCCAACTGCCAAGTCCCGGCGAGGGATCCGCGAATCTCTGTCGTAGTGCTCATTGTGAACTCTCCTTGAGTACGCTATAATTGAGGACGCAATCAATAGTAGCGAGGAAAGATTGAGTCGTCAAGTGTTGTCCACACAAGTGTCTCGACCGATGGTGGCGTGGGTGCGCCTGCTCCGCGCGCATGCCTCGACGACCCGCGCGATGAACGCGGATCTCCTCAACGAGCACGGCTTGACGATCAACGACTTCGAGGCGCTGATGCACCTGTCGCGCGCGGACGACGGCCGCATGCGCCGGGTCGACCTCGCCGAGGGCCTGCTGCTCACCGCTTCGGGGATCACGCGCCTCCTCGATGGACTGGAGGCTGCGGGCTACGTCGAGCGAGCGGCTTGCGCGAGCGATCGACGGGTGGTCTACGCGGTGATCACGGATGTCGGCCGCGAGAAGCTCGCGGCCGCATCGAAGTCCCATGTCGTCGGCGTCTCGTCAATGCTCCAGGAGCGCTTCGACGCGGAGGAGCTCGCGCAGCTGACCGAGCTGCTCGCGCGTCTGGACGGCGACGAGAGCCCGGTCGACGAAGACTGCGGCACCTAGGCCTCCGGCTGTAACCATGCTGCGGTGCGCACCGCAGCTTCAGCCCGCGCTCCGCGCCTGACCGCAACGCTTCGCCAGACCGAGCGCGTCACCGCGCTCGAGCTCTTCTTCGACCTCGTCTTCGTGCTGGCGATCACGCAGTGCACCGCGCTGATGGCCGGCGAGCCGACGTGGACGGGGCTCGGCAAGGGCGTGCTCGTGCTCGGAGTGCTGTGGTGGTCGTGGGTCGGCTACGCGTGGCTGACGAGCGTCGTGGATCCAGAGGAGGGCGCTGTCCGCCTCGTGATGTTCGTCGTTATGGCCGCGCTCCTTGTTACCGCGCTCTGCGTGCCGGACGCCTTCGGCGACACCGCGCTGCTCTTCGCCTGCGCGTACGGAATCGTCCGCTTCGGTCAGATCGCGCTGTTCCTCCTCGCGAGCCGCGACGATCCGGGGCTACGTCGATCGGTGTCGGGGCTCGCGGGCGGGACGGCGCTCGGCGTGGGCCTCCTCGTCGCGGCCGCATTCACTGACGGCTGGGCGCAAGGCGCGCTCTGGGTCCTCGCGCTCCTGCTCGACATGGGCGAGCCGTACCTGTTCGGTTCCGAAGGCTGGAGGCTGAGGCCGGGCCACTTCGCCGAGCGGCACGGCCTGATCATCATCATCGCGCTGGGGGAGTCGATCGTCGCGATCGGCGTCGGGGCGAGCGGCGAGGTCGACGCCGGTGTCGTCGCGGCAGCCACGCTCGGCATGGCGGTCGCCGCCGCGCTCTGGTGGCTCTACTTCGACGTCGTGGCGCTCGTCGCAGAGCGCCGGCTGAGCCAGGCGCCTGTCGGCCGCGAGCAGAACGAGATCGCCCGCGACTCGTACTCGTACCTCCACTTTCCGATGGTTGCCGGCATCGTGCTCGTCGCGCTGGGGATGAAGAAGACCATTGCCGATGTCGGCGAGCCACTCGACATCGTCCCCGCCGCGGCGCTGCTCGGCGGGACGGCGGTCTATCTCCTCGCGCACGTTGCTTTTCGGTTACGCAACCTGCACACGCTCAACAGGCAACGACTTGCGTGCGCGGCCCTGCTCCTCGTGCTGATCCCAGCAGCCGTCGAGCTGCCCGCGCTGGCCACACTCGCGATCCTCGCGGGTGTGCTAACCGCGCTGATCGGCTACGAGGCGCTTCGCTTCGCGGAGGCGCGCGACCGCGTCCGCCATCAGCTCGCGAGCGAGCTGGCCTCCGACTGAGCTCCCCAAGACTCCAGCGTGCGCTACCGTCGAATGATGAGTGCGCCGCAGCGCGTCGGGCCGCGTGAGTACGCCACGGACGAAATCGTCGTCGAATGGCATCCGAAGCTCTGCTTCCACTCGCAGAACTGCGTGACCGCGCTGCCCGCGGTCTTCGATTCCCAGCGCCGTCCCTGGATCGACCCCAACGCCGCAAGCGCCGACGAGATCGCGAGAGCGGTGGACGGCTGTCCGTCGGGCGCGCTCAGATGGCGCCGCCCTGGGGGCCAGGTCGTTCCGCGCACGGCGGCTATCGAGGTCACCCCATCGCCTGACGGGCCACTGCTCGTGACGGGGCCGATCCGTGTTGTGCTGCCCGACGGCTCCGAAGAGGAGCTCCCGAGGGCTGCGTTCTGCCGTTGCGGGCAGTCGAGCAACAAGCCGTTCTGCGACGGCACCCATCGAGAGGTCGGGTTCCGCGCATGAACGACGAGCCGAAGCCGGTCGTCGTCACCGACAACCGCGACGAGCGTCGCTTCGAGGCGCACCTCGACGGTGAGCTTGCCGGCTGCCTCTTTTACCGCGAGCGGACCGGCGAGATCATCCTCGTGCACACGGAGGTGGCCGACCAGTTCGAGGGTCACGGCGTGGGCGGCAGGCTGGTTGCCGGCGCTCTCGACGACATTCGTGACCGCGGACTGACGGTGACCGTGTGGTGTCCTTTCGCCCGGGGCTACATCGAGCGGCACCCCGAATACGCCGATCTCGTCGCGTCCCCGTGAGACTCGCCGCCCTCGCGCTCGCGGCGCTGGCGCTCGCGGGTAGCGCGGCTGCCGGGGTGACCCGGCTCGATCGCCAGGGAACGGTGGTGCTCGACGGGCGCAAGGCCTTCCCGATCGTGCTGGCGAAGGGACCGCCGGCAAGCGGGTTGCCGGAGGTGGCGGCGGCCGGAGTCAACTTCGTCAAGGTCGGGCCGGCCGGCGGCTGGACCGACGCCGACGTCGCGGACGCCGTCGGTTGGAACCGCGCGGCCGCGGCGACAGGGATCAACACGTGGATCAACCTGAGCGCGTTCAGCTGGGCCCACCCAGGGGGATGGCGGGAGGCACAGCTCCGCCGCGTCGTCGGCTCGCTGAAGGCCGATCCGTCGGCGAGCGCGATCGGCATGTGGAAGGGGGCAGACGAGCCGTGGAAGGCCAGGATCCGGCCCGCGTGGCTGCGATTCACGTACTGCCTGGCGACCGGCCGGGGCCGTCGAAGCTGGTGCGCGGGGCGCGCGCCGCTCGACCGCAACCACCTGTGGGTGACCGTCCAGGCCGCCCGGTCCGGCGTCTGGAGCCTCGAGCCGTACAGCGCTGTGACAGACGTCCACGGCGTCAGCCAGTACCCGATCGCGATCGGCGACCCTGACCCGGACCTCAGTCAGGTCGGCCTCTGGACGGACGTGTTGCGCTGGGCCACGCCCAAGCGCTCGGTGTGGACGACGCTGCAGATCTGCTGGGCGTGGAGCTACGACGCCGCCGGCAACATCGCGCTGCCGACCCGCGAGCAGGAGCGCTTCATGATCTACGACGCGATCCTGAACGGCGCCCGCGCGCTCGCGTTCTTCGGCGGTCAGAACCCGAAGTGCTGGGGGCAGCTGGATGCCGTGGGCGGCTGGAACTGGACGTTCTGGGAGCGCGTGCTCGAGCCGCTGGTGCGGGAGATCGGCGCGCGAAGTCCGATTGCGGCGGCGCTCGTGAACCCAGCCTCGACGCGGGTGCTCGAGGCATCGGATCCTTCAGTGCAGGCGATCTCGCGCCGCGGCGCGGGCGGAGACCTGTGGGTGATCGCGGCGCGGAGCGGGGAGGGGAGCGAAGCGGTGACGATCGGCGGCCTGCCGGAGTGGGCTTCAAACGCCGAGGTCTACACCGAAGGCCGGTCTCTCACGGCTTCCGGCGGAGGGCTCACCGATTCCTTCGATCGCTGGAGCGTCCACGTCTATCGCTTCAGGGCGCTCTGAACGCGCCGGCCGGCGTCTTCGAGCTGTGCATCGGTGAGGTACGGCGCCGGCCCCAGCCGGAGGTGGCGGCCCCGGGCGTCGGTCATCACGCCCTCTTCGGCCAGCCGCCGGCTCACCTCTTCGGCGCCGGGCACCTCGAGGGCGATGAAGCCGCCGAACTGCTCCCGCGGTTCGTCAGCGCCGACGAGCTGCGCCAACAGGGTGGTCTGCCGCAGATAGCTCTCGCGTAGCGCGTCAGGCGTCAAGCCCTGCTCCTGGAAGAAGTCGAAGACGCGCGCGGCGCGGTAGTGGCTCGTCGGGTCGTAGGTCGCGCCCGCGAAGCGCATGCCGCCTCGCGGATACTCGACTCCGCCCGGTTCGTGCGCCGCCGCCAGTTCGGCGAACTCGGCGTACCAGCCGGTGAAAGCCGGGCGCAGCTCGTCGGCCTGCGGCGGCAGCCGGAGGAAGCAGTTGCCCTCTCCGAGCTGGAGGTACTTGTAGCCCCCGCCGACGACCCACGCGGACTCGAGCCCGTGCTCGGCGAGCCCGAAGGGGAGCGCGCCCAGCGCGTGGTAGACGTCGACGAGGAGCTCGACCCCAGACTCGGCGCATGCCCGCGCCAGTTCGTCGAGCCGCGGGACGATCCGAGAGTCCTCGAAGAGGACGGCGGAGACGAGAACTGCGCTCGCCCGGCTGTCGGCCTCGGCCGCGAGGCGCTCGCCCAGCGTCTCGGCCTGGCGGGCCGGAACGACGACGACGTCCAGGAGCTCCTCCTCGGCGAGCCGCGCCATCAGCCGCCTCAGCGTGTGGAACTCCCCGTCGGTCGTCACCAGCCTCGGCCGCCGGCGCAGATCGAGCGCCGAGAGGAAGCGCAGGATCAGGCCGAAGGTGTTCTGGTCGAGCGCGATCTCGGCGTGGGGCTCTCCGAGCAGCGAGCGGAAGCCGTCGCGCACCCGCTCGGCCTTCTCGAACGCGCGCTCCCACTTCTCGTCCGTGAGCCGCGCAGCGTCGTCCCAGGCCTCGGCGACGCCTTCGCGGCCGACGTCGGGCCACGCCTGGTGCGAGTGGCCGGTCAGGAGCAGCCGCTCGGACACACGAAAGGCCGAGTAGTGCTTTGCGAGCTCCTCAGGCGAGATCAAAGCTCGCTGCGAACCGTCCAGAGGTCCGGGAAATACGGCTGGTTGAGCGTCTTCAGCAGATACGCGGCGCCCGGCGAGCCGCCGGTCCCGACGCGCTGCCCGATCGTGCGCTCGACCATCTTCACGTGGCGGTAGCGCCACTCCTGGAAGCCCTCGTCGAAGTCGACCATCCGCTCGCAGACCATGGCCGCGTCGCCGTCGTCGCGATAGGCGGCGAGGACGGCGGCGTGGACGCCCTCCGATTCCTCGGCCGGTTGCGTGACGTCGCGCGCCAAGCGCTCCGTGGGCACCTGGTAGCCCTGCCCCGCGAGGTACTGGAGGAACGAGTCGTAGAGCGTGCGTCGTTTCATCGCCGCGGCGACCCGCTCGTAGTCCTTGCCGCCTTCCTCGTAGGCGTCCAGGACGCGCGGCTCGCGCCGGCCCAGCACCGCCTCGAGCTCGCGGAACTGCGCCGACTGGAACCCGCTCGCCGATTCGAGCCGGTCGCGGAAGTTCAGGAACTGCACCGGCGTCATCGTCTCGATCACGTCGATCTGCGCGACGACGAGCTTCAGGATCGTGAGGATCCGCTTGAACGTGAAGAGCGCCTGTGACGTGCGTCCCTCCTCCAGCGCGCGCTGCAGGTAGGTGAGCTCGTGCAGGAGCTCCTTGAACCAGAGCTCGTAAACCTGGTGGACGACGATGAAGAGGATCTCGTCGTGCTCGTCGGAGCGCGGCCGCTGCGCGCCGAGCACCTCGTCGAGCGCCAGGTAGGTCGTGTAGGTGACGGACTTCTCCTTGCTCATCGGAAGAGCTCCCGGGCAATGATCTCGCGTTGCACCTCTGAAGCGCCCTCGTAGATTCGCGGCGCGCGGACCTCGCGGTAGAGATGCTCGAGGAGGTGGCCTTTCTCGAGCGCCCGCGCGCCGTGCACCTGGATCGCGACGTCGATCGCGCGCTGCGCAACCTCCGTCGCGTAGAGCTTCGCCATGGCCGACGACTTGCGGACCGGGCGAACGCCGGCGTCGTACATGCCGGCTGCGTCACGGACGAGCAGCCGGGCGGCCTGGATTTCCGTCGCGATCTCGGCGAGCTGGTGCGAGACGGCCTGGAAGTCGGAGAGCGGACGGCCGAAGGCTTCCCGTCCCGCTGCGTGCTCGACGGCGGCCTCGAGCGCCGCCTGCGCCATCCCGACGCCGAAGGCGCCCACGCTCGGTCGGAAGAGATCGAGCGTCTCCATCGCGACGGAGAAGCCGCCGTCGACCTCGCCGAGCACCTGCTCGGGCCCGACCGGGACGCCGTCGAAGTCCAGCCGTCCGATCGGGTGTGGGGAGAGAAGCTCGACCGGCTCGCCATGGAGGCTGTCGCTGTCTCCGGGGACGGCGAAGGCTGTGATGCCGCGCGCGCCGTTGTCCGAGGTCCGCGCGAAGACCGTGTAGACGTCCGCCTCGGGCGCGTTCGAGATCCACATCTTCGTCCCCGTCAGCCGGAAGCCGTCGCCGTTGCGCTCGGCGCGGAGCGTGAGCGCTCCGGCGTCGGAGCCTGCCTCCGGCTCGCTGAGCGCGAAGGCGGCAACCGCCGTTCCGGCGGTGAGCCGCGGGATCCAGTCGTCGCTGATCTGCGGTCGCGCAGCGCGGAGGATCGGATGCCCGCCGAGGCCCTGGAGTGCGAGGGCTGTCTCAGCCTCCGTACACCCGTGGGCAAGGCCTTCCCGCAGCTCGCACAGCTCCGTGGCCGAGCCTTCGAACACCCGCGCGAGGAGCCCGTGCTCGCCGAGCGCGCGGACGAGCGGTCGATTCACCCGCCCTTCCTCGCCGGCTTCGGCGATCGGCGCCAAGGTCTCGTGCCCGAGGCGCCGTGCCCGCTCGAGCAGCTCACTCATCCGGGATGACCGCGACGCCCATCAGCTCCACCCGTGCTTTGGGGTCATAGAGCTCCGCGACGCCGATCAGAGCCATCGCCGGGTAGCGACGGCCGAAGTGGCGTCGCCAAACGTCTCCAATCTCCTGCGTGGACGCCCGGTACTCGTCCATCACGGTCGTGTAGATCGTGACCGAGACCAGGTGGTCGGGCTCGCCGCCCGCGGCCGCAAGCGCGGCCAGGAGATTCGTCGCTGCGGCGTCGAACTGCTCGATGACGCTCTCGCCGCCGCCCACCTGGCCGCCGAGCCAGACCATGCGCCCTCGCGCTGCGACGACGGCGTGCGCGAAGCCGACCGGCTCGCCGAGCTCCGGCGGATTCACGATGAGGTGCTCGCTCACCGGCCGCTCCAGACCGGGCTGCGACCCTCCGACCAGGCGGCGTAGAACGCTCCGAAGTCGTCGCTCTTCATCAGCAGCGCCTGCGCGAGTGCTTCCATCTCGATCGCTCCGCCGAGGTTCAGGTCGAGCTCACGGCTGAGGAGCGTCTTCGTGGCCGAGTAGGCGAGCGCCGGGCCGTCCGCCAGGTGGCGCGCAAGCTCCTTGGCCGTTTGGGGCAGCTCCCCATCCTCGACGACCTTCGTGGCGAGGCCGATCTCGAGGGCCCGGTCCGGGTCGACCTCCTCGCCGAGGACGAGAAGCTCGGTCGCACGGCCGAGACCGACGAGGCGGGGGAGGAGGTAGGCGGCGCCCATGTCGGCGCCCGCCAGCCCTACGCGCGTGAAGAGAAAGGAGAGCTTGGCGGAGCGCGCGAGCAGGCGGAGGTCGGCGGCGAGCGCGAGTACCGCTCCGGCGCCGGCAGCGACGCCGTTGACCGCGGCGACGATCGGCAGCGGCGACTCGCGCATCGCCTTGACGACCGCTCCGCTCATGCGGGTGAACTCGAGCAGCTCGGCGGCGCCCATCTCCTGGAGCTCGCCGATGATCTCCTCGACGTCGCCGCCCGAGCAGAAGCCGCGGCCCTGTCCTGTGAGGACGAGCACGCGGGTATCGCCGCGGTGCGGAAGCTCCGCGAGGAGGTCACGGAGGTCGGCGTAGACGTCGAAGGTCAGCGCGTTCAGCTTGTCCGGGCGAGAAAACGTCACCGTCGCGACTCCGTCATCGAGGGCGAAATCGAAGTTGTTCCAGCTCTCGGTGAAGGGCGCGGAGGCGCGGAACGGGCTCATGCGTGAACTTTCCGACTTCCGGCGGGTCGACCGGTCAGTTCAGACGGCCGCACGAGCAAAGCTCGCACGGCCTGAAGGCGGCACCGCAAGCGGTGCCTCATTTCTGGATTCCCCCGCCGTCGAGGACGAGCGTCTGGCCGTTGATCGCCGACGACGACGCGGCTCATGCCAGCGCTTTCCGGTCGAGCTTGCCGGAGGGCGTCTTGGGGAGGTCGTCCACGACCCGCACCTCGCGCGGAACCTTGTGCGGCGAGAGCCGCTCGCGGACGAAATCCTGCAGCGAGCGCTCGTCGACCGGCTCCCGGACCACGACGAACGCGCGGGTAAGCGTGAGGCCGTTTTGTTGGGCTCCGACGACGGCGCACTCGACCACGTTCGGATGCGAGATCAAGCAGTGCTCGATCTCGGCGGGCGCGACCCAGATGCCGCCGACCTTGATCAGATCGTCGGCCCGCCCGCGGTACCAGAAGTAGCCGTCCTCGTCCCGCTCGAAAAGGTCGCCGGTCTTCACCGTGTCGCCGGAAAAGGTCTGCTTCGTCTTCTCATGCTCGCCCCAGTAGAGGAGAGCGGCCGTGTCCCCTTCGATCCACAGCTCCCCGTTCTCCGCGATGTGTGCTCCGTAGCCGGGGACGAGCTCGCCGGTGCTTCCGGGTCTCACCCGGCGGGGCCTGTTCGAGATGTAGATGTGGTAGGCCTCGCTCGATCCGATCCCGTCGAGCACTTCGACCCCGAACGTCTCGAGCCAGCGGTCGTGAAGCTCGCGCGGCAGCGCCTCCCCGGCTGAAGTGGCCAAGCGCAGACAGGACAGGTCGAGTGTCTGAGACTCGTCGTGGCCCGGCTGGACGGCTGCTGCGACCATCTGGGCCATCATCGTCGGTACGTTGACGAGGATCGTCGGCCGGTGCTCGGCCACGAGCTCGAAGATCCGCTCCGGCGTCGTCCGCTCGGGGAAGACGATGCCGGCGGCGCCGACACCGAACGGGAAGAGAGCGGCGAGGTCCCGGGCGTAGCCGAAGAAGAGCTTGGGGACGGGAAGGACGACGTCGTACTCCAGGATCCCGAGCACGCCCTTCGCGTACCACTCGAACGAGAGCACCGGGCTGTGCTGCGGATGCACGGCGGCCTTCGGCTGCCCGGTGCTCCCGGTCGTGAATTTCCAGATCGCGATGTCGTCCTTCGTCGTCGGAGCGGGCTCGAGCTCGTCGGAAGCCGCCGCCGCGAGGCGGTCGAAGTCGTCGCCGACGACGAGGATGTGCCGGAGCCAGCGGCTGCCGGCGGCGGCCTCCCGCACGGGCTCGAAAGTCGTCCGATCCACGACGACGACGCCCGCGCGTGTGTAGTCGAGGTAGTAGGCGTAATCCTTGGGCTGGAGGAACGTGTACGCCTCCGCCGTGACCGCGCCGATCTTCTGCGCGCCGTACCAGAGCGCGACGAACTCGACCGAGTCGCCGAGGACGAGCAGCACCCGCTCCTCGGGCCGGACGCCGAGCTCGCGGAGGACGTTGCCGCTCCGGTTCACGAGCGCGGCGAGCTCGGCGTAGGTGGTTCGGCCGGCCGGGCCGATCAGCGCCGTGCGCTCGCCGCGCCCCTCCTCGAGGTTGCGATCGACGAACCAGCTAGCCAGGTTGACGAAGCGCGGGATGTTCTCGTAGGTCATCACCTGCCGGCCACCTCTCGGATCAGCTCGACGAGCATGTCGACCAGCGCCTCGAATGTCTGCTCGCCCTCCTCCGCCGTGGCGTCGCCCGGCGCGCCCGCGTAGGCCTCGTCCATCCCCATGGCGAGGAAACTCTTCTGACCGGAGCGGATCGCCGCCGGCATGTCGATCATCTTCGCCTGCAGCGTGCGCATGCGCTCCTGGTCGACGAGCTCGGGTCGGTCGGCGAGAACAAGGGAGGTTTCGTAACGGCCCGCATGGCCGGCGCCGGCCTGGAACTCGTCGGTCAGCCGCTGCGCGCTCGCCCGGCGCGTGATGTCGAGCAGCGGCAGGCCGAGCCCCCGCAGCGTCCACACCTGCTCGGGCTCTAGGTGGCTGTTGACGAGGACGACCCGCTCGAAGCTCGCGGCGATCTCCGTGACCAGTGAGCGCAACGTCTCCTCGCTGATCGAGACCGCGCCCGGGAAATCCGCGCCGTACCGCGTCACGCCGAACGGCACCGCCGGAAGGACGAGCACGTCGAGCTCACCCTGCAGTCGGTCGGCCGCCCGCCGCGAGATGCCCTCAGAGATGATCGTGTCCGTCGCGAGCGGCGCGTGCGGGCCGTGAGGCTCGGTGGCCCCGAGCGGAAGCAGATGCACAGCACCCCCGCGCCCCTCCAGGTCCGGATAAGCCAAGTCGCCGAAGTTCAGGGCCGCACCTCCGCTAGTAACAACTTGTTACTTGTGTCCAGCGTCCGCTCGATCTGTGCCGGAGGAAGGTCGAGGAGGACGAGGTCGGCACGTCCCGCTCCGACGATGGTGTTGGCCTCGTCGAGCGTCGTCAGGTAGCCGCCGACGAGTGTTGGGATCCGTGCCTCGTTGCGGACCCGGTCGCTCAGCGCGGTCAGAAAACCGCGACGGTACTCCGGGCGGTCGTCGTGAACGGTTTGGCCCGCCTCGACGTGGATGAGGTCCGCGCCCGCGTCCCGCATTGCCCGAGCGATTGCGATGCCATCGTCCACCGAGCTCCCTCGCGGGTGCCAGTCCGTGACGGAGAGCCGCACCGCGAGCGGCCCTGCCCACATGTCGCGAACCGCGGCGAGCACCTGGAGCGGGAAGCGCAGCCGGTCCTCCTCGAGGTTTGTCAGCGGCGAGAGATAGCTCCCGAGCAGGTAGCCGTGGGCCATGTCCAGCTCGAGCACGTCGGCGTCCACCTCGGCGGCCGCGACGAACTGCGCCAGGATCTCGGCCTCGTCCGGCCTCTGCGGGGCCGGGCTGAACGGGCCATAGGGCATCGGCGCGGGCGCCACAATCGGCCAGCCGTGCGGCAGCGGCAAGTCTCGCCCGACCGAGACAGGCCGGCAGGACCCTCTCCGCCCGGCATGTCCGAGCTGAAGAAGAACTGGCTCCTTGGGCCGTGTCCACTCGCCGACCACCGGCGTCTCCTCCGAGATCCGACCCTCGGCCGACACTGCAACGAACCCACTCGGCACCAGCGAGAACCGGTTCGGGAACCCCTCCCACGGTGAAAACGCAGGCGGCGGCGACACCTCCTTCCCGCCGAACCACGCGTCCAGCGTCCGCGTGAACTGCGGGTCGCGGATGCTCAGCGTCGCGTGGGTGATCCTGCCGCTCCGGGTCAAGAGGTTGAACGCGAACTGGGTCGGCTCGAGGTGCCTGTACCTCCCCACGCGCCGGAAGTATCCGGCGCTGTCGCTCGCGGCAGCCTGTGTCCGTTCCACTAACGGGCCCCGCTCCAACTCGTAGTCCACGAGCGCAGCCTCCACGTCCCAGCGGCGCCGCGCCAATGCGTTCGCGAGCGCGATCGAATCTTCCATCGCGAGCTTGGTCCCGGACCCGATCGAGAAGTGCGCGGTATGGGCGGCGTCTCCGACCAGAACGACGCGGCGGTCGTGCCAGACCCGGTTCGTCACCTTCGGAAAGTCGAGCCAGATCGAGCGGTTGGAGAACAGCTCGTGCCCGCGCAGGTCGCGTGCGAAGAGCTGCTCGCAGAACGCGAGGCTCTCCTCTTCGGACCGGTCCCCGTGCCTGGCACCGAGCCACGTCTCGAGCGGACACTCGACGATGAAGGTGCTCATGTGCTCGTCGTAGGGATAGGCATGCGCGTTGTAGAGGCCGTTCTCGGTCTCCTTGAAGATGAAGGTGAAGGCGTCGAAGACGAGGTCGGTCCCGAACCAGACGTACTTTGAGCCCTCCGGCTCGACGGTCGTGCCGAAATCGCCCAGCCGCCGCACGAGGCTGTTCGCGCCGTCAGCACCGACGACGAGATCGGCCTCCGGCAGCGCTTCCACCTCCGTCCCGAAGGTGAGCTCGACGCCGAGCGCCCGGCATCGCGCCTGCAGGATCTCCAACAGCCGTCGCCGCGCGATCGCCGAGAACGAGTGGCCCCGTGAGCTCAGAACCCGATCCTGGTAGCGGATGTCGACGCGATCCCAGCGCGCGAAGGTGTCCGTGATCTCGAGGTGGGTCTCGGGATCGGCGTCGCGCAGCGAGCCGAGCGTCTCTTCGCTGAAGACGACACCCCAGCCGAACGTCGCATCAGGCGCGTTCCGCTCGAGCACGCGCACCTCCACGGCACGATCGAGCTTCCTGAGGAGGATCCCGAGGTAGAGCCCAGCCGGGCCTCCGCCGACGATTTCGACCGTCACCCGACGGCCTCCGCAAGGCGCTCCAGCTCCTCGAGCGCGGGAGTCGTGGAGAAGAGCACGAGCTCGTCACAGCCCGCTTCCTCGTAGCCGCGGATGAAGTCCTTGATCGCTCGGATGCTGGTGAGATGCTCCGCAACGATCCGTTCGACGAAGCCGCCGGTGAAGGCGTAGTAGTCACGCAGGTAGGCCTCGCCGCGCTCGGGGTCGCAGAGCGTGAAGTAGCCCTGCCCCCAGAGGCGGGGACGGCCCTCGCGGCCAAGGTCCCGCCAAGCGGCCTCGGCCCGCGCCGCTGCGCCGGCGAAGGCGCGCGGCGGGCCGCCGTTGTGCGCATAGCCGTCGGTGTAGCGCGCCATGCGGGAAAACGCCTGGCCGCTCAACCCCCCGGCGAGGAGCTCGATCCCGTCCCGGGCCGGCCCGACACGCTCTCCGTCGACCGCGCCGCGGATGTAGGCCAGCTGTTCGCCGAGCTTCCGCCCGCGACCGCGGTGTTCCATGCCGGCGGCCTCGTAGTCCTCGACCCGTGCGCCCACGGCAAGACCTAGCGTCAGACGGCCGCCGGACAGCCCGTGCACGGAGGCGGCCTGCTTGGCCAGTAGCGCGGTCGAGCGCAGCGGCCCAATGGCGATCATCGTCGCCAAGCGGACGCGCGACGTCGCTCCCGCCGCCGCCGACAGCACGGCGAACGGCTCGAAGCTGTCGTAGACGAGCCGGTCGAGGACGGCCACGGACGAGAAAGGGCCTGCATCGGCGCGGCGCGCCCACTCGAGGAGCCGCTCGCCCGTCGCGCCCGGCGTGGTGGTCGGAAGACCAACCCCGACATTCATCCCGCCCGAAGCTTCACACTTCGCCGCGAGATGAGTGGGCTGGAGGCGTCACCGTTCGATCGTCACTACGGGCTCGAGGTCGATGAAGCCGGTGAAGAGCTCGTTCGCGCGCATGTCCCCGTCGAAAAACATGTCACCCAGCCGCTCGGGCTCGTGCACGGCGGCGTCTATGCGTCGATCGCGGAGGCGCTTGCCTCGCTGGGGACGAACATCGGGGTCGTGCCGCGAGGCAGCGTCGGGCTCGGGATGTCGAACCACTCCACCTTCCTGCGCCCCATCAGCCAGGGGACGATCCATGCGGTGGCGCGCCGTCGGCACCGCGGGCGGACAACGTGGGTCTGGGACGTCGAGCTGACCGACGACGAGGAACGACTGTGCGCCGTCAGCCGCGTGACGATCGCGGTTCGGCTGGCGTGACCTCCGGCTCGTCCTCGTAGACCACTACTGTGCCCGCGAGAAAGTCCGGCAGGCCCCGGCGCCGAGCGTCGAAGAGCACGGGGAGATAGCCGGCGAACAGCGGAATGATCGCGATCGCCGTTCCCACCACGCGGACGAGCGAGCGCCACAGCGACGGGGGATCACCCCCCGGGCCCCACAGCCTCAGCCGGAGCAGCCGCATTCCGGGCGTCTGCCCGGCCCCGCTCCAGAACGTCGCGAAGTAGATGCCTGCAACGAGCGTAAGCCCCGAAACGAGCAGCAGGCCGGCCAGCCATACCGGTCGCAACTCGCCCACCAGCGACGAGGCAAGAGCGATCAGGGCTGACAGCGCGGACCAGATCAGGATGATCAACCCGGCGTCGATCGCAAACGCGAGCGCGCGCGTTGCGATCCCGGCGAAGGGTGCAGCCGCGGCTGGCCGGCGACGTCCGATTCTGTCGTCCAGTCGAACAGCGCGCGCGCGGATGCCGGCGATCAGCTCCTCGGCGAAGCCCGCCGTTTGCCGTGTCAGCGCGGCCCGCACCTCCGGGCTCGCAGCGGCTTCCCTAATCGCCAGTTGCATCTGGTCGCTCTGCAGGATGCGTTCGGTGAGCTCGGTCGTGTGCGGGCTCGCGAGCGCGTCATTGACGGCTCGGTCGAGCGCGCCGCTTCTGACGAGCTCGGCGGCCACGCGCTCGATCACGTTGTGCTTGACGGCCGACTGAACGACCTCCTCGGGCAGCGTGGTCGCGAACGCGCGGTCGAGCAAACGGACGAGCTCGGGAATGAGCAGATCGTCGGCAGCCTCGGCAAGCTGGTTGCGTGAGGCGCGGGCAGCTACCCGCGCGGGATAGAACGCGAGACGACCCGCCGTGGAAGCAAGGCGGGAGTGGCGCTCGTTTTCGTCAGACGAGGACACGGCGATTTCGGAATCGATGATAGGGCGCGCGCGCCTCGAGAACCTCATCCACTTTGGCCGATGAGCGAACGATCACGCTCGGCTCAGCCTCACTGCTTGGAGCTCGCGTCGTGCGATCATCGGCCTGATGCAGCGCTTTAGGATCACGATCGAGGGGGAAGGCTGGACTGACTTCCAGGATCTCGAGCTCCCGCGGCTTCCTGCTGAAGGGGAGCTGATCGAGACGAAGTATGGAACCTCTCTCGTGACTCATTCGGAGCCGTCACCGAAGACGGAAGGCTACGACGGAAAGGTCGTCTGCTCGAGCAGTTGACGTCGCCGCGAACCGCCTCGGCTAGACGGGGTCCGGTAGGGGCGTCGACCTGCGTGGTGCCGTCGTCCTGAGTCGTTTCCCGCCGGTGCCGCCGGAGGCGCGGGGCGGATCACGGAAACGACGCTACACGCGTCGCGTGACGACGCCTACGCCCGAAGAGGATGATGCGAACTGGTTACGGCTTGAACACGCCGCCCGCCGACCCGTAGTCTGTATGAGCATCTGCTCACACGGAAGCTTGGGTCGGCCTCCGTGACCAACCAGGTCGAGGAGGAGCGAATCAGCGGTCGGAGCAACCCAGCGGCGCGCGCCCCCCGGCGCTCGAACCTCGGAGAGATCCGACCGCGGCGGCCTAAACCGTCGGCCGGCCGAAACGGAGCCGCCTTCGAGATCCTTCAGTCGAAGCTCGCGGTGCCGTTCCTGCACTCCGGTCTCGTGCGGCGCACCGGGCTCGTAAACCGGCTGCGGCGCGCGTCGAGTGCGCGCGTCGTGAGCGTCATCGCGCCGGCCGGCTACGGCAAGACGACGCTGCTCGCGCAGTGGGCATCACGCGACGACCGGCCCTTCGCCTGGATCTCGCTGGAGCGCCGTGACAACGACCCGGTCGCGCTCTTGACCTACATCGCGGCCGCCCTCGACGGCATCCACCCGGTCGACCCCGGCCTTTTCCGGGCCGCTGCGTCGGCGAGCGACACGATGTGGTCGACGAGCGTTCCGCGGCTCGGCGCCGCTCTTGCGTCGATGCCCGAGCCGATTGTGCTCGTGCTCGACGACGTTCACGAGCTGACCGACCAGGACTGCGTGGACGTTCTCGAGCCGCTCGCCAAGAATCTTTCATGCGGTTCGCAGCTCGTCCTTTCCGGACGTGCGGAGAACGGGCTGCCACTGGCCCAGCTCCGAGCGGCGGGAGTGCTCTTCGAGATTGGTCACGGCGAGCTCGCCCTGAAGGACTCGGAGGCGCGGACAGTCCTCACGGCTGCGGGCGCCAAGGTCACGAAGGAGGAGGCGCACGAGCTGAACGACCGCGCCGAAGGCTGGGCCGCCGGCCTTTACCTCGCGGCCCTGTTCATCCAGGCATCCGGCGATTCGAGTGCCATTGAGGCCTTCTACGGAGACGACCGGTTCGTGGCCGATTACCTGCGCTCGGAGCACCTTTCGCGACTCAAGCGGTCAGACCTCGAATTCCTCGTGCGAACGTCGGTTCTCGACCGGATGTCCGGTTCGCTCTGCGACGAGCTCCTTGACCGGACTGACTCCGCGCGCAGGCTTCAGGCGCTCGAGGAGGCGAACTTCTTCGTCGTTCCCCTCGACCACCACCGGGAGTGGTACAGGTACCACCATCTGTTCCGGGACATGCTCCGGTCCGAGCTCGAGCGTGTCGAGGCGGAGCTGGTCCCCGTGCTGCACCGGCGCGCCGCGTCATGGAGCGAGCGGAACGGCCTTCCGGAAGCCGCGATCGAGCACGCCGCGTCAGGAGGAGACCTGGACACGCTCGCGCGGCTGGTCGGCACGTTCTCGATGCCGTACTTCCGGAGTGGACGCGTCGCCACGGTGGAACGCTGGTTCGGATGGTTCGACGAGACCAACCTGCTCAAGCATTATCCAGCGGTCGCAGCCTTCGGCGCATGGGCACACGCTTTGCGCGGCCGCGCGGAAGACGCCGAGCGCTTTGCCTACGCGCTAGAGCACTCCGAGTTCGATGCGCCGATGCCGGATGGAAGCTCGTCGGTCCGGGCCTGGGCGGCGCTGCTGCGGGCTCTCTTTTGCCATCGGGGGGTCGAGGCGATGCGCGTCGATGCGGAGCTGGCGCTCGAGGAACTGAGCCCTTCCAGCTTCTGGCGCCCAGCTGCTCTCCTCTTCGTCGGCGTGGGCGAGCTGCTCAAAGGCGAGGTCGAACGCGCTGAGGAGCTCTTCGTGGAGACCGGCGAAGAAGCGATCGGATCGGGCGGGGTCTACGCAGGAGTGGTGGCCCACTCGCAGCTTGCGCTCCTGGCGCTCGATCGCGATGACTTGGCGGCAGCGGAGACTCAGGTCGCGCAGGCGAGAGAGGCCCTCCAGAACCAGCCGATCGAGGAATATCTGCCCGCGGCGATTTTGGTGGCCGCCGATGCGAGGCTCGCATTGGCTAAAAGCCAGGCGGCAACAGCACGCGAGCTGCTCGTACGAACCATGCGCCTGCGTCCCCACCTGACTCGCGCGATCCCCTGGTACGGCGTGCAGACCAGTCTCGAGCTCGCTCGATCCCACCTGGCGTTGGCCGACTCGGACGGCGCACGGACGCTCCTGCGCGAGGTCGAGGACGTCATCCAGCGCAGGCCGGATCTCGGGACCCTGCCGCAGCAGGCCCAAGAGCTCCGTGCCGAACTGGCAAACGCGGTCAGTCTCCAAGACGGCTGGGCGTCGACGCTGACCGCCGCCGAGCTGCGCTTGCTGCCGCTTCTGACCACGCATCTCTCCTTCCGTGAGATCGCCGAGCGGCTCTACGTCTCGCGCAACACGGTCAAGAGCCAGGCGATCTCGGTCTACCGGAAGCTCGGCGCCTCCAGCCGTAGCGAGGCGATCGAGCGGGCGGTCCACCTGGGGCTCGTCGACATGCCGGTGTCCTCGGGAGCAGGTTTCACCCCCTAGGGGTGATGCGGCGCCTCGAGCGAAGGAGTCCAATGGACCGAGGGCGCCGTTGGAGGATTACAAGCTCACGCTTCGCAAGATCGCGGTTCGGGATGACCGCTTCATCGACGGACTACTTCAGAGCGACCGCGCCAGTGCGACGCTTGCCGGCCTCGACGATCGCTCGCACGCGTTGATCAGGATCGCAGCGCTCGTTGCGTCGGGCGCAGCGGCGCCTGCGTACATGAACTCCGTCGAGGCCGCTCGGAGAGCGGGAGCTTCCTACGAGGAGATCGTCGGCGTCTTGGTTGCGGTTTTTCCGATCGTCGGCATCGCCCGAGCCGTCTCCGCCGCTCCGAACCTTGGCCTCGCTCTCGGCTACGACGTCAGCGAAGCTCTCGAGGTCGCGTAGGCGTTCATGTGCCGCTGGCTGGCCTATTACGGTGATCCGATTCCCATCGACGCGCTCGTGCTCCGGCGGAAGCACTCGCTGATCGACCAGAGCCTGCACGCGGAGCTGGGCGCGACGACGACGAACGGCGACGGGTTCGGCATCGGTTGGTATGCCAACGGCGACGAGCCCGCGGTGTACCGCAGTGTTCACCCGGCTTGGAACGACCGCAACCTGCTGGAGCTCGCCACACACGTCTCGTCACGGCTCTTCTTCGCCCACATCCGAGCGTCGACGGGGACGGCCGTCCAGGAGACCAACACCCATCCGTTCCGCCACGGCCGCTGGCTCTTCATGCACAACGGGCTCGTACGCGAGTTTCCGCGCCTGAAGCGGGACATGCTCCTGGCCGTCGATCCCTCTCTGATCCCGTCGATCGAGGGCTCAACCGACTCTGAGCTGCTCTTTCACCTGGCGCTCACTTTCGGGCTCGAGGACGACGCCGTGGATGCGCTCGAACGGATGGCGGGCTTCGTGGAGGACCTCGCCGAGCGGCACGGTGTGGAGAACCCGCTGCAGCTCTCGGTCGCGGTGACCGACGGCGAGCGCATCATCGCCGCCCGCTACTCGAGCGAGGGGAAGTCGCGATCCCTTTTCTTCAGCACCGACGCCCGGACGCTCAAGCAGATGTACCCGGAGGTCGACGAGTTGCAGCTGATCTCAGACGAGGCGCGCGTTATCGTCTCCGAACCCCTCGGCGACCTGGCCGGCGTCTGGAACGAGGCGCCGGAGTCGCACATCGGGATCGTTCAGCCAGGCGCCGATGAGCTCCGAACCTTCACACCCCGCCGCCCTTAATACGACCAACGAGATCCGCGATCGCGCCGTACGACTCGTCAGCGGGCCGGTGAGCCGTGGCGATCTGGCACTCAGGTTCGGTCGAAGCCGCGCCTCGTCGGTCGAGGTGCATGTCGAAGGACGGAACTTCTATCCGCCCATGCTCGCGGACATCGCCGCCGCCGAGTCGTCCGTCCACATCAACCAGTTCGGCTTCCGGCCAGGGCGGGTCGGCGACGCTTTCGCAGAAACGCTCATCGCGAAGGCGTCCGACGGTGTTCCCGTCCGGCTGGTCATCGACCGGCAAGGATCCGCCCCCGACGAGAGCTCGCGGGCGTTCTACGAGCGGCTCACGGCTGCCGGCATCGAGGTGTGCGTCGTCCGCGCAACGCAGCCCCGGGCACCGTTCGGACCGCTCGGCAGCGACGGCATGACCCGCTGGAACGTGACCAGCCTCGGCCATATCGATCACCGCAAGTTCGTGATCGTCGACGGCCGGGTCGGATGGATCGGCGGAGCCGGCATCGAGGATCACTTCGAGGACGGCCGCTTCCACGATCTCTTCCTCCGGGTCACCGGGCCGGTGGTCGCGCAGCTCCAGCTCGTGTTCCTGGCCGGCTTCCGGTGGCTCGGTGGCTCGGTTGCACCCGACCACCTCGAGACGCTCTTCCCGGAGCTCGAGGCCGGGCCGGACGCGGCCCCGGCGGTCGTTCTGCATAACGCACCGGGTCGCTATCGGCCGATCACCGAAGCCATCGCGCGCCTGCTGGAGAATGCGAACGACTCCCTGGATGTCGTCAACCCGTATGTCACCGACCGCGGAATGATCCGGCGCATTGAGCAAGCAGCTCGCCGCGGCGTGCGCGTCCGACTGTTCGTCCCCGCGGACGCGAACAACTGGGCGTGCGCGGCCGCCCAGCACTTCCATCACGCGAAGCTGTTGGACGCCGGCGTCCGCATCCTCGAGTACCCCGCGATGCTGCATGCGAAGGCATTCGTGCGCGACGGCGAAGAGCTGCTTGCGGGCACGTGCAACCTCGAAGCCTGGAGCCTCAAGCGCTTCTTCGAGATCGACCTCCAGGTGTGGTCGGAAGCCGCCGCGTCTCAATTCGACGAGCGGTTCTGTTCCGAGGCCGAAACGGTTTCATCGCCGGGCCGGCGGCTCGACGGGATGAAGGAGCGGGCGATGGCGACGGCGTTCGCCGCCATCTCGCCGCTGCTCTGAGATGACCGCGAGCCCGACCACCGCTACGGAGCTCGTCGGCGCTGCCCGGCGGAAGTTCCTGCTCCCGCTGGCACTCGCTCAGTTCATCTGCAGTTTCGCGGGCTCGAACATGAACGTCATGATCACCGACATCAGCGAGGATCTGGACACGGACGTCCAGGGCGTACAGATCGCGATCACCCTGTTCCTCCTGACCATGGCGATCCTGATGATCCCCGGCAGCAAGCTGTCCGACCGCTGGGGACGCAAGCGGTGCTTCATCGGCGGGCTCACGCTGTACGGAATCGGTGCCCTGCTGAGCGCGATTTCCCCGGGTCTCGGCGTGTTGATCATCGGCAACTCGATCTTCGAAGGCGTCGGTACGGCGCTCCTGATCCCCCCGGTCTACATCCTCGCGACGTTGGCCTTCGACGATGTCACCTCGCGCGCCCGCGCGTTCGGCGTCATTACTGGGTTGGGGGGCATCGGGGCCGCGGCCGGACCCTTGATCGGCGGTCTGATCGCCTGGGGAATCAGCTGGCGTGCGGCCTTCGTCTTCCAGGCGTTGGTGGTCGCGGCGATCATTCTGCTCAGCCGCCGGATGGTCGATCCGCTGCCGCCGGACCCGACGCGTCC
>DATGDB010000057.1:0-17892 GCA_035311205.1 Gaiellaceae bacterium | reverse complement strand
AAGCTGCCCGTGTCGTTCCCGCGCCGGCTCGGCCAGGTGCCGATCTACTACAACCACGAGCAGACGGGACGGCCCTGCAATCCGGACGTGAAGTGGACCTCACGCCATCGCGACATCCCGAGCTGCTCGCCGCTCTACGTGTTCGGCTACGGGCTCAGCTACACGACGTTCGCGATCTCGAACCTCCAGCTGAGCTCTGACAGCGTCTCACGCAACGGCAGCCTGATGGCCTCCGTGACGGTGACGAACACTGGGAGCCGCACGGGCGACGAGGTCGTGCAGCTCTACATCCACGACCCGGTCGCGAGCATTTCGCAACCGGTGCGCCGCCTGCGTGGGTTCCAGCGCGTGACGCTGAACCCGGGCGGGGCAAGGATGGTCACGTTCAGGCTCGACAAGAGCGACTTCGGCTTCTACGACAACCGTGGCAAGTTCGTGGTCGAGCCGGGCCAGATCGACGTCTACGCCGGCTCGAGCTCGGACGCTCAGCTGACGCTGTCGTTCACGGTTCGCTAGCGATCCCCCTCGGCGCCCCGGCCTCGCGGCCGGGGCGCCTGGGGTCTGTCGACCGTCGTTAGAGATCGATCGACGAGTCGTGTGCGCGGTCCCTCGGGCAGTTCTTGTGCGGGGTCTGCTTCCCGCTCTGGCTCTTGCCAGTGTCGCTCTGCGCCGGCGTGGAGGGCTTCGCTCCTCCACCCGATCCGCCGCCGAGCGCCGTCCCTGCCCAGACGACCGCCACAACCAGCAGGCCGGCGATCAGTACGACGATCGCCCGCATGCGTGTCGTGCGTGCTTTCGCCATGTACCTCCCTTCGGTCGTCCTGCCGGCGCCTCTATGCTGCCAGCCGTGGCCGTCGAGATCTACTACTGCCCGACCTGAGCTGGCTATGACGAGCGGGCCGCGAGTCTCGCGGCCGAGTTGAACGCGAACGGGATACCGGCGGAGGACATCCGGGGCGGCAAAGGCCAGTTCGACGTCCTTCGCGACGGCGACCTCGTCTTTTCGAAACAGACGAGCGGGCGCTTCCCCGAGCCGGGCGAGATCGTCGCCGCGCTGCAGAACGCATAGCTTCTTTGCTATAATAGCATAGCTGCTATGCCGAAGCTCGAGCGCATCCGCGAGCGCCTGGCGAGTGTCGATCCGGACGAGGGCTGGTTCTTCGCCTCGATCGCGGATCAGGTTGCGGCCCGTCGCAGAGAGCTCGGCTTGTCTCAGGCAGAGCTCGCGGAGCTGACAGGAACCACCCAATCGGCGATCGCGCGCCTCGAGTCAGGCGGCCGGCCGCCGCGAATCGACACGCTCCTGCGGATCGCAAACGCGCTCGACTGTGAGCTCAAGGTGGAGCTTCGGCCAAGGACGAAAAGGGGGAAAGCGGCATGAGCACACGTGTCGACGTCGAGGAGATCCAGACGACCACCAGCGAAAAGCTCCTTGCGCTCGTCCTCACTGTCTTCCTGCTGATCGGTGGCATCTGGACGTACCAGCGGATCGACGACGTGGTCCGTGAGGAAGTCGGCGTCGAGGCCGTCCAGCCAAGCCCCGCGGAGCAGGCGGCGCTCCAGCGGCTTGACGATGCGCAGACGCGATTGAACGCCGCGACGCAGGCGCGAGCGGCCGCCCGAGACAACCTCGAGCTTCGTCGCGAGGCCTACCGAACGGCGCTCGACGCGGGCAGACAAGCCCCGCTGCTCGAGCGAGCATACGAGGCCGCGCAGGCTCGGTTCCGTCGCGCTCAGCGCGCGGTCGTCACAGCCGAGCAGGCCGTCGTGGCGGCGCAGCCGGCCGCCGATCGGGCAAACGATCGCGTCGCCGCCGAACAAGAGGACAAGCAGGACCGTCGTGACCTGTTCACGTTCCTCCTCCGACTGCTGCTCGTTGCCGCCTCGGTAGGCGTCGGCTACTGGCTCTTGGCGCGACTGCGGAGGCGCGGCTCTCGCTACTTCATGGTGGCCGTTGCCGTCGTCGCGTACGCGGCGATCCTCGCGCTCGTCTTTGCCGTCGACTACATCACCGACTACGTCGATCCACTCGACCTCGGCCCGCTCGTCCTCTCGCTCTTTGGGATCGCCGCCACGCTGCTTGCATTCGTCGGGCTCCAGCGGTACCTGGCGCGGCGACTCCCGCTGCGGCGTGTTCGCAAGCGCGAGTGTCCCTTCTGCGGCTATCCCGTCCGCGACACGACCCATTGCGAGGGCTGCGGGCGCGAAACGGTGGGCTCATGCTCGGCATGCGGCGCGGACCGCCGCGTCGGCGTTCTGCACTGCGGGGCTTGCGGAGGGCTCTAGTGGCCCATCCAGTAATGCCGCCGGAATTCTGGGTCGCGAGCACCAAGCCAGGAGCGGCACTCCGACGAGGCAAGGTCTGAAGACCTTGGTGAGGAGGAGGGTCGGCCCTGGCGCCGTGTGATCGCGGGCCAGAAACCGGCATGTATTGCTGGATGGGGCACTAGCATCGCAGACGTGGTTTCTACCGACTGTTGGGCGGAGTGGATCCGCACTCGCCGGTCAGGCGGCGACCCTGAATACGAAGCCAAAACGCTCGAGAACCTCGCGGTGGTTCGCGAACGCGTCCTGGACGCTGCGGCGCTCGAGCGCGGCGAGACGCTGCTGGATGTTGGCTGTGGGAACGGCCTGATCGGGTTCGGCGCACTCGACCGCGGCGCACGTCAGGTGGTGTTCGCCGACGTGTCGGCTGCGCTCCTCGAGGATTGCCGAGAGCTGGCGGCCAAGGCCGGCGTGGTGGGGCGCTGCCGCTTCGTCGAGGCTCAGGCGGAGGATCTTCGCGGTGTAGCCGACGAGTCCCTTGACGTCGTGACGACGAGGTCCGTCCTCATCTATGTCGCGGACAAGGAGCGCGCGTTCCGTGAGTTCCACCGCGTCCTCCTGCCTGGAGGACGCGCTTCGATCTTCGAGCCGATCAACCGGTTCGGGCTCGAAGAGCGCCGAGGCACTTGGGGCTATGCGGTCGACGGCGAGGCGGCCGGCCTCATCGGGAAGGTCATCGACTCCTTCCGGAGCTTTCAGCCGGAGGACGACCCGATGTTCGACTTCGACGAACGTGACCTCTTCTCGCTCGCCGAGCGTGCCGGTTTCTTCCCGGTGACCCTCGAGTACCGAGCCGAGGCAATCCCACTGGAGCCGCGGAGCTGGGAGTCGTTCCTGCACAGTGCACCAAACCCGAAGATCCCGACGTTCGCCGAAGCCATGGATGCGGCGTTGACCGCCGACGAGCACGAGGTGCTCGTAACGGAGCTTCGCCCGGCAGTCGAGGAAGGCCGCGGCGTCTGGCGGATGGGCAGCGCCTTTCTTCGGGCGGTCAAGCCGGAGTAGCTAGCGGCCTTTGAATTCGGGCGGGCGCTTCTCCAGGAAGGCGGCGACGCCCTCGCGGAAGTCTTCGGTCTTGGTGGCCGCGGACTGCAGCTGAGCCTCGAGCTCGAGCTGCTCGTCGAGGGTGTTGTTCGGAGCGGCGTCGAAGAGCCGCTTCGTCATGCCGATTGCCTTGGTCGGGCCGGCGGCGAGTGAGCCGGCGAGTTCCGCGGCACGCTCGTGTAGCCCGTCGGCCTCGACGACTTCGGAGACGAGCCCCCACGCATGTGCTTCGGCGGCGGTGAGTGAGCGGCCCGAGGTCGTCCATTCGAAGGCTCGCGCGGCACCGAGCAGGCGCGCGATGAAAAACGTGCCTCCGGAGTCGGGGACGAGTCCGATGTTGACGAATGCCGGAATGAAGCTCGCCGCATCGGCGGCGATACGGATGTCACACGCGCAGGCGAACGACAGGCCAGCGCCGGCAGCCGGGCCGTTGACGGCGGCGATGACCGGCTTCTCCAGTGCGCGGACGGCGTGAATGTTCGGGTGGTAGGTGCTCCGGAGCCGGTCGGAGATGTCCCCAGGCGCCTCGCGAAACTCAGTTAGGTCCTGGCCGACGCAGAAACCGCGGCCCGCGCCCGTCACGACGACGGCGCGGATCTCGTCATCGCGAGCTTCCTTGAGCGCGCCGGCGAGCGCCTCGTGCATGGCGCGGTTGAAGGCGTTGAGAACGTCCGGCCGGTTCAGCGTGATCGTGAGGACGGCGCCGTCGCGGCTGGTCTCGACTTCGGCCATGGCGCAATCTTGGCGCATTCTCGGCGCCGAGCCGCGCACCTTCGACCACTAGCCTTAGTTGTGGGTTCGGTCCCCCAGGGTGGGTGGGGGCTGCGCAGCGGCTCAGCGTTCGACGCAGACTCGCCCGGCCGAGCTACCTTGGGCGCCATGGCTTCCCTCAAGCTCGTTCGCGCCGAGCACGCCGACAACCAACGCCCGCCGGGCAACCCTCTCCCCACCGACGCAGAGGCGCTCGACGCCTACTCACGCGTCGTCACGACCGTCGCCGAGCGACTCTCACCCTCGGTCGCCAACCTCCGCGTCTCTCGCCGGGTGCGCGGCGGACGGCGCCTCGACGGCGCCGGCAGCGGCGTCGTGATCACGCCGGACGGCTACGTGCTCACGTCCGCTCACGTGGTCGAGCGCACTGACGGCTCGGGACAAGCGTCGTTCGTGGACGGCCGCGAGTTGGAGTTCGATCTCGTCGGTGCCGACCCGCTCTCCGACCTCGCGGTGCTGCGGCTCGACGGCGACGCCATCGCAGCCGAACTGGGCGACGCGGAGGAACTCCGCGTGGGCCAGCTGGTCGTGGCGATCGGCAACCCGAACGGCTTCGCCGGCTCGATCACGGCCGGTGTCGTCTCGGCACTTGGTCGCTCCCTGCCCGTCCGCTCGCGCAAGCAGCTGCGCCTTGTCGAGAACGTGATCCAAACCGACGCGGCGCTCAACCCTGGGAACTCCGGCGGCGCGCTGGCCGACGGCCGGGGCCGCGTGATCGGGATCAACACCGCCGTAGCCGGCTGGGGCCTCGGCCTGGCCGTCCCGATCAACGAGACGACCAGGAAGATCGTCGGCACGCTGATGACAGAGGGCCGCTTCCGGCGTGCCTACCTCGGCGTTGTCGGCGGGTCGAGGCCGCTACCGCCGAGGCTCGCCGCACGGCTCGGGCGCGAGACGGCGGTCGAGGTCGTCGAGGTCGCCGAGGGCAGCCCCGCAGCCCGCGCCGGACTTCGCCCGGAGGATCTCATCGTCGCCCTCGACGGCGCCGACGTCGAAGGTGTGGACGACCTGCAGCGGCTGATGGTCGGCGAACTGATCGGCTCGACCTTGACGGCGACGGTCATCCGGACCGGCGAGGAGCTCCACCTGCCGCTCCGACCCGAAGAGCTCGAAACGTAGAGCGCTACTCGCTGCTGCGGCGCAGCGCGAAAGCAATACCGAGCAGTAAAGCGAAGAGCGCGATGCGGTTCAGGTCGAACGCCGGCTTCCACGTCGCCTCGCCGTTCCGAAGCACCCAGGCGCCAACGGGCTTCGCCTGCACGCCGAAGCCGCCGCCGCCGTTGCCCTCGTCGTCCCCACCTCCACCCGCGCCGCCGCGGACCAGCGCCGCGGGCACGATCGTCACTCCCTCGGTTTCAACAGGGTCACCGTAAACCCGCTTCACGCTGATCGCCTCTCGGGCGCCTGTGAGCATCTCGTCGATGTTCGGCACGATTACCTCCCCTTGAAATCTGGCTTCCGCTTCTCGAGGAACGCCGTCAGGCCCTCCTTCGCATCCTCGGACGCTAGCGATAGATAGAGCAGCCGCCGCTCGTACTCGACGCCGAGCGTAAGCGGCCCTTCGTGCGCACGGTCGACTGCTTCCTTGGCAAGCCGGATCGCGACGGGCCCCTTCGACGCGATGTCGCGCGCAACCCGCTTCGCCTCCTCGAGCCATGCCTCTTTCGCCACCACGCGGGCGACGAGCCCTGCCCTCAGCGCCTCGTCGGCCGAGAGGAACCGCCCGCTGAGGATCACGTCCATCGCGAGCGCCTTGCCGACGGCCCGCGTCAACCGCTGAGTTCCACCCGCGCCCGGAATGAGCCCGAGGCCGGTCTCCGGCTGGCCGAACTTCGCCGTCTCCGAGGCAACGATCAGATCGCACGCCATCGCCAGTTCGCAGCCGCCGCCGAGACAGAAACCGGAGACAGCGGCGACGAGCGGCGTCCAGAACGCGCGGATCTCGTCCCAGCGATCGACCCGGCGCTGGTAGTACATCTCGACCGGTGATGCTCGGGCCAGCTGCTCGATGTCTGCGCCGGCGGCGAACGCCCGCTCGGAGCCACCGACGACGATGCAGCGGACCAACTCGTCGGCGTCGAGCTCGCGAAGCGTGCCGACCAGCGCATTCACGAGCTCGTCGGAAAGCGCATTCAGCTGCTTCGGACGGTTCAGCCGGACGACCGCGATCGGGTCGTCGCGCTCGACCAGGACGAGCTCGTCGCTCACTTCTTCTTCAGGAACTTCTCGATCGCCGCCTTGGGCTCGTCCGTCGCCATCGAGAGCGCCAGCCAGTCGCGAGCGTGGTTGATCGTCTCGTGCCAGGCGAGATCGCGCCAGAAATTGAGGTGCTGCTTGGCGTAGCGGGTCGTCTGCGGGAGCTTCCGGGCGAGGTTCTCGACGACCTCGTCGGTCTTGGCATCGAGCTCCGCGGCCGGCACGGCCCAGTTCACGAGCCCCCACTCCTCGGCCTGCTTCGCCGGAATCTCGTCGCACATCAGAACGATCTCCCTCGCCCGCCGGTCGCCGACCATGATCGTGAGCCACTGCGTTGCGCCGCCGGCCGGAACCGACCCGTGCTCTGGACCGACATGGCGGATGTAGGCATCCTCGACCATGACGGCGAGGTCGCACGCCATCTGGAGCTCGTTGCCGCCGCCGACGGCGATGCCGTTGATCCGGGCGAGCGTCGGCTTGCCGATCTCCCGCAGCCGGTCGTGCGCGTCCTTGAAGGCGCCGAACCACTTCCAATACTCCGTCGGCCGGCCGACGTAGTCCTCGGCCCAGGTGGACAGATCGGCACCGACGCAAAAGGCCCGGCCCGCGCCGGTGAGGACGACCACGCGGATCTCGTCGTCCCACGACGCGTCCTCGCAGGCGCGCGCGAGCTCCCGCAGCATCTGGAAATCGAAGGCGTTCAGGATTTCCGGCCGATTGAGCGTGATCGTCGCCTGCGGCGGGCTCTTCTCGTAGACGATCCGCTCGAAGCCGAGCTCCTCGGGAGCGACGGGACGCGGGTAGTCCGGCTCAGCCATCCAGCTCGGCGAAGTGGACGTGGAACGGGATGCCCATGTCCACCGCGTCCGTTCCCGTCGCCATGAACTCCTCCGTCCGAGCTGCCGCCTTGAAGGCGTCCATGTCGGCGAACTCCCACTCGGCGTAGTACGGGAACTTCGGCTCGCCCATCGGCGCGCCGAAAACCCGCCCATGACGGAAGGTCCCACCAGGCACCTTGCGGCAGAGCTCCGCGTGCTGCTCATAGCGGGCGGCGTCGGGCTCCTGCTCGTAGACCATGAAGACTCGAACCATTCGGCTCCTTTCTCAGCGACGCGCGGCAGCGTATAGCTTCGCCTCGTGTCGAGCGGGACGGCAGGGGTCGTGGCGCTTTCGGCGACGGCCGGGCTCGCCGGCGCGATTCAGGCCGCCGTGATGGGCGAGCTCGGCGAGCGCGTGGGGATCGTTCCCGCCGTCGCACTCTCGGTGACCGTCGCCCTGGCCTGCGGCCTGGTGGTGCTGCTCGTCTGGGAGCACAGCTTCGCCGGCGTTCGGGCTGCGCTCGACGAGCCGCCGTGGCTCTGGATCGGCGGCCTGCTGAGCGTCTTCATCGTGTTCGCGGTCACCGTCGGGCCGCCGCGGATCGGTGTAGCCGCCACGATCGGGATCGTCATCGCCGGGAACCTCGTGATGGCTGCACTCATCGATCGCTACGGGCTCTTCGGCCAGGAGGTGATCCCGATCGACCGCTGGCGGCTCCTCGGCCTCCTGCTACTCGCCGTCGGTGCTGTGCTCTCGCTTTCCCGGACCTAGTCCGAGAGGCAGATGTCGTCGGGACGCACCGGCACGCGGTTCAGCTTGCGCCCCGTTGCGTCTCGCAGCGCCGACGCGATCGCCGCCGTCGAGACAACCGTCGGCGGCTCGCCGACCCCCTTGACGCCGTACGGTGCGTCCGGCTCGGGCTCCTCGATCAGCTCGGCGACCACCGGCGGCATGTCCAGCGCCGTCGGGATCAGGTAGTCCGTGAAGCTGGCATTTGTGATCAGGCCGTCGCGGGTCTGGATCTCCTCCATCAAGGCGAGCCCGAGGCCCTGCGCCGTGCCGCCCTCGATCTGGCCGTAGACCGCCTGCGGGTTGACCGCCTTTCCCACCTCCTGCGCGGTTCCGATCCAGACGACGCGGGTGAGCCCCAGGTCGACGTCGACCTCGGCGACGACGCGCATCGCCGCAACGGCGAAGGCGACGTGAGCCCGCTCGTCCGTCACCTGTCCGGTTTCCGGATCGAGCGGAGCCGTGCGCGGGTGGCGATAGACGCGCTCGAGATCGATCTCTTCGCCGGAACCGAGCAGGCCGCCGCGCCGCTCGAGCTCATCCTTGGCCGCCCGGCAGGCGGCCTGGACCGCACCCGAAGCCATCCACGTCATCCGCGAGGCCGAGGCCGACCCCGCCGAGTCGACAGACGCCGTCGTGTGCGGTGCAAGCACGACGTTCTCCGTTTCGAGCTCCGTTCGGGCGGCCTGGACGATCACGTTCGTCACCCCTTGTCCGACCTCAGCCGCCGCGCAGTGCACCTCCGCCGCAAGCTCGCCCTCGGCGTCGGCGAAAAGGCGCACGCGGGCCGCGGTGTAGTCGTCGAAGCCCTCCGAGTAGCCGATGTTCTTGAACCCGACCGCGAAGCCGACCCCACGCCGGACGCCGTCCCCGCGCGTCGTGTTCCCGGCGCCGCCCGGGAGCCTGATCGGGTCGCGCGGAAGCTCCTCTGCCTCTGGAATGGGAATGGCGGCGGCGCGACTGATCACCTCGGCAACCGGCAGCGCCCCGGTGATCTTCTGGCCCGTCGGAAGCGAATCGCCCGGGGCGAGCGCATTGCGGAGCCGGAGTTCGACCGGGTCCAGCTCGAGCGCAGCCGCGAGCTTGTCCATCTGCGCCTCGGCTGCGAAGCAGCTCTGCACTGCGCCGAAGCCGCGCATGGCGCCACAGGGCGGATTGTTCGTGTAGACGCAGGTGCCTTCGATCAGCGCGTTTTCGATCGCATACGGGCCCACGGCGAACGAGCAGGCATTCGAGATCACCGCTGTCGAGCTCGAGGCGTACGCACCGCCGTCGACCAGGATCCGCGCCTGGACGCAGACGAGCTTCCCATCACGGTTCGCGCGGTGCTCCATCCAGATCCGCGCGGGGTGGCGGTGGACGTGGCCGAAGAAGGACTCCTCGCGCGTGTACACGAACTTCACCGGCCGGTTCGTGTACAGCGCCAGCATCGCCCCGTGAACCTGCATCGACAGGTCTTCGCGGCCGCCGAACGCACCGCCGACCCCGGCGAGATGGATGCGGACCTGCTCCTTGCGCAGCCCCAGGCACGGCGCGACCTGGTCGCGGTCGACGTGCAGCCACTGCGTCGCGACATAGATGTCGACGCCGCCTTCGCCGTCTGGAACGGCGAGCCCCGATTCGGGCCCCAGGAACGCCTGATCCTGGATCCCGAGCTCGTAGTAGCCCTCGACGGAGACATCGCCGGCCACTTCGGGGTCGCCACGCAGGATCCGCATATCGCGGACGACGTTCGGCCGGGGGTCGTCGCGAAAGGTGTGGCCGAGCGTCCAGTGCTGCGGATGGATGGGCTCCTGGTCCGCCGCGCACTCCATGTCCACGACCGGCTCGAGCGGCTCGTACTCGACGACGATCTTGGCCGCCGCCCGCCGCGCCTGCTCCGGGTGCTCGGCGGCGACGAGCGCGACTGGCTCGCCGAAGTAGCGCGTCCGGTCGAAGGCGAGCACCGGCTGGTCGGGGAACTCGAGCCCGTACCGCTTGTCCCCTGGAACGTCCTCGTGCGTCATCACGGCGTGAACGCCCGGCATGGCTAGGGCGTGCGAGATGTCGATCGAGTGGATCAGCGCATGAGCGTGCGGGCTGCGGAGGGTGTGTCCCCAGAGCATCCCCGCCCCGAAAAGGTCGCTCGAGTAGGCGAACTCGCCGGTCACCTTCGGGATCGCGTCGATGCGCCTGACCGACTCGCCGACGCGGCCGAGCTCCAGTTTCGTGCTCATGCCCTTGTAGCCGCCAGCCGGACCGCGTCGAAGATCTTCTGGTAGCCGGTGCAGCGGCAGAGGTTGCCGGAGAGGGCCTCGCGAATCTCATCGTCGGACGGTTCGCCGTTGCGGGCCAGGAGATCGACCGTCGCGACGATCAGCCCAGGCGTGCAGAACCCGCATTGGACCGCACCTGTCTCTGCGAAAGCCTCCTGCACCGGGTGGAGCTGTCCGTCCCCCCCGATGCCCTCGACCGTCACCACTTCGTGTCCGTCCGCCTGTGCGGCCAGGACGAGGCAGGCGCAGACGAGGCTCCCGTCGAGCAGTACCGAGCACGACCCGCACTCGCCCTGCTCGCAGGCGTTCTTCGAGCCAGGCAGGCCGAGCCGCTCGCGAAGCGCGTAGAGGAGGCTCTCCCCCGGCCAGATCTCCGTTTCCTGCCGCTCTCCGTTGACGGTCAGTGAGATCTTCATGCGGATCTCGCCCTGGTTCGATCGGTTCGACCGGTCATTTCAGACGGACGCACGGGCAAAGCCCGCGCGTCCTGAAAACGGCACCGCAAGCGGCGCCTCATGCCAGGCATCTGTCGAGCGCGCGCTTCGTCAAGACTCGCAGCGCGTGCCGCCGATACGCCGCCGTGCCACGAATGTCATCGATCGGGCTCGCTGACTCGGCGACCTGCTCCGGGAACGAATCGCGGTCCGAGAGCGGCGCGACCACGAGGCCAGGCACCGGCCCTGCCGATCCGAAGGAGGCGCGCAGCTCGCCGCGCTCTCGATCCGCGACCAGGGCGAGCGAGCAGACGGCGATCACCATCGCGTTCCGCGGCCCGACCTTCATGAACGTTTGCTGCGCGCCGCTCGGTGTCAGGTGCACGGCGACGATCAGCTCGTCTGGCTCCAGTGCGTTCCGCTTCGGCCCGACGAGGAACTCGTGCAGCGGAAGCCGGCGGGCGCCGCTCCGGCTCGCCACTTCGACCTCGGCGCCATCGACGAGCAA
The DNA here is from genome assembly GCA_035311205.1 of Gaiellaceae bacterium. Lineage (GTDB taxonomy): Bacteria > Actinomycetota > Thermoleophilia > Gaiellales > Gaiellaceae > JACDAN01. Next base: position 6,751 of record DATGDB010000057.1, on the reverse strand, counting down.
CGGCGGGAGCGCGTCGCCCGCCGGAGAGGCCGTCCCGAGGTTCCCGCCGATCGTCCCGCGACTGCGGATCTGCGGCGAGCCGACGGTCCGGGAGGCCTCGGCGAGCGCCGGCAGCTCGTCGCGCAGGGGCTCCTCCATTGCCTGCGCATAGGTGAGGGCAGCGCCGAGCCGCAGGCCACCGTTCGCGCGCGACCAGCCCTTCAGCTCCCTGACCTCGTTCAGATTCAGGAGCGCTTCGGGCCGCGCTCGGTCGAAGTTCAGCTCGATCATCACGTCCGTTCCGCCTTCGATGGGAACCGCGTCCGGCCGCTCTGCCTTGAGCCCGAGCGCCTCGTCGAGGGTGCGCGGAGTCATGACATCCACGCGCGCAAGGCTAGTACGTTCTCCCTGCAATGCCCGACCTCGAACGCCGAGTCGCCGTTGCCCGTGGCGACGAGCCTGCTGACCTCGTCATCCGTGGCGGCCGCGTCTTCTCAGTGTTCACCCGCGAGTGGCTGGAGGGTGACCTGGCCATCGCGGACGGCGCCGTGGCGGGGCTCGGCGAGTACGAAGGGAAAGAGACCCTCGATGCTTCGGGGCGCTACGTCGTACCCGGCTTCATCGACGCCCACATGCACCTCGAGTCGTCGAAGCTGCTGGTGGACGAGTTCGCCCGCCTCGTTCTTCCACTGGGAACGACAGCCGTGGTCGTCGACCCCCACGAGATCGCCAACGTGCTCGGAACCGACGGCGTCCACTGGCTCGCCGACCTCTGCACCGACTTGCCGCTGGACGTGTTCTTCATGGCGTCCTCGTCCGTGCCCGCGTCGGTGTTCGAGTCGCCGCGCAGGCCGCTCGGCCCGGGCGATCTGGAGGGCTTGCTCCGACGCAGACGGGTACTGGGGCTCGCCGAGATGATGAACTTCCCGGGCGTCGTCGCCGGCAGCGAGAGCGAGCTGGAGAAGCTGACTCTGCCCGGCGCCACCCACGTCGACGGACATGCACCGACGCTCCTCGGCAAGGAGCTGAACGCCTACGCCGCCGCTGGGATCCGTTCCGACCACGAGATGAGCACGATCGAAGAGGGTCGCGAGCGGCTCCGAGCCGGCATGTGGGTGCTGATCCGCGAGGCTTCCGGCGCGCGCAACCTCCACGCACTCCTCCCACTCGTCGAGGAGTTCGGCCCGCACCGCCTCGCCTTCTGCACGGACGATCGGGAGCCCGAGCACATCGCGGAGGAGGGACACATCAACTCGATGGTTCGCGATGCAGTCGCAGCAGGGGTCGCTCCGGAGGATGCCCTCGTGATGGCTTCGCTCAACCCGTCGACCTGGCACGGCCTGACAGAGTTGGGCGCGCTCGCGCCTGGCTACCAGGCCGACGTCCTCGTGCTTCGCGATCTCGAGAGCTTTGTTCCCGAGCTCGTGCTGAAGGCCGGCAAGGAGGCCGGTGAGATCCCGAAGCCTGAGGTGCCGGAGTGGGTCAAGCACACCGTTCGGATCCGGCCTCTCGCTACCAACGACTTCGCGATCCCGTGGAGCAAAGACGCCCGTGCACGGGTGATCGGGATCGTGCCGAACCAGATCGTCACCGAGTCACTGGTCGAGGAACCACTTGTCGAAGACGGCAGGGCGCTTGCCGATCCCACGCGCGACCTACTGAAGATCGCCGTCGTGGAACGGCACCTCGGAACCGGCCGGGTCGGACTGGGGTTCGTGCGCGGATTCGGGCTGCGCAGCGGCGCCCTCGCGTCGACCGTGGCACACGACGCGCATAACGTCGTCGTCATCGGGGTCAAGGACGACGACATGCTGCGAGCAGTCCGACGCCTTTCGGATACCGGCGGCGGGGTGGTCGTCGTCGACCGTGGCATCGTCAAGGCCGAGTTGAAGCTGCCGGTCGCCGGGCTGCTCTCCGACGCCGGCCTCGAAGAGGTCATCGCGGCGAGTCGCGCGTGCGTCGAGGCCGCGCATGATCTTGGCTGCGAGCTGGCCTCGCCGTTCCAGTCGATGGCGTTCCTTGCCCTGTCCGTGATCCCGAGCCTGAAGATCACGGACCGGGGTCTCGTGGACGTCGATCGCTTCGAGATCGTCCCGCTCGAAGCATGACGAGGCTCCTCCACAACGCGCACGTCGTGACGATGGATGACGAGGCGCAAGAGCTTGAGAGGGGCTGGGTGCTCCTCCAGGACGGCGTCATTGCCGAGGTGGGGGCCGGCGACCCGCCGGAGGCGGAAGACCGAATCGACCTCGGCGGCGCGCTCGTCACGCCGGGGCTCGTCAACACCCACCACCACCTCTACCAGACGCTCACACGAGCCCACGCCCAGCAGGCCGACCTCTTCACTTGGCTGAAGACGCTGTATCCGATCTGGGCGCGTCTCGACGGCGAGGCCGAGTACGCGGCGGCCCGCACCGGCCTCGCGGAGCTCGCGCTCTCCGGCTGCACGACCGTGTTCGACCACCACTACGTCTTCCCGCGCGGGCAGCCCGACGTGATCGATGCCCTACTCCAGGCCGCCGCCGATCTCGGCGTCCACCTAGTCGTCGGGCGCGGCTCGATGGACCTCGGCGAGTCGCAGGGCGGCTTGCCTCCGGACACGCTGGTCGAGGATCGGGAGACGATCCTCGAGGAGACCGAGCAGCTCGCGACGCGCGGCGTCGAGGTCGCCGTCTCGCCCTGCTCTCCCTTCTCGGTGACGAAGGAGCTGATGCGGGAATCCGCCGACCTGGCACGCCGTCTTGGCCTGACGCTGCATACCCACCTCGCGGAGACCGTCGAGGAGGAGGCGTACTGCCAGGAGCTCTACGGTTGCACCCCCGTCGAGTACCTGGACGAGCTCGGCTGGCTGGCGGAGGACGTCTGGTGCGCGCACTGCGTGCATCTCTCCGAGCCCGAGGTACAGCGGTTCGCCGACACCGGGACGGGAGTGGCGCACTGCCCGACCTCGAACCTGCGGCTGGGCGCCGGCGTGGCGCCCGTGCGGGAAATGGTGCAGCGAGGCGTTCGAGTTGGGCTCGGCGTCGACGGCTCAGCCTCCAACGAGCGGAGCGACCTCTTTCTGGAGGTGAAGCAGGCGCTCCTCGTTGCACGCGGGCGCCACGGGCCCGAGGCGATGACTGCACGGGGTGCGCTGCAGCTAGCGACTCGCGGCGGCGCCTCGGTTCTTCGCCGGACGGACATCGGCTCGCTCGAGCCCGGAAAGCGCGCCGACGTCGCCGTCTGGTCGCTCGACGGCCTCGAGCTCGCAGGCGCCGCCGACCCGCTCGCCGGGCTCGTCTTCTCCGCACCGCACCGGGTCGATCGGCTCTTCGTCGGCGGCGAGGAGGTCGTCCGCGAAGGACATCTCGTTCGGGCGGACGAAAGTGAGATCGCCCGACAACATCGGGCGCAGTCGCGAAGATTCGCGCCGTGACCGTCTCGCTCTCCACGCACGTGCTCGACACCGGCCGCGGTGAACCGGCGTCCGGCGTCCGCGTCGAGCTCTTCCACGGTGACGAGGTCGTCGGCTCCGGCGAGACGAACGACGACGGCCGGATACCGGAGCTCGCGGCAGAGCTCGAGCCCGGCCCCTACCGGCTCATCTTCCACCCGCCGTCGCCGTTCTTCCGCACAGTCGAGCTCGAGGTGGCCCTCGACGACGGGCACTACCACGTGCCGCTTCTCATCTCTCCCTTCGGATGCGCGAGCTACCGCGGCAGCTGAGCGAGCAAGAGCTCGAGCAGCTCTTCAACGGGCCGAGCACGCTCGTCTCGCTGCTTGCCGAGACGGTCGATCCGCTCGGCCGCGCGGAGGAGATCGCGAGCGGACTGTCCGACGAGGACAAGGTCGAGGCGCTGGCCACCCATCCGCGGATCGGCGAGCCCTCACCCGAGCAGCAGGGCTACGACCCGGCGGTGCTCACCGAGCTCGCGTATCTGAACCAGGTCTACGAGGAGAAGTTCGGCTTCCGATTCGTGGTGTTCGTCGCGGGCCGGCCGCACAGCGAGGTCCTCCCCGTGCTCCGTGATCGGCTGGCAAGGATGCGCGAGGAGGAGCTGGAGACAGGCGTGAGCGAGCTCGTCGCGATCGCCCAGGACCGCTGGCAGGACCAGTGGCGGCGTCCCTGATCGACTCCTACTGGGACGACTGGCTCGAGCTCGGGTTTCGCTGGCTCCACGTCGTTGCGGGCATCGTCTGGATCGGAACATCGTTCTACTTCGTCGCCCTGGACAACCACCTGGGCCGGCCTCGCGTCGCGGAGCCGGACGTCGCCGGCGAGTCGTGGGAGATCCACGGCGGCGGCTTCTACCGCGTTTCCAAGTACCGGGTCGCGCCGGACGAGCTGCCGGAGCCGCTGCACTGGTTCAAGTGGGAGGCCTACGCCACCTGGCTCTCGGGCTTCGGCCTGCTGGTTGTCCTCTACTACGCGAATGCAGACACGTATCTCATCGACAAGTCCGTTGCGGATATTCCCGTGGCGGCTGCGATCACGATCAGCCTGGTCGGACTCGCCGCGGCGTGGGTGATCTACGACGTCGCCTGCAGGGTGTTCAAGAGCGACATCGTCATCGGGCTGCTGCTGCTCGCGATGGTGGTGGTTTCCGCCTACGGCGCCGGCGAGGTCTTCTCGGGTCGTGCTGCCTATCTGCAGGTCGGCGCGATGCTCGGGACGATCATGGCCGCCAACGTCCTCTTCAACATCATCCCGGCGCACTGGGAGCTCATCAGGGCGAAGGAGGCGGGGCGCGAGCCCGATCCGGCGCCCGGGCTCGAAGCGAAGCGGCGCTCCGTACACAACAACTACCTGACGCTGCCGGTTGTCTTCACGATGATCTCGAACCACTTCCCGTTCACGTACGAGGACGACCACGCCTGGCTCGTGCTCGTCGCCCTCGTGCTGATCGGGGTCTGGATCCGGCACTTCTTCAACCTGCGGCACGCGGGCCGGACGGTCTGGTGGATTCCGGTGACCGCGCTGGTGGCTGCGATCGCGCTGGCCGTCGCGATCCGCCCGGACGAGGGTGGCGGAACTACCGCTCGGACGGTCAGCGATGCCGAGGCGGTCGGGATCGTGCAGCAGCGCTGTGTCCCCTGCCACTCCGCCAACCCCACGCAGCCGGGCTACGACGCGCCGCCGGCGGGGATCACGTTCGACTCGCGCGACCAGATCGTCGCGCGGGCCGACGCGATCGAGGAGCAGGCGGTGCGCACGACGGCCATGCCGCTCGGGAACGTGACGCGGATGACGGACACCGAGCGGGAGACGCTCGGCGCCTGGCTCGCGTCGTTGAAGTAGTTTCCGGCCGTGCTGGAGATCGAGGCCGGCCCGTTCCGGTTCGTCGCGCGCCTCGAGGAGGAGCTGGCGCCGTCGACGGTCGCCGCGTTCCGCGCAATCCTCCCGTTCGACGACCGGATCATCCACTGCCGCTGGAGCGGAGAGTCCAACTGGATCCCGTGGGGCGACCGGGATCTGGGAATCGGCCCGGAGAACGCAACGAGCTATCCGCATCCGGGCGAGCTCGCCCTCTACCCGGGCGGTCAGAGCGAGACCGAGCTGCTCTTCCCGTACGGCTACTGCAACTTCGCGAGCAAGGCCGGCCAGCTGTGGGCGAACCACTTCGCCACGTTGGTGGAGGGGCAGGAGAACCTGCGAGAGCTGGGCCGGTTGACCCTCTGGGAGGGAGCGCAGCCGATCTCGTTCCGCGAGGCGTGAGGCCCTAGTAACAAGTTGTTACTTGTTCCGGCTCGGCGCGCCGAATGACGCGGTTCGGAGCGTATTCCGGAGGCCGCACACCCTTGTAACAAGTTGTTACTTGGACTGGGCGAGCCGCCGGAGCGCGCCGGTCAGCACGTCGAGGGCGACTGCAACGTCCTCGTCGCTCGAGTGTTCCTCCGGGGAGTGACTCGCGCCGCCGTTCAGGCTCCGGACGAAGAGCATCGACGACTCGACCCCCGCCGCGGCGAGCACACCGGCGTCGTGCCCGGCGCCCGACGGCAGCTCGGCAACCGGCAGCCCGCGCCGCTCGACCTCCTCCCTCAAAACTGCCGGAGCCAGCTGAACCGGCGGGATCACGTAATGCGCGTCTTCGAGACCTAGCTCGGCGGCGAGGAGGTCGAGGCGCTCCTGGTCGGGTGCCCGCGCGTCGACTATCAGTCGAACCCGCCCCGGGATCACGTTCGCAGCGCCCGGCTCAACCCGAAGCTCACCCACCGTCGCGACGGCACCCTCGATCCCAGCGGCGACGTCCTGAACACGCAGCACGTACTGGGCCGCCGCAACGAGCGCGTCGCTCCGAACGTCCATCGGCGTCGTCCCGGCGTGATCGGCCCGGCCGTCGAACTCACGCGAACAGCGGACGATCCCGGCGATGCTGGTGACGACCCCGAGCGGAGCTCCTGCATTCGCCAGTCGAGGGCCCTGCTCGACGTGGAGCTCGACGTATGCGCCGGGAAGCGGAGCATGCCCGACGCGCCAGCGACTCCCGTTGCACCCCGTCTCCTCATCACGGAAGACGGCGACGCCCAAAGTCCGCTCCGAGGGCCCCACGGCAGCAACTGCCTCCAGCCCCGCGACCACCCCGAGGGCTCCGTCGAAGCGACCGCCCGACGGCACGGAATCCAGATGCGAGCCGGTCCAGACCTCCGGTAGCTCAGGCCTCGAGCCCAGTAGCCGCCCGACCACATTTCCCCGCTCGTCCACCTCGACTTCGAGCCCCGCCTCCTCCATCCACGAGACCGCCAGATCGCACGCTCGATCCTCCTCCGGCGTCCCCCCGACGCGATTCGCCCC
>DATGDB010000056.1:0-11065 GCA_035311205.1 Gaiellaceae bacterium | reverse complement strand
GTTGGCCTCGGCGCTCGCGGCGCTTCCCGAGGGGCGCCACTGCTTCGAGTTCCGCGAGCCGAGCTGGTACGTGGAGGAGGTCTACGCGCTCCTGCGAGAGAACGGCGCCGCTCTGGTGATCCCGGACGGCCCGAAGTACCCTTTCCGCGCTCTCGAGCTGACAGCCGACTGGACGTTCGTGCGCTTCCATCACGGAAGCCGAGGACGGCGCGGCAACTACTCGGAGAGCGAGCTGGAGGAGCGAGCCGGGTGGATCGCCGGCTGGCGTGACCGGGGCATCGACGTCTACGCCTACTTCAACAACGACTGGGAGGGCTTTGCGGTGAGGAACGGCCTGCACCTGAGGAAGCTGCTCGGCCTCTGAGCGTGGGGGAACCCTTGGTTCCCCCACGGACCCCCTCCTTGTGGACGGAGCGCTCGTTCTCACCGCAGCGGAGCCGGCTCTTGCCTCGCTTCTTCAGGCGTTCTTCCCCGTCGTGAGCCTCCCGCGCGGCAAAGCCGCGCTCCGGCGGCGGATCAACGCGGCTGTCCGGCGGCCCTCTGCTTCCTCCACGCTGCCGCTGCTACGGTCCGGTTGATGGCGCAGCCTTCGCGCGAACAGATCACGGAAGCGCTCGGCCGAGTGATCGACCCCGAGTTGAAGAAGCCGGTTACGGAGCTCGGCATGGTCCGCCAGGTCGACGTCCAGGGCGATCACGTTGGCGTGACGATCGCTCTCACCGTGCCCGGTTGTCCGCTGCGGTCGAGCTTCGAGGACCAGGTCCGCCGAGAGCTCCTCCCTCTGGCCGGGGTGGAGTCGGTGTCGCTCGACTTCGACGTCATGAGCCCCGAGGAGAAGGCCGCACTTACGACACGGCTACGCGGCGGCGTCTCGCAGCGGAGCAAGGGCATCTCGGTCGATCGCTCCACGCGGGTCGTCGCCGTGGCAAGCGGAAAGGGCGGCGTGGGCAAGTCCACGCTGACGGCGAACCTGGCCGCGGCGTTCGCCCGGCTCGGCCAGCGGACGGGCGTGCTCGACGCCGACGTCTACGGGCATTCGATTCCGCACATGCTCGGCGTCCACCAGCGCCCGGTCGTCGTCGACCGGATGATCGTTCCCCCGGTTCGAGACGAGCTGAAGCTGATGTCGATCGGCTTCTTCCTCGAGGACAACGCTCCGGTCATGTGGCGCGGGCCGATGCTGCACAAGGCCCTCGAGCAGTTCCTCTCCGACGTGCACTGGGGCGAGCTGGACATACTGCTCGTGGATATGCCCCCCGGGACGGGCGACGTCTCGATCTCGCTCGGTCAGCTGCTCCCTCGCGCCGAGGCGGTGGTGGTGACGACACCGCAGCCGGCGGCGCAACAGGTCGCCGTGCGCGCGGCTCAGATGGCGGCGAAGATCGAGATGCGGCTGCTGGGCGCCGTCGAGAACATGTCGTACCTCGTCGGTACGGGGGACGAGCTCTTCGGATCCGGTGGCGGCGAAGCGCTCGCGGCCGAGATCTCGGTGCCGCTGCTCGGAAAAGTCCCGTTCGACCCCGCGCTGCGCGAGGCGGCCGACCGCGGCGAGCCGCTCGTATGGGAGCGTCCGGACGCGGAAGGCTCCCGCGCGATCGTGCAGCTGGCGGAGGCGATCGCGGAGACGCGCCGGGAGGAAGGTGGCTTCCGGCCCCTTCCCCTCGCGGGTGCTCGAAGCTAAGGACGCTCTACCGACGTTGCGGGAGCTCGGCTTCGCCGAGCGAGAGGCGCGCGTGCTCGCCGATCACTTCCTCGACGCGGAGCGCCGCGGGAAGAAGGGCCACGGGCTCGCCCGCATCGACTGGCTGGCCACACAGGAGCTCGACGTCGACGCGCGGCCGGAGCGCCTTGTCGCCGAGGAAGGGTTCGAGCGCTGGGACGGCCGTGGAGCGCTCGGCTACCTGACCCTGGCGGAGATCTGCGCCGCGCTGACCGCGTCGCCGCCCCGGCATTCGCGCGTGATCGTGGCGTCGAACTGCTTCCCCACCGGCATGCTGGGGCACTGGACGCGGAAGCTTGCGGACGCCGGGCTTGTCGCCGTTCTGACCGCAACCTCGCCGGCGAGGCTTGCACACCCGGAGGGCGGCCCGCCGCTCGCAGGCACGAATCCGCTCTCGATCGCGATCCCGAGCTCTGACGGGCGGCCGATCGTCGCCGACGTCTCGATGGGCCAGGTCACCTACGGGGACGTCATCGCCGGCCTCGCATCGGAAGAGGAACTCGTTCCCTTCGGCGGGGACCAGGCGCACAAGGCCTTCGCGCTGGCGCTCGGCCTGCAGCTGCTCGTCGACTCGCTTGCCGGCGAGGTGCACGGCGCCGTGCTGATCGTGGCCCGGCCGGAGGTCGATCCGGTGCCCGCACTGAGGCGCGCAGCGGCCGGCATCCGGCTCCCCGGCGATACCAAGGCTTAACCAAGGTTTTCCTCCCGGCTAGCCCGGGCTTGGGGAGGGGTCCGCCAGCCTGTGGCCATACCAAAGGAGGACTCATGAGCAAGCTCGTAATCGGCCTGGCGGCCTTCATCCTGCTGGCCGCCGGGGGCGCGCTCGCCGGGAACGCGCTGACCGACTCAGGCGTGACGACCACGGCTACCACCACGTCCCCCGACACGACCACGAACGACGACACGACCACGTCCACCTCGACCCTCGAGACAGGCGAAGACGCGAGCGGCCCGTGCGACGAGGCCGAGCACGCGAACGACCCACGCTGCACTGGCGCTGCACCTGCAGGTGAGCGAGAGGACCCCGCGGACGATGATCGGGGCGGGGGCGACCGGGCCCATTCGAATCGCGGTCCAGGCGGCGGCGACCACGGTGACGACGACCACGGTGAGGACGACGGCTCGGGCTCGAATCGCGGGTCGGACGACTAGGCAATCGACGACAAAAGGAGATCCACCGAATGCGAAAGACGCTGGCAATCCTCTTCGGCACGCTCGTGGCCGCGACGGCCCTCGCGATCCCGACGCTGGGCTCGACCGCCGGCCAGACGGTTCGCGTCAGCGAGGTAGACGGCCGCATCTCGCTCTCGGCGCGGCCGAAGTCCGGAACCGTGAAGTTCGTCGTCCGGAACAGGGGTGACGAGGGTCACGACTTCCACGTTCGCGGCGGCGGCCGGAGCTGGAAGACCCGCGTGCTGGGCGTCGGCAGCTCCGCAACGATCACGGTGAAGCTGAGGACGGGAGCCCGCTACTCGTACTGGTGCGGCGTCAGCGACCACGCGCAGGAAGGGATGCGCGCAAGCTTCCGGGCCCGCTAGGCCACGCATTCCGGGGAGTTTGGGTAGAACCCTCGGAAATGCAGCTCCGAAGACGCACCATCCTCCTCGTCGAGGACGAGGAGTCCATCACTACGCCGCTCCTCGAAGCCCTCCGTCGCGAGGGCTTCGACACGGCGGTGTCCGCTACTGCGGGTGAGTCGCTCGCGCTCGCCGACCGCGTCAAGCCGGACCTCGTGCTCCTCGACGTGATGCTCCCCGACGGCTCTGGGTTCGACGTCTGCCGCGAGCTGCGGGCTCGGTCGCGCGTTCCGATCATCATGCTGACGGCCCGCGGCGAGGAGTCCGATCGGGTCGCCGGGCTCGAGCTCGGCGCCGACGACTACGTCGTCAAGCCGTTCAGCGCCCGCGAGCTCGTGGCCCGTGTTCGCGCCGTTCTGCGGCGGGCAGCGGAGGCCGGGGAGCGCAGGGTCGAAGGTGTGACGGAGGTCGGAGACGTCCGGATCGACCCCGGGCGCCGGAGCGTCTCCTTTCGCGGTGAGGAGCTGGAGCTCAGCCGCAAGGAGTTCGAGCTCCTGCGCCTCCTGATCGAGAACGCCGGCTCGGTCGTGACCCGGGAACGGCTGATCGACGAGGTGTGGGACACGAACTGGTTCGGCTCGACGAAGACGTTGGACGTCCACGTCAGCGGGCTGCGGAAGAAGCTGGACGATGACCCCGGCTCGCCTCGGTACATCCACACCGTTCGCGGCGTCGGGTTCCGCTTCTCGGCTGACGACGAGGTCTGAGTTGTCGCTCCGCACGAGGCTCCTCGCCGCCTTCGCGTATGTGCTCGTCCTCGTGATCGTGGCTCTGGAGATTCCGCTCATCCTCAACGTCTCTCGCCGGGTGGACGCCGAGGTCAAGGCGCAGGCCGCCGCGGAGGCACAGCTGGTCGCCGCCAGCGCTGCGGGGCAGCGGGATGACCGGGCCGCGCTCAGCCGCATCGCCGCGGACGCGGGGCGAGAGCTCGGAGGCCGCGTGATCGTCGTCGACTCGGCGGGGCGACTGCTGGCCGACTCGGCCGGGCTGACAACGGGCTCGTATCGCAACCGGCCCGAGATCCAGACTGCGCTCGTCCGCGGACGGATCGCACAGGGACGGCGTTTCAGCGAGACCCTCGGGGAGTCTCTGCTCTACACGGCGGTCCCCGTCGTCCAGGGCGACCGGCGGGTCGGCGCCGTGCGGGTCACGCAGAGCGTCGACGCCATCGACCAGCGCGTGCGGCGCGACGTCCTCGGGCTCATGGGGATCGGGCTCCTGGCCCTTGCGCTCGGGCTCGCCTTCGCGTGGGTTCTCGCCGGCACCCTCGCCCGCCCGCTGCAACGGCTCGCCGAAACCGCACGGCGGGTCGAGGCCGGAGACCTCGAAGCTCGCGCAGAGCCGGAGGGCTCGATGGAGCACCGCGAGGTTGCTCACGCCTTCAACGACATGACCGATCGCCTCGCCGCGGTGCTCGAGGCGCAGCGTGAGTTCGTCGCGAACGCGTCGCACCAGCTCCGCACGCCGCTGACGGGCCTGCGGCTTCGCCTGGAGTCGGCGTCTCTCAAGGCGGGACCTGAGCTCGCGGCCGAGCTGGACGCCGCAGAGCGCGAGGTCGAGCGCCTCGCCAGGCTTCTGACTGCTCTGCTGACGCTTGCGCGCGAAGGGGATCGGCCCACGGCGCGCGCGACTGTCTCGCTGACGGATGCAGTCGAGCGCGCCGTAGAGCGGTGGGCCGAGCGCGCGGCTCAAAGCGACCACGATCTCGTCGTCGACTGCCGCGGCCAGGTGTTTGCGAGGACGTCCGAAGAGGACGTCGCCATCACGCTCGACAACCTGATCGAGAACGCGCTGAAGTACTCCCCTGGAGGAGGGGCGGTCACCGTCGAGTGCGGCGCAGAGGGATCGGAGGCGTACATCGCCGTCCTCGACGAGGGCCCGGGCCTCAGGCCCGGCGAGGAAGAGCACGTGTTCGAGCGGTTCGCACGCGGTAGCGGCACGGGGGCGCCGGGAACGGGCCTCGGGCTGGCGATCGTCGCCACGCTGGCTCGGCGCTGGGGCGGCTCCGCGCGCATGACGAACCGGCCGGAGGGCGGAGCCCGCGCTGAGGTGCGCTTACCGGCGGCCGCAGGGCCTTTGCAAACCTCGAACAGGGACTTGGACGAGGCTTTACCCGGCCGCGTCTAGCCTGGATCCATGCGCTTCGCCACTCTCATCCTGTTCGGGCTCGTGTTTGCGGCGGGTCTTGGCTTCGCCGCACACCTGATTGCCCGGGACACCGTTGCGCTCCCGGTTTCGAGCGTCGAAGCCGGAGACCGCCTCGCGCCCGTGACGCAGACGCAGGCAGCGTCGGCCCCGCGCAGGCGGAAGGCGACGCAGCGGCGCCAGGCGACCACCACGACGACCGCGGCGACAACCACCGTCGGCACGACCACGGAAGCGGGCGACGATCACGGTCGAAATCGTGGCCGCGGCCGCGGTGGGGACGACAGCTCGAGCGGCCGAGGCCGAGGCGGGGAAGACGACTAGCCGCTCTCGACGACGTCCTGGAACGCGGGCAGCTCGCGGATCGGGTCGAAGTCCTCGTCGGTCAGGGCGAGCTCGCGGAACCGCTCCTGGTCCTCGATCGACTGCCGTAGGTGCTCGAGCGCATCGTCGGTCCGTCCCAGCCGGCTCTCCGCGCACGCCAGGTTGTAGAGGACGCCGCCGTCGTCCGGATACGTCTCGTGCACTCGCAGCAAGGCCTCCACGGCCTTGTCGTACTCGCCCGTCGCAAAGAAGCCGAAAGCGGGGGCAGAGCGCTCCCAGTTCGAGGGCGTGAAGACCTCACCGGGCGTCGCCCCGATCGCGAGGATCGTCGTTTCGGGCTCCTCCGCGACCGCCTTTCGCCTGACCCCGGGGTCGCTGATGAAGACGATCGTCCCAGGCTCGGCCTGAATGGTCTCTCCTTCGACCGTAAAGGTCGCGCGCCCTGCGAGCACGACGTAGACCTCCTCGTGCTTCCCGGCGTTCGCGCCGAGCTCGTCGTGCTCCTGGATGACCTCCATGCCCGGCGTGTCCGCGGTCCAGGCGTTGATCCCGAATGCCTCCACCCCGAGGTGATGCCGCACCGGTGACCACCGGGGGGTCCCCGGCAGCGGAGGAATCTCCATCTCGGAGAGTGTCGCGACCTTGAACCTCTCGCTCACGATTGCCTCCTGAGCTCCTCGAGCACCACCGGGTCTATCGCCTCGACTCCGTCGACCCGCTCCTCGAGATTCTCTTCGCCGGCCCAACGGAACAGGGCGTCGTCACCGTCGAAGCCCAGGCGTGCGAGACGCTCTCGAAGCTCGGTGCCGAGCTCTTCGTCGACCGGAAGCCACTCTTCCCTCGGGGTCTCGCCGAAGATCGCCTGGTGGAGGCCGTAGATCCGGCGGAGCTCCTCGAGCGGCCGTTCGTGATCGTCGACCCGAAGGTCGACGAGGACGTCCGAGAGGTTGGCGTAGCCGCCGTCGCGCTCCACGACCAGCAGCGCCGCCGATTGCTGGCCGCGGCTGTCGCCGCCCGCCGCTTGCGCTGCATCCAGGCAATCCAAAAGCCGCTCGGCGAGTGGTGTGCCGACGGTCCGCTCGAAGGTCTCGGCGAGGGCGTTCACCGTGTCCTCCGAGACGAGGATGTTTCCCTGGGCCGCATAGCCGTTGCCGGTTCGCCCACCGGCCCAATCGTGGCATTCCGATCCGGTGTAGGTCGCGGCTCGCCCGTCGCGGTCGACGACGCCGAGCTGGCGGTGCTCGCGCTCCTCGTCCGCCGACGTGAGCCGCTCGACGACGGCGTCCGCCGAGAGCCCCTCGCGCAGGAGCGTGAGTCCCTGAGGGCCGTAGCGCGGGTTGGCGTAAGCCTGCGTGGCCACCGCGCCCACATGCGGCTCGGCCCACGGAACCAAGGATCCGACCGCAAGGAACTTCGACTGCGTCGCCACACCCCACTGGCCGGCCTCGAGGTCGCAGGCTGCGATCGAGTAGGTCCCGTACGTCATCTTGATCAGGTCGAGGTCGAGGAGCTCGCGATGGTCCGGTGGGACGAGCACCGATGAGACCTCGGGCCGCTTGAGGGCCTGGAGCACCGCGTCTGCCGAGCTGGCACGCACGACAACGGGCCGTCCCACGTCGAACGCCTGGCTCAGGGCCTCATCGGCGAGCTCGTCGAGCACGAGCGCCCCATCCACGTTGAGCTCGCCCTCGACCGCGATCTGCGGCACCTTGCGCCCCGTCGAGCCGAACCAGCGTTCTCTCACAGGGTGACCGTCTCGCCCGGCTCCGGGGTGATGATCTCGACGCCGGTCGCGTGCTCGCGGAGCTGATCGGGCGTCCCCGTGAGCAGGGGGAACGTGCCCCAGTGGATCGGAACGCAGCGCCGGCAGCCGAGCAGCTCGAGCGCGGCCGCAGCCTGGCGGGGGCCCATCGTGAAGTGGTCCCCGATCGGCAGGATCGCGACGTCGGGCTCCAGGTAGCGGCCGATCAGCTCCATGTCGCTGAAGAGCGCCGTGTCTCCGGCGGCGTACACGCTCGTTCCGTTCTCGAACTCGATCACGAACCCGGCCGGGTCACCCAGGTACGTGATGCGGTCGCCGTCGGAAACGAACCCGCTCGAGTGGAGCGCGTGGGTCATGTGGAACTTGGTCCCGTCGACCTCCACGGTCCCGCCCTTGTTCATGCCGAGGGCGGACGCGTTCTCGACGCCCTGCGCCTCCAGCCAGGTGGCGAGCTCGATGATCGCGACGACCGTGGGCGAGTGCTGCCTGCCCAGCTCCACCGCGGAGCCGACGTGGTCGCCGTGCCCGTGCGTGATGAGCATCACATCCACGCGCTCGGGCTGCTTTTCCGAGTCTGGGCACTTGGGATTGTCGAGCCACGGATCGACGTAGATCCGCTTGCCGCCGGGGCTGTCGATGCGGTAGCTCCCGTGGCCAAGCCAGGTGAACGGGACGTCGGGCATTGATCCTCCTTGGGTCTGAGCGGCTCGGAGCCTATCCCAGGGCGATCAGGAGGTAGGCGTCCACAGGCTCCTCCTTGCCCTTGAGCCGCAGCTCGCCGAGCGGTTCCGCCTGGGCGCCGTCGCCGATCGCCTGGTAGGTGGCTTCGCCGATCACGACCTGGCCCGGCTCAGCGACCGACTGGAGCCGCGAGGCGAGGTTCGTCGTGTCCCCGATGGCGGTGAAGCTGCGCTGCTCGGCCGTCCCGACGTTTCCGACGATCGCCGGTCCCGTGGTGATCCCGACGCGGAATCTCGGGAGACCGGGCTCGCTCTGGGCAAGCTCCTCGGCAGCCTGCTGGAGCGCCAGCCCGGCCTCGGCTGCGCGCTGCGGATGGTCGGGTTGGTCGGCCGCGGCGTTGAAGACGACCATGATCGCGTCCCCGGCGAAGTGCTCGATCATCCCGCCGTGCTCACCGAGGACGACCGGCACGGCTCTGGCCCAGTAGCCGTTGAGCATGTCGAGCACTTCGGAGGGTGTGTGCCGTTCGGAGAAGGCCGTAAAGCCCTGAAGGTCGGCGAAGAGCACCGTTACGTCACGCTCCTCGCCGCCGAGCTCCGCGACCTCGGGCTCGGCGCGCAGGCGGGCAGCGAGCTGAGGTGAGAGGTAGGGGGTAAGCAGACCCTCGACGTCGGCGACCTCCTGCGCCGCCCGCTCCACGACGGCCGCCTCCTCCGCGCCGAGCTGGAAGCGGCGCCGAAGCTCCTCGCGATCGAGATCCTCGGAGGCTGCCGCCTTCACCGCCGACGCATAGCGGCTGTCGATTCGGCCGAGCGTCTCGTCGAGGTACAGGCCTGCGAAGGCCTCTCCCCGGGCCCGCTCGCGAAGCGCCGTGTAGGCGACGAGCCCGAACGCCGCCGCCATCAGGACGTGCCACTCCCACCATGTCGCGTGCCAGTTGCGCGCGAAGGCGACGGCGAAAATGGCCTCGGCCAGGAGGATCCACGCGGCTGTCACCCCGAGCAGGACCGTGGCGGGGCGTTGTCGGTAGAGCTGCGAGTAGCGGTAGGCGGCGAACGCGTACAGGAGGACTCCCGGAACGGCCAACGCGTAGAGGGGCGCGTCCGCCTCGCTCGGCGGGAGCGGCCGGTCGAGCGGCGGGAGCTCGGCGAGCGACCAGGCGCCCCATCCGACCAGCACGGCCGCCAGCGCCCATCTGAACAGTCTTCGGCGGGCGAGGATCGCCGATGACGTCCGAGGCGTCAGGTCTAGTGCCGACGTGGCCGCGAAGATCGAGGCGAGGAAGAGCCCGACCGACGTCGCGACAACGAAGCCCGTGTTCTTGTTCTCGAGGAGGACGCCGGGGGTGGCGAGCGCGTGAAGTCCCAGAAAGCCGGCGCTCGTCAGGAACGCCATCGAGACGAGGAAGAGGCGGGCGTCTGAACGCCGCGTCGCCGCCTCGCTCGTCAGGGCGCCGAGCGCGACGCTCACGGCCGAGACGCTCAGGACGAGCCAGAAGTGGGCGGGATGGTGCTCCCAGTGGAAGTCCAGCTCCGGCCGGACGAGCAGAAGCATCAGCCCCGCGAGCGGCGCGGCGAAGACAAGCGGCCAGAGAATCACGCGGCAGGAAGAGCCTACTCCCCGGCGAAGCCGGCGCGGTGAGACGGCATCTCGGCCCGGTCGCCCTCGTCGTCGCCGCGGGTCTTGCCGACGCCGTGGGCCGCTCGGATCTCGCCTTCTACGCCCTGCTCGTCGCCGTTCCGGTCATCGCAGCCGCAGCCCTCGACGCCTACGGCGACGTGGTCGCGATCGACGGGCCGCCCCCGGCCGACGTCTCGCTCCAGGCGCTGCTCTGGGGGCTCGGCCTCGTGCTCGTGACAGCAAGCGCCGCGGTGCGCGCGCCGGCCTTCGATGCGGTAGCCCCGGGCATCGGCGGCGCTACCCTCACCGCGTCGCTGGCGCTCATCGGCATCCAGGGCGGCGTCGCGATCGCCCGCGAGCTCCGAGCCTAGTGACACTGTGTTACAAGGGCCGAAACGCCGCTTCTCTAGCGGCGTAACGGGAGTAGTAACACTGTGTTACAAGGCTAGAAGGGGAGCTGGGCTGCGGCCTTCTCGGCCACGTCGATCAGCGGCTGCACGGCGAAGAAGGAGCCGACCGTGACGGCGACACACGCCGCGACCGCGGTCTGCAGCAACGTCTCGCGCGGGGGCGATCCGCCCGCCGGCGCGAGCTGCAGCTCGGCCGGCATGCGCATGTACAGCGCGCGGATGACAGCGAGGTAGTAGTAGAGGCTGATCGCCGTCGCGATCACTCCGACGAGCACGAGCCACCAGAGGCCCGCGTCGTAGGCCGCGGCGAAGACGTAGAACTTGCCGACGAAGCCGCCGGTCGGGGGCAGCCCCGCAAACGCGAGCATGAAGACCCACATGGCGACGCCGAGCAGGGGCCGCTCCCAGCCCATCCCGGCGATGTTGTCGAGTGAGACCCGCTGGCCGAGCTCCCGTTCCCGCGCCGCGATCACGCCGAATGCCCCCAAAGACGCGGCCCCGTAGGGAATCAGGTAGAAGAGCAGCGCCCGCCCCCCGAGCTCGTTGTCCGCGGCGACCGCGATGAGCATGAAGCCGGCATGCGAGACGGACGAGTAGGCGAGCATCCGCTTGAGATTCCGCTGCACGATCGCGGCGAGGTTCCCCCAGGCGAGCGAGATGCACGCGATGATCGCGACTGCGATCGTCCAGAGATCCTCCTGTCCCGGGAACGCGGTGACCAGGACGCGGAGGGCGAGCACGAGGGCGACCGTCTTCGTCGCGGCCGACATGAACGCGGTGACAGGCGTCGGGGCGCCCTCGTAGACGTCCGGCGTCCACATGTGGA
>DATGDB010000055.1:0-6757 GCA_035311205.1 Gaiellaceae bacterium | reverse complement strand
GCGAGACCTACGGCTTCGCCGAAGGGCTCTGCCCCGTCGCCGAGGAGATTGCGAGCCGCACGCTCGCGCTTCCGTTTTTCCCGGCCATCGAGCCGGAGGATCAGCAGTACGTCGTCGACGCGCTGCGCGCCGCTTTGTCCTCCTAGCCGGCAGTCATAATCGCCCGATGGCCGACGGCGCGAACAGGATGGTGTTCCTCGGCTTCGGGAAGTACGCGCGGGCCGACAAGATCTACGCCCTCGAGCCGCTCACGGGCGACGAGCGCGGGGGAGGGCGGCGTACGCGGGTCTGGATCGAGGGCGTCCCTGACCCGATCATCGCCGGACGGACGGAGCGGACAATCCTGCACGAGATGGGGCAGGGGGCCGCTGCGAACACCCAGATCGTGGACAGCGCGATCGACCTCGCCGAACGGATCGCCTCCGGCGCAGAGAGCGGTCAGATCAACCTGACAGACCTCGGACGCCGCGCACGGCGTCTGCTCGAGTCGACCTCCGGGCCGCAGGACGACGAGAAACTCTTCTAGCTAGATGCCGTGACGGACAGCGGACGGCCGGAGCCGCCGGAACGCGGCCTGCTCTCACGCATCGCGGTCGACGTTCGGCCGCTCCGCACGTCCCGCGACTTCCGGCGGCTCTGGTTCGGCACGGGGATCTCGGCGATCGGCAGCCAGGTCACGACGGTTGCCATCCCGTTCCAGCTCTACGACCTGACGCGATCGACGCTGCTCGTCGGCCTGCTCGGCCTGGCAGCTCTGGTCCCGCTCCTGATCGTCCCGATCTACGGCGGCGCTGTTGCGGACGCCGTCGACCGGCGACGCATGCTCCTACTTTCGGACATCGCGCTCATGCTGGTCACCGGCGGGCTGCTCGTAAACGCACTCCTCCCGGATCCGAGCGTGTGGTTCCTGTTCGTGGCCGAGGCGCTCGGCACGGCGGCATACGGCTTTCAGCGCCCCGCGCGGAATGCCCTGACGCCGCGGCTCGTCCCTGGCGACCAACTGCTTGCCGCAATCGCTGTAGAGGACCTTGTTTCCAACCTTGCGCGAGTCGTCGGCCCAGCCCTGGCCGGCGTCCTGATCGGGGCAGTCGGGCTCGCCGCCGCTTTTGAAATCGACATAGCAACCTTCGGCGCCTCGCTGCTCGCGATCTGGCTGCTCCCGCCGTCGCCGGCTGCGCCGGACGCCGACCGGCCGAGCATTCAGTCGATCCTCGACGGCTTCAGGCTCGTCGTCCGGAGCAAGGCGCTGCTCGGGATCTTCGTCGTCGACACGAACGCGATGATCTTCGGGATGCCGAAGGCGCTCTTTCCAGCGTTTGCTGAGCAGCTCGGCGGAGGGCCCGGCGTTCTGGGGCTGATGTACGGGGCGCCGTTTGCGGGCGCTCTCGGCGCCTCGATCACCTCGGGCTGGATGATGCACGTGCGCCGCCAGGGCCTCGGCGTATGCGTAGCGGCCGCGGTCTGGGGAGTGGCGATCGCGCTGTTCGGCTTCGCGACCTCGGTCTGGTTCGCGCTCGTCACGCTGGCGGTCGCCGGCGCAGCGGACTTCATCAGCGCCGTCCTGCGCGGAAACATCCTGCTCACCGTGACTCCGGACTCGATGCGCGGACGGCTCTCGGGGATCGAGCTCGCGCAGGTCGCGGGCATGCCGGAGCTGGGGAACGTCGAGGCGGGGATCGTCGCCTCCCTGACGAGCGTGCGAACGTCGATCGTCTCCGGCGGTTTGCTGACCGTCCTCGGAACGGTCGTGATCGGGCTCACCCTGCCGGCATTCGTTCGCTACGACGCGCGCAATCCACAAAAACAATGAAGCTCACTCGCGACTTCTTCGCCCGTTCGGTCCACGAGATCGCGCCCGAGCTCATCGGCGTGGAGCTCCTCGTAGACGGCGTCGGCGGCCCGATCGTCGAGGTCGAGGCGTACGATCACGAGGATCCGGCCGCGCACGGCTTCGGAGGGCGAACCAGGCGAAATGCATCGATGTTCGGCCCGCCCGGACACGCCTACGTCTACCGGTCGTACGGGATCCACTGGTGCCTGAACTTCGTGTGCTCGCCGGTGGGCTCTGCGGACGCCGTCTTGATCCGTGCGCTCGAGCCTCGCCATGGGATCGATCAGATGCGCGAGCGGCGAGGCGCCAACGAGCTCCGCCTGCTCTGCGCGGGCCCCGGTCGCCTCTGCCAGGCCCTCAGTGTCAACGGCGACCATGACGGCCTCGCGCTGGACGAACTGCCGTTCGAGCTCAGAGCGCGCGGTGAGGAGCCGGAGATCGCCGTCGGCCCGCGAATCGGGATCACCAAGGCTGCAGAGCAGCCGTGGCGCTACGTCCTGGCGGGTTCGCCGTTCCTTAGCCGCGCTTTACGACCAGGCGGATCGACATTCCCGGCCCGGCGGCCACGGGGCCGCGCGGCACCTGGCGGATGACACGTCCATCGGCCCCGCCGACGACGGCCGGTTGGAGCTTCAGACGTTCCAGCTTCTCCACCGCGCGGTCGACAGGGAGCCCGACGACGCTCGGCACGACGCCGAACCGTGGCCGAGCGAGGACCAACAGCACCCGGTCGTGCGCGGACAGTGTCCCGCTCTTGGGGATTTGGCCGAGCACGAGGTCGAGCCGCTGGCCGCGCTTTGCCGGCTTGTAGACGACCTGCGACCTGAGCGGCTGCGCGGCGAGACGGTCCCTCGCCTCGGCAAGCGTCGACCCGATGACGCGCGGGACCTCGACCTCATTCGGCTTGCAATCCGCTGTCCGCGAGGGCCTCTCGTCCTCGAAGTAGGAGACGCTCCGCGTGCCCCGGCAGATCCCGTTGTCCGTCATCAACTGACCCTCGCGCTGGATGACGTTGACGGGCACGGAGTACGGGAGGCTTGGCGAGTCGAAGTAGGCAGGCTGATCGTGCAGGTAGTCGAGCGCCTTCTCCATGAACGTCTTCCAGATCAACGCCGGGAACGTCCCGCCTGCGACGGGATCGCCCTCGTACTCGGTCATCATCGGCACCAGCTTGCTCGGGTACCCGACCCAGACCGCGACCGCGAGCTGCGGCGTGTAGCCCACGAACCAGGCGTCGCCGTAGTTCTCGGTCGTGCCGGTCTTGCCGGCCACGGGCCGGTCGGGGAGCCGCGCGTTGTGGCCGGTCCCGGACGTCACGACCTTCTGGAGAATCTCGTTGACGAGCTTGGCCTTCTCCGGCGCGAGGGCTTGACGGTGGACGACCTTGTTCTGCTTCGGCCGCCGGCCGTCCTTGGCGACGGAGACGATTGCGCGTGGCCGGTTCCCGAAGATCGAGCCGTCGATCCGCCGCCCTCCGTTCGCGAAGCTCGAGAAGGCGCGGGCCATCTCCAGCGGGTTGACCGCCTCGGCTCCGAGGCCGATCGCGAAGTAGTCGTTGAGGCCGCTCGTGATCCCCAGCTTCTGCGCCGTCCTCCGAACATTGCGCGGGCCGACCAACGCCGTCAGCTGCGCGTACACCGAGTTATCCGAATGGATCGTCCCGTTCTCGATATCGGTCGGGCCCAGGTACTCGTCCTCATAGTTCGAGACCGACCAGACCTTGTCGCCGAGCGAGATCGTGGTCGGCTTCGAGACGAAGGTCGTCAAGGGCGAGATCCCCTCGCTCAGCGCCGTCGCGAGCACGAAGGGCTTGAAGGCCGAGCCGGCCTGGCGCTCGCCCTGGACTGCGAGATTGAACTGGCTCTCTCGGAAGTTCGAGCCGCCGATCATGGCCTTGACCGCTCCGTCGCGCGGGTCGATGGCGACCAAGGCGGCGGCGGGCCCGTTCTGGTCCTTTAGCCAGCGCGCGATCGCCCGGTGGCCGATCTTCTGCAGCGGGAGGTCGAGCGTCGTCTTCACCTCGAGCCCGCCGCCGTAGACGCCGTGCGTCTTGTACTTGTCCACGAGCTGCTGGATCACGTAGTTCGTGAAGTAGCCGGCGGGCCCGCGCGTGTCGGGCGGGCGGACGTTCTTCGGGAGCTGCGTGCGAACGGCTCGGCGGTACTGCTTGGGCGTGATTGAGTGGAGCTCGAGCATCGTGCGCAGGACCGTGCGCCGGCGCTCGCGTGCCGCCTTCGGGTTCGTCACGGGGTCGTAGCGACTCGGGTCGGCCGGAAGGCCGGCGAGGAGCGCCGACTCGGCGAGCGTGAGCCGCTTCGCGTGATGGCCGAAGTAGGTCACCGCGGCCTGGTCGACGCCGTACGCGCCGTTGCCGTAGTAGATCGTGTTCAGGTAGGCGGTCAGGATCTTCTTCTTCGACCACTGCTGCTCGAGCTGCCAGGCGAGCGCCGCTTCCCGGAGCTTTCGACCGATCGTCCGCTGGTTCTTCACGTACGTGTTCTTGATGAACTGCTGCGTGATCGTTGACCCGCCCTGGACGACACCCTGATGGCTCAGATCGGCCCATACCGCCCGGCCGATCGCGCGTACGTCGACGCCGCGGTGCTCGAAGAAACGGCGGTCCTCGATCGCGACGATCGCCTGCTTCATCACAGGCGCGATGTCGTCGTAGTCGACGAGGACGCGGTTCTCCGTCCCCCGCAACACCGCCAGGACGTGGCCGGTCGAGTCGTAGATCTTCGTGTTGACCTGGTTCTTCTGCTTCGACGGGTCGAGCTTCGGGATCGCCCCGCGGACCGCGGTTACGAACCCGAAGGCAAACGACGACACCGCCAGGACAAAGAGCGCGAGCGCCAAGACGAGCAGACGCAGCTTCTTGATCCTGCGGCTCTTCCTCGGCGTCGGCGATTCACGGCGACGGCGAAAACGCAAGATCGGGGGAGTGTAGTGGCCCCTGCGGCGCCACTACACTCGGTCGCCGGATGGGAGTTGCTGAGCTAACTCGGAACGCCGTTGACGTGCTGCCGGAAGGCGAGCTCGAGCGCAAGCTCGCCCTCGGGCGGCCGCTCAGGGTCAAGTTCGGTATCGACGTCACCTCGCCGGATGTCCACGTCGGTCACGCGATTCCGCTCCAGCGGATGCGCGCTTTTCAAGACGAGGGTCACCTCGGAGTTCTGATCGTCGGCGACTACACAACCCGTATCGGTGATCCGAGTGGGCGGTCCGCCGAGCGGCCGATCCTCTCCCCAGAGGAGATCGACCGGAACGCACAGACCTATCTCGCGCAGGCGGGAAAGATCATCGATCTCGATCGCACAGAAGTTCGGTACAACGGCGAGTGGCTGGAGAAGCTCGACTTCGCAGAAGTGCTTCGGATCACGCGAACCCACACCGTCGCCCAGCTGCTCGAACGAGACGACTTCGCGAAGCGCTTTGCGGCGAATGCACCCATCTCCGTATCCGAGTTGCTCTATCCCCTCATGCAGGGCTATGACTCGGTTGCTGTGCGCGCCGACGTCGAGCTCGGCGGCACGGATCAGCTGTACAACTTGCTCGCCGGCCGGACTCTTCAAGAGGCCTACGGACAGGAGCCGCAGGTCGCGTTGACGACTCCATTAATCCTGGGCTTCGACGGCACGAAAATGAGTGCTTCCAGGAACAACTACATCGGGCTAGACGAGCCGCCAGAGGAGCAGTTCGGAAAGGCGATGCGCATCTCCGATGAGCTACTGCCCGACTACTACAGGCTCGTCATGCAGCGCGACGAGGGCCCCATGGGCGACCCGATGGAGGCGAAGCTCGACCTCGCCAGGTTCATCGTCACCCGGTCGCACGGCGAGGAACCGGCGCGCGCTGCGGAGGCGCACTTCACGCGCGTCGTGCGGGAGGGCCAGGCACCCGAAGACGTCCCCGAATCGCCGCTTCCTCCGGGAGATCCGGTGCATCTGCCGGCACTCATAGCCTCCCTTTTCGGCCTGTCGACGAGCGAGGCCAGGCGTTTGATCTCACAGGGCGCGGTCCGCATGAACGGTGAGACCGCATCCGAGCTCGACGTCCCTCGTGCGGCCCTCGCAGGAGCCCTTCTGCAGGCCGGAAAACGCCGATTTGCCCGCTTGACAGGCCCCTAGACGCTGCTACCATACTCGGGCTGCCCACCCGGGCGGTGTTGAGAAGTCCCTGCAAACGCGCCGACTGGAGAGCCCCAAGAGCAACTGATACGAGCGATACGTTCGGATCATTTTGGGCCTTCGGTGCGAGTCGGAGGCTTTTTTACGCCGTCAGGACACAGCGACGGTCTTTGAAAACTCAACAGCGTGTACGAACGCCGAGACCTGAATCCTTCTTGGGGATTCAGGCTCAACCTGTCAGCCCCAACGGCTTCGGCCGGCGGGGCGCTTTGAGCTTCAAGCTCAAGGTGACGAAGCTGTCAACCCGTTCCGTAAGCGGCCGCCGGGCAAAGCCCGCCGGCCTCTTAACGGCATCGCTTGCGATGCCGTGGGCGGATGTGACAATCACTTCTTCACGGAGAGTTTGATCCTGGCTCAGGACGAACGCTGGCGGCGCGCTTAACACATGCAAGTCGAGCGAGAACCAGTCCTTCGGGACTGGGGAAAGCGGCGAACGGGTGAGTAACACGTGGGTAATCTGCCCTCGGCACTGGGATAGCCCGGGGAAACCCGGATTAATACCGGATAGCCTTTCGAGCCTTTGGGCTCGTCAGCAAAGGTAGCTTCGGCTTCCGGCTGAGGATGAGCCCGCGGCGGATTAGCTTGTTGGTGGGGTAATGGCCCACCAAGGCGACGATCCGTAGCTGGTCTGAGAGGACGATCAGCCACACTGGGACTGAGACACGGCCCAGACTCCTACGGGAGGCAGCAGTGGGGAATCTTGCGCAATGGGCGAAAGCCTGACGCAGCGACGCCGCGT
>DATGDB010000054.1:0-25147 GCA_035311205.1 Gaiellaceae bacterium | reverse complement strand
GGCTGGAACCGGCCGAAGAGCGGCTGGTCGCCGCCCTTCGAGTTGAAGTGGTTCGCGATCACGAAGAGCGTCTTGCCAAACGCCTTGAACTCTCCCGCGAGCGGCTTGCGGGAGGCGGCCCAGGCCGGATTGTCCGGAGCCATGCGGCCGGGGCTGAACGACAGCCTCGGCCCCGACGGGCGATTGATGACGGTCGTCGGCGTCGTCGAGTCGCCGCCGGGCCGATCGATGAACTCGACGCCGCGGTCCGTGCGGAAGAGGAACCCGACGCGGATGTTGCCGCCGGGCTCACCGCCGTCCTGGTCGTCCACTGGGTCGATCTGCCGGTATTGGTAGGTCGGCCCGCCGGCGGCCTGGATTGCCGCAATCAACCCGTTCCAGGTTGCCGAGGCGTCCGTCACGGCCGTGTTCGCCGCACCGTCGTTGTCCTGGATCTCTTCGATCGCAAGGATGTCGGGCGCTCGGAGGTGGTTCACGATCAGGTCGGCGTGGCGGGCGAACGAGTCGTCGCCCGGGTCGAGGTTCTCGACGTTGTACGTCCCGACGACGACCTCGTCCTCGGTCGGCTGTCTGGTGACCTCGCGCTGAAGGCCTCCGTCCACCTCCTGGAGCATGCTCGTGACGGCGATCTTGTAGTTCGCGAAGTCGTAGGTCATGACGCCGGCAGCCGCGGTGAAGTGATCGGCCACGTCGACTGCCGGGGTGGCGACCAACAGGTCGTCGAGCATGATCCGCTCGGGGTTGAAGTCCGTCGGACGGATGACGATGCCCCCGCGGTCCGTCCGAATCGAAGCGCCCGCCCCGTCGTCGGCCAGGACCAGGATCTCGCCGAACGAGTTCCGCGGCCCGACGACGACCGGGTTCCGGACCTCGACGAGCATGCTTTCGAGCGTCTCGTAGAAGTCGACTCCGTCCTGCCCGGAGTCGAAGGTGTTGCTCGTCTCGACGTTGCCGGTGCTCGAGTCATCCTCGATCACCTCCGTCGGCGGCACCCGGCCGCCGGCGCCGATCACCGTCGCGGCCGGAAGCGGCGCCGTTCCGAGCTTGGTCACGCCCAGACCGGGCGAGGCGAGCTCGGTGATCGTGAGGTTCGAAAACGCGCTGCTCGCCTCGTCGCAGGAGGGCGTGCAGCCGGGCCGGAACTCCGTAACCGCCCCCCTGACCTCCACGAGGTCGCCAACGGCGACGGCGTTGGCAACTGTCGATCCGAAGACGAGCACCGCCTCTGACGTTTCCGGGTCCGCATCAGGCGTCACGTCCTGGACCCACGTGTTCGAGCCACGCTTTGCGATGACGACCCCCTCGACGTTCACGACCTGGCCGGCAAACGGCGAGAAATGTCCCGCGCCCTGTACCTGCCCGATCTGGACCGCAAGGGGCGTCGTCGTGAAGGTGAAGGAATGGTTCGAGCCCATCTGGTCCGGCGGATCGTCGGGATCGACGTCCGTGACCTCGGAAGCGTCCACCGTCACCGTGCAGATGTCACCGACGCTGAAGTCGACGTCCGGGTCGAGGATGTAGCTCTGCGGTCCTCCGCTTTGCGTGGCCGGGTGCAGCCCGCTCACCGAGCAGGAGATCGTGTACCAACCGTCCGCAGCAGTAACGGGCTCGGAGAAGTTGACGGTGATGTTGGCGCTCTCCGCTACCTCAGCGGCGCCGTTCGCCGGTGAGGTCGAGCTGACGAGCGGCGGCGCGTCGCCTCCCGACACATGGAAACCGAGCCCGGCGAAGGTGTTGGTCGCGAAGCCGTCCCACTCGGTTGCCGGGTCGAACGGGTCGGAACCGTTCGTGTCGCCTGCGCTGATGCCGCTCTTACGCCGCAGCGTGTTGTCGGCCGTGCTCGTGAGGCCGGTGCCCCATTCGGTCCCCGGGTCGAAGCCGATCTGGCCGATCACGTCGACGAGCTCACCGGCAGCGCCGCCCTTCGTCAGGGCCACGGCGTCGTCGCCGTTGAACCAGCCTGCGCCGTTCGTCTGATCCGCCTGCGCGAGGATTGCCGGATCGGCGGCGCTGTGGGCGAGCACGAAAACGTCGCCCGGAGCGACCGAACCGGTCAGGTTGATCGTCAGCCCGGCGGTCTGGCTTCCGTTGAAGTACATGCGCGCCTGGTATCCGCCGCCTGTGAGGTCGACCGTGGAGCCCGTCCCGTTGAAGATCTCGAGCGCCTTGTTGTTGCTCGTACCCTCGATGTACTCGGAAAGGAAGAGATCGGTGCTCACCGCCTGCGCGGGCCCGAGCCGCGCTCCAGCGAGCGCGAGCAGGGCGAGCGACGCGGCGAGGGCGATGAAAAGCGAGCGTGCGGAACGCATGTGGCCTCCGGCGGCAGATGGACCCCTGACGATGCTGGACCAGCCTACAAAAGACATGTCGAAATCGAAAGCGCTATTCCGCCGCGGCTACGATTTCTCGCCGTGAAGCGCTACTACGTGACCACGTTCGGCTGCCAGATGAACGCTCACGATTCCGAGCGCATCAAGGGCATGCTCGAGGAGCTCGGCCTGGGGGAGACGCATTCTCAGGATGAGGCCGACGTGCTCGTCTTCAACACCTGCACGATCCGGGAGAAGCCCGACCAGCGCTTCGCGGCGCACCTGGCGCAGGCGCGCGCCCTGAAAGCGCGAGAACCCGAGAAGGTGATCGCGGTCGGCGGCTGCTACGCCGAAGCGCAGCGCGAGCGGCTCTTCTCCCTCTATCCGTTCGTCGACGTCGCGTTCGGGCCGGGCTCGATCCCGCACCTCGGCGAGTGGCTCGGCGCCGGCGGTATCGGCGTCCCGCGGGGCCGATTCGGGCTCGAGGAGCGCTCCTTTGCCGGCCGGCTGCCCATGCACCGAGAGCGCCGCTTCCAGGGCTGGGTGCAGGTCTCGATGGGCTGCAACTCCAAGTGCGCGTATTGCATCGTCCCGTCTGTGCGCGGGCGCGAGCAGAGCCGCAGGCCCGGCGAAGTCGTCGCGGAGGTGACAAAGCTGGCTCACGAGGGCGTGCGCGAGTTCACGCTCCTCGGCCAGAACGTCAACTCGTACGGCCGGGACCTGCTCCCGGACATCCGCACCGACTTCGGCGAGCTGCTGCGCGCCGTCGACGCGGTCGACGGCGTGGCGCGGATCCGTTTCACGAGCCCGCATCCCAAGGACTTCCGGGCGCCGGTGATCGCGGCGATGGCCGACTGCGCCTCGGTGTGCGAGCACACCCACCTGCCGCTCCAGTCCGGCTCGAGTCGGATCCTCAAGGCGATGAGGCGGACGTACAGCCGGGAGCGCTTCGTGCGCCTCGCGGACGAGCTTCGCGCCGCAATCCCGGACCTGGCGTTGAGCACCGACCTGATCGTCGGCTTCCCCGGGGAGACCGAGGAGGACTTCCAGGAGACGCTCGAGGCCGTCGAGGAGGTCGGGTTCGACAGCGCGTTCACGTTCGTCTTCTCGCCCCGCCGAGGAACCGAGGCGGCGACGATGGACGACCAGGTCCCCGAAGAGGTCAAGCGCGA
The DNA here is from genome assembly GCA_035311205.1 of Gaiellaceae bacterium. Lineage (GTDB taxonomy): Bacteria > Actinomycetota > Thermoleophilia > Gaiellales > Gaiellaceae > JACDAN01. Next base: position 21,666 of record DATGDB010000054.1, on the reverse strand, counting down.
GCGGATCGAGCGGCTGATCGACGTCGTCCAGCGCGTCGCCGCCGGGCGGAACGAGCGGCGCGTCGGCGGGGTGGAGGAGGTGCTCGTCGAAGGGCCGAGCCGAACCGACCCGGCCTTGCTGCGCGGCCGCACGAGGCGCAACACGACCGTCAACTTCGCGGGAGCGGCCTCGCCGGGCGAGCTCGTCGACGTCGCGATCGAAGGCTCGACCTCGACCACGCTCCGCGGCTCCCAACGCGCGTCGGTTGCTGCGTAGCCGCGATCTCGTCTGGGGCGGCGTCCTCAACGTCCGCGACCTCGGTGGACATCCAACCGAGGACGGGCGGGAGACGCAATTCGGCCGGATCGTGCGCGCAGACAACATCCGTCGGCTGAGCGACGAGGGCTGGAAGGCGCTGGTCGCCTACGGCATTCGCACGATCGTCGACCTGCGCACGGAGGATGAGCTCGCTGCGGACGCGCCGGCCGAGCTGCCGGTCGAGGCCGTCCATGCCCCGTTCATGGTCGACAGCCCGGAGATCTTCCACGCGGCCGACGCGGCGAGCGCCAAGGCGACGGACGTGGCCGAGGCAACACGCGAGGTCTACCTCATCTTCCTCGACGGATTCCGACCCAACGTCGCGAACGTCATCCGCACGATCGCCGACGCGCCAGAAGGGGGCGTGCTCGTCCACTGCGCGGGCGGTAAGGACCGAACCGGCCTGACCGTTGCCTTCCTGCTGCGGATGGCAGGCGTGGGGCTGGAGGACATCGCCGCCGACTATGCGCTCAGCGAGGAGCGCCTCCGGCCGCGTCACGAGCGGTGGTACGCCGAGGCGGCGGACGAGGCCGAGCTCGAGCGGCTGCGCCGGATCACCGCGACGCCGGCCGCATCGATGGTGGGCGTCCTCGAGGAGCTCGAGCGGCGCTACGGGAGCGTCGAGGCGTTCCTCCGCGCCGGCGGCGCGCCGGAGGACATCGGCGAGCGCGTCCGGGCGCGTCTCCTCGACTGAGCGTTGGACGGCCCGGTCATCGCCGTCTTCGGCCCCACGGCCTCGGGCAAGAGCGCCGTCGCGGAGGCTCTCGCCGAGCGCATCCCCGCCCGGCTGATCTCCGCCGACGCCATGCAGGTCTACCGCGGCGTTCCGATTCTGACGGCGCAGTCCGAGCGGCCGACGGAGCTCGTCGCGATCTGGGAGCTCGACCACGAGGCCTCGGTCGGGGAGTACGCCGAGCTGGCACACGACGCGATCGACCGTGCGCTCGCCGAGGGTCTGACCCCGATCGTCGTCGGCGGGACGGGCCTGTACCTGCGCGCCGCGCTGGCCAAGCTCGAGCTTCCTCCCGCGCCCGAGCCGGGGGCGCGGCAGCGCTGGGAGAGCGCCTACGACGAGCTCGGCCCCGACCGGGCTCACGAGCTCCTCGCCGAACGAGATCCCGAGGCGGCTGCCCGCATCCATCCGAACGATCGGCGGCGTGTGGTGCGGGCGCTCGAGCTCGCTGAGATCGGCTCATCGCTCGCCCCACGAGGCGACCGATTGTGGACGGAGGACACGCGGCACCCGACGATAATCGTCGGCCTCGAGGTGCCGATGGACGTGCTCGAGCGCCGCATCGAGGAGCGCGCGCGGACGATGTTCGAGCGTGGGGCCGAGGACGAGGCCCGTCGCGCGCTCGCGTCGCCGATCTCAGCAACGGCCCGCGGGATCCATGGCCTCGAGGAGCTCGCCGAGCTGCCACGGGAGCAGGCGCTCACCGCGCTGATTCTCCACACGCGGCGCTATGCGGCCTACCAGCGCAAGTGGATGCGACGCATTCCGGGCCTTGTTAGCCTGACCGCCGACCGCCCTCCGGGCGAGGTGGCCGATGCGATTCTCGAAGTGGCACGGGCTGGGCAACGACTATCTGCTGGTCCAGCGTGCGGATCTGGACGCGCCGCTCCAGCCTGAGCAGGTTCGCCGGCTGTGCGACTACCACTTCGGTGTCGGCTCCGACGGGGTGTTGGAGATCGTGTCGGCGAACGGTGACCGCGCAGAGCTCGTGATCTGGAACCCGGACGGTTCAACCGCCGAGCTCTCCGGAAACGGCACCCGGATCGCCGCCCGCTGGCTCGCGCGGCGCAGCGGGGCCGACACGGTGCGCCTCCAGGTCGGACCTCGGGAGGTCGTGGCCCGGATGCGCAACGGCCTCCAGGTAGAGATGGACATGGGCTCGGTGGAAGTGGGCGATACCGAGAAACTCGCGGTCGAGGGCGGGCCGGTCGAGTTGACGACGGCGTCGGTCGGAAACCCGCATGCCGTGGTGCGGACCGAGCCTGATCGAGAGGTGCTTCTGCGACTCGGACCTCAGATCGAGAAGCACGAGCGCTTCCCCGAGCGGACGAACGTCCAGCTTGCACGCGTCGACGGCCCCCACGACCTGACCGTCGCCGTGTGGGAGCGCGGGGCGGGGGAGACGCTGGCGTCCGGAACGAGCGCCGTCGCCTGCGCGGCGGTCGCTGTCGCGCGCGGCTGGTGCGAGAGCCCGGTAACCGTGCACCTCGCGGGCGGCGACCTGCTCGTCGAGCTGGACGCTGACTGGAACACCCGGCTCACGGGGCCGGCACAGGAAATCTTCACCGGCGAGACGGCGGAGGAATTCGACTGAGACTACGCTTGCGTTGTCTCCTTCAGCTCGTGCGGGCTTTGCCCGTGCGAGCGTCTGAAATGACCGGTCGACACGCACGGATCGAGGGAGTTCCGCTGTGAGGTTCGCGGGCCGGCTCGACCGAGTGCCGCCGTATCTGTTCGCGGAGCTCGAGCGTCAGATCTCGGCCAAGACACGGGCGGGGATCGACGTGATCAGCCTGGGAATCGGCGATCCAGACCTTCCGACGCCCGACGCAATCGTCGAGGCGGCTGCGGCAGCGATGCGCGACCCGAGCACGCACCAGTATCCGACGAACCACGGGAGCGACGAGTTCCGCGAGGCGGCGGCGAGCTTCTATCGCGACCGCTTCGGAGTCGAGCTCGATCCGTCCTCGGAGGTGATTCCCGTCCTTGGGGGCAAGGAGGCCGTCGGCCACATCGCCATGGCCTGCCTCGACCCCGGTGATGTGTGCCTGAGCCCTGAGCCGGGCTATCCGCCGTACACGTCGGGGCCTGTCTTCTCCGGCGCCGACGTGGAGTACCTGCCGCTCACTGAGGAGAACGCGTTCTTTCCCGATCTCGACGCCGTCCCGGACGAGGTCGCGGAACGGGCCAATCTCCTCTACCTGAACTATCCGAACAACCCGACCGGGGCGGTCGTGCCCGACGGCGCTTTCGTCGACGCCGTCGCCTTCGCGCGGCGCCACGACCTTATCGTCGTCCACGACAACGCCTACACCGAGATCTGCTTCGACGGCTACGTGGCGCCCAGCTTTCTGGAGACCCCCGGCGCCACGGAGGTCGGGGTAGAGATCTTCTCGCTCTCGAAAGGCTGGAACATGACCGGCTGGCGCTGTGGGCTCGTTGCCGGCAATGCCGACGTGGTCGAGCGCTTCCGGCAGCTGAAGTCGAATCTCGATTCGGGGCTGTTCGAAGCCTTGCAGCGAGCCGCCTCCGTCGCATTGACGCGGGAGAGGGAGTTTCCGCGCCGCATGTCCGAGGTGTACGAGCGACGGCGCGATCTCGTCGCTGAAGCGCTCGCGAGCATCGGTCTCGAGGTCACGCCGCCGAGGGCGACTCCGTACCTGTGGCTGCGGGTGCCGGACGGCCACACGTCGGCATCGTTCGCCTCGCTCGTCCTCGAGGAGGCGAACGTTGTCGTCTCACCGGGCCCGAGCTATGGGCCGAGCGGGGAGGGCTTTGTGCGTCTGTCCCTGACCGTCTCCGACGAGCGGCTCGAAGAGGCCGTCCGGCGAATCGAGACCTCACTGCGCACGTCCATAATCCAAGCGTGAGTCACCGCCAACCCGACCCTCATCCCGGCGCGCAGCCGGAGCGGGGCTTCATCGTCGCTGTGCTCCCCTCAGGGACGGATACCGAGTGGGAGCTCGCGGAGATGGAGGAGCTCGCTCGCACCGCCGGAGTCGACGCCGTCGGCAGCGTCGTCCAGCACAGGCAGCGCCCCGACCAGCGCTCCTTCGTGGGCAAGGGCAAGCTCGAGGAGCTGAAGTCAGCGTTCGCCGACTCGGGGTCGGAGTCGTTGCTCGTCGACGGGGAACTGACTCCTTCTCAGCAGCGTCGGCTCGAGGATGCGCTGCAGGCGCGGGTCGTCGACCGCACCCAGCTGATCCTCGACATCTTCGCCCAGCACGCGCTCAGCGCGGAGGGCAAGCTCCAGGTCGAGCTCGCCCAGCTCCAGTACAACCTCCCGCGCATGCGAGGGTTGTGGCAGCACCTCGAGCGGCTCGGCGGCGGCGTCGGGACGCGTGGCCCTGGGGAGAGTCAGCTCGAGACCGACCGGCGCCTGGCCCGGCGGCGCGTCGCCATCCTCCGGCGGCGGCTCGCGGCCCTTCGCACGCAGCGAGCCACCCGCCGCAAGGAGCGGACGCGGTCGGAGACGCCTACGGTGGCGCTCGCCGGCTACACGAACGCCGGCAAGTCGACGCTCCTCAACGCTCTCACCGACGCCCACGTCTCGGTGGCCGATCGCCTTTTCGAGACGGTCGACCCGACGACGCGCGCCTTTTCCCACGACGGGCGGCGCTATCTCCTCACCGACACTGTCGGCTTCATCCGGCGCCTACCGCACGAGCTCGTCGAAGGCTTCGCGGCAACGCTCGAGGAGACGCTTGCAGCGGATCTCGTCCTCCACGTGCTCGACGCGTCAGCTTCCGACGACGAGCTCGACCAGATGGTCGCCGCCGTCGAGGACGTCCTCCACGAGATCGGCGCCGACGAGCTGCCCGTCGAGCTCGTCCTGAACAAGATGGATTCGCTGGATCCGCTCGGTCGCAGGCGGCTGGCGAATCGCTTTCCCGGCGCGCTGCAGATCTCCGCGCTTACCGGAGAGGGCTTGCCGGAACTGCGGGCGCGCGTCGCCGACCGCTTCTCGGAGCGGTTCGAGCTCGTGCGTCTGCTCGTCCCGTACGAGGACGGCGCGAGACTCGCCGAGCTGTACGAGCTCGGCACGCCGATCGACGAGCGCAGCGATACCGAGGAAGGCGTGCTCATCCGGGCGAGACTCCCCCGGCGCGAGCTTCCGCGCTTTGCGCCGTACCTGATTGCCGACACGGCGGAGCCGCACAGGGCGACGCGGTGATCGAGCTCCCGGTCCGCCGCCTCCGGGACGAAGCCACGCTGCCGAGCCAGGCGTACGTCGGCGACGCGGGGCTCGACCTCGCCGCCTGCGACCGACACGAGGTTGGACCGGGGGAGCGGGCGGTGATTCCGACCGGCCTGGCCGTTGAGATCCCGGCGGGCTACGCCGGGTTTGTTCTGCCGCGCTCAGGCCTGGCCGCGAGGCACGGGATCACGCTCCTGAACGCACCCGGGCTGATCGATTCCGGGTATCGCGGCGAGGTTCTGGTCGTCTTCCACAACACGGATGCGAACGACACGTTCGTCGTCGAGCCGGGCATGCGGATCGCCCAGCTCGTGGTCATGGCAGTGCCGGAGCTACGACTCGTCGAGCAGGCGGAGCTTGCGCACAGCGAGCGCGGCGAGCGCGGCTTCGGCTCCTCTCGGGTGTAGCCCGTGCCGATCGAGCCGCGCATCCGTGTCTCGGCGATCCTGCGGCGCGAGGACAGCATTCTCCTCTGCCGGCACGAGAAGCACGGGAACGCGTACTGGCTGCTGCCCGGCGGCGGCGTGAACTCGGGCGAGAGCCTCGTCGACGCGCTCCACCGAGAGCTCGTCGAGGAGGTTGGCCTCGAGGAGGAGATCCCGGTCGAGGGGCCGGTGGCGATTGTCGATTCGATCGCCCCGCAGCGGAGCTTCGCCGCCAAGCACGTCGTTCACATCATCTTCGCCGGCGACCTCGGCCGACGCTCACTGGAGGCGGTGACGTCGCGAGATGCCGCGGTTCGAGGGCACCGGCTGTTCGGTCTGGGGGAGCTGGAGGAGGTCGTCCTCCATCCGCCCATTCAGCGGTTTCTAACCCGCTGGCGGCCGGGTGATCCGGTCGTCTACCTCGGCCCGCTTTGGGCGCCATAGCGCCGGGTCGTCGCCGGCGCGTCCGCACAGATTCGGCACGCTTCCGCGGCACACAGGCGCGCCCGACACGACTAGGCTCGCAGCGGGGAGGAGGCTATGGGCACCTAGGAGTACCTCCCACCGCGGGCCCTGGCCCGAGAAGCCGAGACCGCATGGGCCTCGGCCTCGAGCGCATCGCCCAGCGGCTCGAGCTCCGGCGCCGCGGCCTCGCCGGTCCGATGCGCGAGCGCTTGCGCCAGGAGCCAATCGGCCAGCCACGGGTTCCGCGGCAACAGCGGCCCGTGGAGGTACGTCCCGACCACACGCCCGACCCGGCAGCCTTCGAAGCCGCTATCGCCGTCGTTTCCGAAGCCGGAAACGACGCGGCCCAACGGCTGGGCGCCTGAGTCGAGGAACGTGCGGCCGGCGTGGTTCTCGAAACCGGCCAGCGTCCGCGGACGGCCGGGCTCGAGCTCGCACTCGAGCAGCACGTCGCCGATCATCCGGCGTTCTCCCGCCACGGTGTGGAGCGGAAGGAGCCCCACGCCGGGCAGCTCGACGCCGCTCCGCTCGCGGTAGAACCGCCCGAGCAACTGGTATCCGCCGCAGACCGCCAGCACAGCCGCACCACCGGCAACGGCCTCTTTTAGACCCTCAGACTTCGCCGCCATGTTCCGGGCGACCAGCGCCTGCTCGCGATCCTGCCCGCCGCCGACGTAGTAGAGGTCATGGGCGCCAGGCTCGACGCGCGTGTCCATGCCGATCTCCTCGACCTCGAGCTCGTGCCCCCGCCACGCCGCTCGACGGGCGAACACCGCGATGTTCCCGCGGTCGGCGTAGATGTTCAGGTAGTCGGGGTAAAGATGGCCGACCCGGATCTTCACGCCGCCTGCTCCCAGTACGGTCGTGCAAACCCGCGGTCGGTGACGAGCTGCCGGAGCTCGAGCATCGCGGTGTAGGTGGGGATCACGACCAGCTCACCACCTCGAGGAGTGAGGTCAAGGCCGCGGTCGAGCCCGCGCGCAAGCTCGGGGATGACCTCGACGCGGTCCTCCGGAACGCCCGCGTACTTGAATCGCAGGGCGAGCTCCGCAGCGCGATCGCCTGTCGCGACGATGCGCTCGAGCCGCTCGACAAGGGGCTCGAAGTCGACGTCCCAGATCCATGAGATGTCCCGCCCGTCGGCGATGCCGTCGTTCAACGCGATCACCGCGAGGCGGGGAGGGCCGCCCTTGACGAGCGTTCGGACGACCTCGTTCGCGCCGGCGGGATTCTTCACGAGCAACACGAGCGCGTTCTTGTCACCCAGCTGAAGCCGTTCGAAGCGGCCGAACGCCGCCCGGAAGCGCGTCAACCCGTCGCGGATCTCCTCCCTGCCGGCGCCGAGCACCCGGGCCAGCGACGCCGCCGCCAGCGCGTTGTAGACGTTGTAGAGCCCGGGAACGCCGAGCCGGATCCGCATCGGCCCCGCTTCGTCCGTGAGGTCGAACGAGACGCCGTCCAGCCCGTGGAGCTCGATGTCGCCTGCCCAGAGATCGAGCGCGGGACGCGCATGCCCGCACGCGGGGCAACGGTAATCCCCCAGATGCCCGACGTACGCCGCCGCGTACTCGTAGGGCGTGCCGCAGCGCAGGCACCACTTCGAGTCGGCGGCATGCTGCAGCTCCGCGGCGGCCTGGCGCGGATCGTTCAGACCGAATACGAGGCTCTGCTGTCGCGCGCGCGCAAGGTCGCCGACCTGAGGATCGTCGCCGTTCACGACGAGCCACGCCTCGGGGTCGAGCTCGCCGACCGCCCCGCGCCACCGCTCGGCGACCAGCTCCAGCTCGCCGTAACGATCGAGCTGATCGCGAAAGAGATTGCCGAGGCAGAGAGCCTGCGGCCGCACGCGCCGCGCGACATCCGGGAGCGCCGCTTCGTCGACCTCGAACAGCCCCAGCTCGGCGCCCTCCGCGGCCAGCAGCGTCGAGGCGACGCCGGACAGGAGGTTGGCGCCGGAGGCGTTGTGGGCGAGGCGGACACGCCCCTCGAGGATCTTCGCGACCATCGCAGTCGTCGTGGTCTTGCCGTTGGTCGCCGAGACGAGCGCGGTTCCACTCGGCAGCCGGGCGGCAAGTCGCTCGACCGCAGTCGGATCGAGGTACGTCAGGAGCTTCCCGGGAACGGTCGTGCCGCCGCCTCTGCGGGCCAGCCGCGACAGCCGTCCGGCGGCCCGCGCCGCAGCGACCTCGGCAGAGAGCGGAAGGCGCGGGCGCACGGCGGTGAGCCTACTCCACGGGGTGCTGCTCGCCCGAACTTGCATCTCGGCGAATTCGCTCTATTCTTATTGCCATGGCGCGAAGGCCCGCGCGTGAGGTGTTGGAGAGCCTCGACCGGGATGCATTAGCCAGCTTCCAGGCCGGAATCCGCAAGCGCTACTCGGACGAAGAGATCGTCGAGCAGCTACTCGACTGCGCTCGTCGGCTGGGCCGCTCCCCGTCGATGCGCGAGTTCTCGGGCGACCAGAAGACCTCGGTTCACCCGCAGACGGTGATCGAGCACTTCGGCAGCTGGAACGCCGCCAAACGAGCCGCCGGGCTCGTCCCGCGCCGCTTCGCGACTCGCGAGGAGCTGCTGAGACTGCTGCGAGAACTGGGGGAGGAGCTCGGCCACACTCCTACGGCCCGCGACCTCGACGACCATCGCGGCTCGATGCCCTCGAAGTCGCTCTATTGGCACACCTTCGGCTCGCTCACTAATGCGTTGCGAGAGGCCGGCTTCGACGTCCCAGTGGGGGAGGAGCGGCTCGAGCGCGCCGTCGATCAGGGCAGCGAGCTCGCGCTCGGCCTAGGGCACCTGCCCAAGTTCCAGGAGTGGGCGGAGGCTCGCAAGGAGGACGAGACGCTTCTGACCGAGTGGCAGGTGTACAGGATGTTCGACGTCCGGCGCGGCGCCTGGTCGACGTTCCAGTTCTTGATCCGCGAGCGCCTGCTCGAGGACGGCTACGGCGTAGGGCGAGACGGAAGGGTCTCAGCCAAGCGCGGCAAGAGCCGTCAGAAGACGTAGACAGCTCTCGCGCTCCCTGGGAGCTCTGACGGCCGGCAGAGAGCGCTCGTCGAAGTCGCGATCGGGCGTGAACCGCTCGCGCGCCAGCTCGTGTCCTTCCTCGATCTTCAGCAACGTGCCCTCATGGAGCTCTTCCGTCTTGAGCGGCATGTGCATGTAGTACTCGAAGACCTCGAGCGCATGCTTGGTGGAGGCGAAGAAGATCCCCTCCGCGGCGGTACCGATCCAGACCGGGCGTGCGACGCCGCGGGCGACGTAGACGATCCCCGGCTCGCGGCCATCGACCCACGCCGACGCCATCGAGCCGCAGAGCTCCTCGAGCATCGAGCCCGTCGAGCCGAACGCGTCGGCCAACGCGAAGATCGCCGCCGTGTCGACCGACATCTCCGGGACTTCACGCTCGAAGCCGTGCCGCTCGAAGATCTCCTCGTCGTTGACGATGATGCCGTTGTGGACGCCGACCACCTCGCCGTGCCGAACGGGATGGTTGTTGGCCTCGATCGTCGGATGGCCCTTCGTGTAGTCGCGTACGTGGATGAGCACGTCGGAGGCGTCCTGGGGAACCATGAGCTCCCGAAGAAGCGTGCTGGCTCCCGCACGCCGCTTGTGCACGATCGGCCGGCCGCCGTGGGAGCGGTGCGCGTATCCGACGGCGTCCGCGCCGCGCTCGGCGATGCCTGCAAGCAGGGCCTGGGCTGCGAGCGTCCTTCCGACGTTCGCTTCAGGCTTCAGGCTGTATCCGGCGATTCCGCACATAGTTTGGATCCTAGGAACGACCTCAGATGGCCCCGTATGCCTCCTTGCGCGCACGACGCCGTCTGAGAGACCCCTGGTCGGTAAGACGCTCCCGAACCCTCTTCGGTTAGTCCCCGACCTCGGTATAGCTCAAACGAGGGAGGTCACCTTGGATGTGCGCGCCGATACAAAGCGCGATGGCGTGGCCCGTTCCCAAACCGGAAGACGAAGCCGGCGCGCGCGACAGGACTCCGCTGCAGGATTCCCTGAAGCTCTACGTGCGCGCGATCGGCGACGGGCGCTTGCTCACTGCGCGGGAAGAGCAGGAGCTTGCACGTCGCAAGGACGAGGGAGACGAGGCGGCCAAGGCCAAGCTGATCGAATCCAACCTCCGGCTCGTGATGTCCATCACGCGCAAGTACGCAAACTCCGGCGTCCCGCTGCTCGACCTGATTCAGGAGGGGAACCTGGGACTGATCCGCGGCGTCGAGAAGTTCGACTGGCGGCTGGGCTACAAGCTCTCGACATACGCGACGTGGTGGATTCGGCAAGCCGTCTCGCGCGCCGTGGCCGACCAGGGCCGGACGATCCGATTGCCGATCCACGTCGCCGAGCAGTCACGCAAGATGCTCCGCTCGCGACGGATCCTCACGCAGAAGCTCAACCGCGGTCCAACGGAGGACGAGATCGCGGCCGACAGCGGCTTAACGCCCAAGCGGGTGCGTGAGCTGCTCGAGCTGGTCGAGGACCCCGTCAGCCTGGAGACGCCTGTCGGAGACGGCGACGGCCTCTACGGCGACCTCATCGAGGACACGAATTCGCACCGACCCGACGACGCGACGGCTATGGGCTTCCGTTCGGCTGAGCTGGCAGAGGCGCTCCTGCGCCTCAATCCGCGCCTGCAGCGAGTGCTGACGCTGCGCTTCGGCCTGGACGGAGAGGTTCCGAGGACTCTGGACGTGATCGGGGCCGAGCTCGGCGTCACCCGCGAGCGCGTCCGCCAGCTCGAGCTGCGCGCGCTACGCGACCTCCGGAGCGACGCGCCGGGGCTGCGCTTCTACCTCGAGGCCTAGGAGACGCTCTCGATTTCGTTCAGGCGGGCTAGGCGCTTCAGGGCCTGGCCTTCGATCTGCCTGACCCGCTCCCGCGTCAGATCCAGGCAGCGGCCGATCTCTTCGAGTGTCCGCGGATCGGAGTTGTCCAGCCCGTAGCGGAGGATCAGCACGTGGCGCTCACGGTCGCTCAGGGCACTGAGCGCCCGCGCGAGTGCCTGGCGGCGGAGGAGGACTTCGACCTGCTCGTCCGGTGACGGCCCATCGCCGGCGACGAAATCGCCGAAGACCGCGTCTTCCTGGTCGCCGACAGGCTGATCCAGGCTTGTGGACGCATGGGCCGCAGCCTTGACCTCGCGCGCCTGCTCGATCGGAAGGCTCGCCTCCTCGGCGACCTCTTCCAGTGTCGGCTCGCGCCCGAGCTGCGTCCACAGCAGCCGCTCGGCTTTGTTGAGCTTCTGAAGCCGCTCGACGATGTGGACGGGCATGCGGATCGTCCGCGCCTTGTCCGCCAGAGCCCTGGCAACGGCCTGACGGATCCACCACGTCGCGTAGGTGGAGAACTTGTAGCCCCGGCGCCAGTCGAACTTCTCGACGGCGCGGATCAGGCCCAGCGTTCCCTCCTGAATGAGGTCGAGGAACGGGAGACCCTGGTTCCGGTAGTTCTTGGCGATCGAGACGACGAGGCGGAGGTTCGACTGGATCATCCGCTGCTTCGCCTGCATGTCGCCGCGCTCGATCCGTTTGGAGAGCTCGACCTCTTGCGCGGCGGTGAGCAACGGGTGCCGGCCGGCCTCGCGCAGGAACAGCTGCAGCGCGTCCGTGGTCGTCTCGACGAGGATGGGCTGCGGCTGCGTCGACTGCGGCCGCTCGGGCAGGCGCTCGTCCTCGACGATCTCGATCCCGCGGTGCTCAAGCTCCTGCCGAAACGCTTCGAGCTCGAGCGCGTCGAGCTCGAGAGGCTCGAGCACCTCGTGCAGCTCATGCTGGCGCACGGCGCCGCCGGTCTGTTCCGCCGTCTCCAGCAGCTGCCGGACGTCCTCGCTGCCGAGAACGGTCTCGATCTCAGTGGTGATCACTGGCTAGTCGTGTTTCCCACGTAACGGGCGATGCCAAACCGGAAGCGGTACGCGGGCATCGTGCCGAGGCCCGGCCGCGAGCATAGCTCAACGCACGGTAACCGACGTTATGTCAAGTTCGAAGACAACGACCGGGAGACGCAGCACTCCCCCGACGCTTCCACTCCCCGGAAGTCGTGAGACTTCCGGGGACCAAAAAAAGTTCTGCCACCAGCTGAGCCGAAACTCCTCCGGTGGCAGAACTTTCGCCGAGCCGATTTCGCTTTCGTCCACCGATCCCGTTGACTTTCGCCTTCCGGCTACAGCCCTCACGATCGGCTTCGGCCTACTCGCGTCCCGTACTCGACGCAGGCAGGACACTAAGGTCCCTTCCAACGAGATTCAAGGCCCTGCAAGGGGTTGACAGCCAAAAGTTTCCGCTCTTTGCAAACTTTTCTTTTTTCCACATTTCCACAGCTATCCGCACAATCTGTGGATAACCGGTTTCCCGGTTAGGATCTCCGCTGTGCACCTCCGCATGCCGTCGTCCGACCGGGGCGTGACGTCCTTCCTCTGGGCGTTCGGGCTCGGCCTCTATCTGTGGCTCGGCATGCTGGCCGTCGGGGTCGAGGGTGGAACCGCATTCATCTTCGCGGCGCTGTCGGCGTGCGCAATCTTTCTCTTCGTGCGCCTCAGAGGCGAGGACGAGATTCGCCCCGCACGCCGCCGCTCGACCTGACCAGGGACAGTCCCTCCCAAAGCGTCAGTACGAGACGAGCGAGTACAGCGGGTACTTGGCGAGCCGCTCGCGGCCGCCGAGGAACGTGAGCTCGATGATGAAGTTCACCCCGACGACCTCTCCCCCGAGCTGCTCGACGAGGCCGCCGATCGCCTCGACAGTCCCGCCCGTCGCAAGCACGTCGTCGTGGATCACAACCCGGGTGCCGTTACCGATGGCGTCCGCGTTCAGCTCGAGCGCGTTCTGGCCGTACTCCAGCGCGTAGGTCGCGCTGACCGTCTCCGGCGGCAGCTTGCCCGGCCGCCGCGCGGGAATGAACCCGCAGGGGATCTCCTTCGCGATCGCCGCGCCCAGGATGAAGCCCCGAGCCTCGGCGCCGAGGACGAGATCCGGCTCTCGCTCTCGCGTCCAGGCTGCGAGGTTGTCGATCGTCTGTCCCAGGGCCTCCGGATCTCGGAGGAGCGGACTGATGTCCTTGAACCCGACGCCGGGCTCCGGCCAGTCGGGAACCTCGCGAATGTGCGACTTGAGATCGACCGCCATCAGGAAGAGACGACCCGGCCCAGTCCGCGCCAGAAGAGCAGCTGAGCGAGCTCCTGCGCCTGCTCCGCCAGCAGCTGGAGATCCTCCATCCCGCCCTGGCGGCGCTCGGGATTTCGAGAACGGAGTGCGGGCGCCACGACTGCCGAGAGTAACCCGATCTCGCGGTCGGCTGCCGTGCGAAACGCACGCAGATGACGAGCGTCGATCCCGAAGCGGGCCAGCTTCGCGCAAACCGCAGCCACATCAGCCTCATGCTCGGCATAGAGGCGCTCACCGCCGTGCTTTCGGGACTCGATCAGTCCGTACTCCTCGAGCCCGCGCGCGAACGCCGCCGTAACGCCGGCCCGCTCGCAGAGCTCTCCGAGCTCGATCTCGTCCTGTTCGCCTGCGAGCGCCGAGCGGCCTCTCCGGCGGCGATCCTTCCCCAGTGAGACGGCGAGCTCCTGCCGGATCACGCGCAGCGGCAGGAACTCGTCCCGCTGCAAGCGCAGAATCGTCCGCAGCCGGTCGACGTCATCTTCGCCGAACAACCGGTAGCGGCCGGGCGTCCGGCGCGGCGCCAGGAGACCCTGATCCTCGAGGTAGCGGATCTTGGAGATCGAGATGTCCGGGAACTCCTCCCGCAGGAGCGTGCAGACCGCGCCGATCGTCAGCGGTCTCTTCTCGTCGGGTGTGACGGCCGTCGCGCTCACTTCTGGAGGAAGGTCAGGCGGTACTTGCCGATTTGCAGCTCGTCTCCGTCCGCAAGCTCGGCGCTCTCGATGCGCCGCCTGTTCACGAACGTCCCGTTGAGGCTGCCCTGGTCCTCGATGACGAAGCCGTCGTCCCGCCGGATGAGCACCGCGTGGTGACGCGAGACGGTCACGTCGTCGAGGAAGATGTCGCAGTCGGGAGAGCGGCCGATGGACGTGCGCTCGTCGCTCGGAATGAAATGCTCGCCGGTTCGGCCTCCGCCGGAACGGACGACGAGCGCCGGCCCCTCCATGCCGAGATCCTCCAGCGGCGACGCCTCGACCACGTCGTCAGGCGTGTACGCCATGGTGTCCCCTCCACCTGCGTCGCGCACGAGCGCGGCTCCGCACTTGGAGCAGTAGTTCGCGGCCTCCGGGTTCCGGAACCCGCATTCGGGGCAGTAGACGTAGCTCACGAGCTCAGCTCGCGGGAGGCGCGGCCTTCCCCGCAAGGATCTCCGTCAGCTTGTCCACGTCCACCTCACTCAGGGGGCTCTCCCCCGCTCCGACCTGACGCTGCAAGCGTGAGACGAGCTCGGCGCGCAGGATGTCGATCTTCCCGTGCAAGAGCCGGCGGCGGTAGGAAACCTCCTGCTCCTCGCGCTGGAGATCGTCGATCAGCGCCTTGAGATCCGCGTCGGCAAGAGTGGCAAGATCGGGCAACGGTTCCAAGTTGGGCCTTTCGGTCGGAGACGACCAGTTAACCAGGGGGACGCCTAAGGGTCAACCTTACGTTGAGATTTGTGCTCAGGCAGGGACCTCCTCGCCCTGCTGGAGCACCTCTTCGACGAGCTCGCGCAGCTCCTGCTCCAGCTCGGCAGAGGTCTCCTCGTCGTCTCCCTCGGCGTAGATGTGGACGATGGGCTCGTCGGGATCGGGCAGCACCTGAGCCCAGCCGCGCTCGTCGAACACCTTGATCCCGTCGCGGAGATCGACCTCGCGGTCCTTCAGACGCTCGGTGAGGACGCGCATCACGAGGCCCTTCTGCGACCACGGGCACGGGACTCGGCGGTGGACGACGTGCGACTCCGGAAGCTCGGAAACCAGCTCCGACAGCGGCTGCTCGACGGGCGCCAGGAGCTCGAGTAGCTTGCAGAGGCTCGCCATCGCATCGTAGGCCGGCAGGAACTCCGGGAACACGTACCCGCCGCCGACGGCCCCCGCGAAGACGACGCCGTTCTCGGCCGCAGCCTTCGTCAGCGCGTTGAGCGAGGCCGGCGTCCGCACCACCTCGAGCCGGCTCCCTTCCACGAGCCGCTCGACCTGGCTCGTGACCGTCACCGGCAGCGCGAGCTTCCCGACCTTCCCGTTGCTTCCGATGAGCCGGAGATAGAGCAGCAGCGCCTGCTCGACGGGAATCTCGCGCATCTGGTCGTCGATCAGGTAGAGCCGCTCGGCGGCACGGTCGAAGACGACGCCCAGGTCCGCGCCGATCGCACCGACTAGGCGCTTCGCCTGGCCGACAAGGCCCCGGAGCGTGACCGCTTCGGCGGTGGGCTGATCGGCGCTGAAACCGTGTGCGGCGACCGCCTCGACACCGAGCGGGCCGAGGAGTAGCGGGAGCACAAACGATGCCGCCGAGTAGCCGTAGTCGACGACGATCCGGAAGCCGCGCGCGCGAATCGCCTCGGCGTCGAGATTCGCGAGCAAGTCGTGGGCGTACCCCTCGCGCGCCCGGGCGGGATACGTGATACCGGCCACGTCCGGCGCAGCCATCCGGCGCAGCTCGAGCCGGGCGAAGTGCTTCTCGACCTCCTTCTGCATGGACGGGGTGAGCTCGATCCCCGGTGGCTCGAAGATCTGGATGCGCACGGCCTCAGGGTCCGTCGAGCTGACGCCTACGTGGAAGCCGCCGTCGTAGCCGTGGCTCTTGAGGAGATGACGACCGACCGCCGCCGGCAGCACGCGCAGGTCGTGGACCTCGATGCCGGTCGAGTTGAGCCCGGAGATCATCACCCGCTTGATCAGCCTGCAAGGCGCCGTCGCCTCACGGCTTGCCACCACACGGGCGCCGCGCTTGAGCGCCGTCCCAAAGGCGGCAGCCAGACGTAGCGCCTTCTCGGGCGTCAGATCGACGTTGACGAGGCCCGATACGCCTTCGGCGCCGAAGAGGTGCGACGAGGCACGCGATTCGAAGATCAGGCTCTCGTATACCTGCGAGCCCGACTCCACCTCCTTGAAGGGGTAGATCCGCACGCCGGGCATCACGACCGCCTCCGCGCCTATCCGCACGTCGTCCCCGATCGCGACGTCCTCGTGGATGCGGACGTGCGACCGGATGTCGCAGTTGCGGCCGACGATCGCGTTCTCGATCAGAACGCTTCGGCCGATGTGGGTCGAGGCGTCGATCACCGACGAGACGGTGCGGCCGCGCTCCCGGAGCGTCACGCTTGCGGACAGGACCGAGTACGGGCCGACCGTGGCGTCGCTTGCGATCCGGCAGTAGTTCCCTACGTAGGCCGGAGCCTCGATTCGGTCCAGGTCGTCGATCTCGACCCCCTCCCCTACCCAGACGTTGCCGCGGAGGCGGACGCCCGGGAGTTGGAGCTCGACGCGCTCGTCGAGCGCGTCGAAGTTCGCCTGCCGGTACTGAGTCAGGTTGCCGATGTCCTGCCAGTAGCCCTCGGCCACGTAGCCGTACACCGGTCGTCCCATCTCGAGGAGCAACGGGAAGAGCTCCTTTGAGAAGTCGTACGGCCGGTCGGTCGGCACGTGCTTGAGCACCTCCGGCTCGATGACGTACACGCCGGTGTTGATCGTGTCCGAGAAGACCTGGCTCCACGACGGCTTCTCGAGGAAACGCTCTACGCGACCCTCGCTGTCTGTCACGACGATTCCGAACTCCAGCGGGTTCGGCACCGACTTCAGGGCGAGCGTGGCAGCGGCTCCCTTCTCGCGGTGAAACGCGACCAGCCTCGTCAGGTCGAAGTCACACAGCGCGTCGCCGGAGATGACAAGGAACGTGTCGTCCAAGCGGTCGCTTGCGAGTCGAACCGAGCCGGCCGTGCCGAGCGGCGACTCCTCGACAGAGTACTCGATGTTCATGCCGAGCGACTCGCCGTCGCCGAAGTAGCTCCGGATCGCCTGCGGCAGGAAGGCGACGGTGATGATCGCGTCCTCGAACCCGTGGCGGCGGGCCAGCTCGAGGATGTGCTCGATGCAGGGCTTGCCCACGATCGGGACCATCGGCTTGGGCTGGTTCGAGGTCAGCGGGCGGAGCCGCGTGCCCTCCCCGCCGGCCATGACGACGGCCTTCACGCCGGTCTCCTGACTGCCGAGGCGACGTACATGGCGCCCGCCACCACCGCGAGCCCGAGCCCGAGCAGGAAGACGACGTACGGAAGGTCGGTTCCCTCACTGGTCACGAGCATCAGAGCTATTGACGCATAGAGGATCCACGTGGCGACCTTGCCGATGAAGTTGACCGAGAGCTCGCTGCCGTCGCGCACAACCAGCTTGTACCCGCCGACAAGGATCAGGTCACGCGCGAGGATCAGCACGAGCGCCCACAAGGGGATCCGGTCGTGGTACCAGAGGAGGATCACCGCCGCGTCGATCATCAAGCGATCCGCAAGCGGGTCAGCGACGGTGCCGAAACGCGACTCGACGTGCCAGCGCCTGGCGAGCCATCCGTCCAGCTGGTCGGTTACTGCGGCGGCTGCGAAGACGATCGCCGCGGCCCAGCTCTTGCCGCCTCCTGCCGGGAGCTCGAGCGCGATGAACACCGGGATCGCTGCGAACCGTGCGATCGTGAGCGCGTTCGGAATCTGCGCAAGGTGAACGGGGACCACGCGCTCGACCATCCCTGGCAAGGATAGTTCCCCCCGCGCGCTTAGCATTCGCCGATGGCCGAGCCGCTCGTCCTGCCCGGATTCGTCAACGCGCACAGTCACACGTTCCAGCGGGCGTTGCGGGGCCGGACGACCGGCGGCGACTTCTGGGCCTGGCGGGAGCAGATGATTGCGGAGGCCGAGCGGCAGACGCCGGAGACGGTGCGCCGCGACTACGCCGAGACCTACCGCGAGATGCGCACCGCGGGTTACACCGCCGTCGGAGAGTTCCACTACCTCGGACTGAAGGAAGCGCTCGCTGCAAGCGAGGCGGCCGGGGAGGCAGGTGTCGAGCTCACGCTGCTGCTGACGGCCTACGCACGCGGCGGGAGCCCCCGGTTCCGGCAGGAATCTGCCGCGGCGTATTTGGCTCAGGTGGAAGAGCTGCGCGCCTTCGGGCTCCGCGTCGGCTGTGCCCCCCACTCCGTTCGCGCCTGTCCCGCAGAGTGGCTCGAGGAGATCGGCCGCTATGCGGCGGCCGAGGAGCTCCCACTGCATGTCCATGCCGACGAACAGCCGCGCGAGATCGAGGAATGCGTGGCCGAGCACGGTATCCGGCCGATCGAGCTCCTTCACCGCACCGGCTGCCTCGGCCCGCGGAGCACGGTCGTCCACGCGACCCACGCGGACGACGCCGAGCTCGACCTGCTCGCGGACGCCGGTACGCGCGTCTGCCTCTGCCTGACGACCGAAGGCAATCTCGGCGACGGCTTTGCCCCTGTCGGGCGCCTCAAGACGCGGGGCATCGGCATCTGCATCGGCTCTGACTCGAATGTCCGCATCGATCCGCTGGAGGAGCTGCGCGAGCTCGAGACGACCGCTCGCCGGGCCTCGGAGCGCAGGGAGGTCTTCGACGTCGAGACGCTCCTCCGCTTCGGGACCGGCGAGAGTGCTGCCTCGCTGGGGATCGAATCCTGGCCGGACATCACGATCGACCCAGAGCATCCTTCGCTGCGCGGGCTCGACCGCGCCGACCTCCTGGGCGCGATCGTGTTCGGCGCGAGCGCCGGCGTCGTGCGCTGACTACTCGACCTTGCCGATCAGGTGGTGTGCGTTCGACCACCACGAGTACAGCCGGGCGTGGTCGGTTCCGCCTTCTCTCGCGATCCCGAGGATGTCCCTGTGAGTCGGCTGGCCGAGGCGCTCGTGCGACCAGACGACAACCGCATCGTCGCCGTCGAAGTAGCAGAGCGCGCGACCGCCCGGCTTGTTCGGTCCGTGTGACCAGGCCGTCTCTCCACCCCAGCTGACACGGCTGCACGTGCCTTGGCCTGTCGGCAGCTGCTGACGGCGGCGCTCCGCCTCGTAGGCCTCTCGCACGGCGCGGCCATTCGGATAGATCGAGATTTCCCAGCGGTCGGGCCAAAAGTCCGTTGCGCCCGAAGGCTGGACGCAGACTGCAGTTTCGACGGCCCCGATGTTCGGCACCGGCTGTTTCACGCACGGCTTTCTGAGACTGGCTGGGATCAGGGCGATGACGCCGGCGTGGCTTGCGTCCCTCGGCGATCCGAGCGGGCTTGGCGGGCTCGGCGGCGCGGCCGAACTCTCAGGTCCTTTGTTCTCGCCCGTCAGGTAGACGACTCCTGCGGCGGTCGCAGCGGCGACCAACACGACGAGCAGCCCGAGTCCCCAGCCGAGACGCTTCGGCCCGCTGAAGGCGGTGAGAAATCGCGACTGGGTTTGTTCCTCCTCCGGCGCAGCCCGGACGACCCGGACCGGATCGGCAATCCCCTTGAGATGAACCCGCCCACGATCGATGTAGCGGACGCCCGGAAGCCGGCCGGCCAGGTGACTGGTTCCCTCGGTGATGAGCACCTCGCCCCCGTGAGCGAGCGCACACAGGCGTGCAGCTACGTTGAGCGCAGCGCCCCGGAACGAGCCGTCCTCGAGAGCGATTGCCTCGCCCGAGTCGATTCCGATCCCGACGCTAAGCGGAAGATCAGAGTCAGCGTCGGTCTCGGCCGCGAACTTCCTCTGGAGGTCCATCCCCGCCCGGATCGCCTGCCGGGCCGAGTCGAAGACCGCAAGGGCCTCGTCGCCTCTGACTTCGATCAGCGTGCCGCCCCGAAGGTCTCCTCCCTCCTGCACGAGCTCGCTGAACTTCCGCGCCAGCCTCGCGGACGCCTCGTCGCCGTATTCCTCTGTGAATCGGGTGTACCCGCGGATGTCGGCGATCAGGAACGTACGAACGGGTGCATGAGGCGCAACTCCCACAATTTACGAGTGTAGGGACTGCACCCCCTGTGGTTCAATGCGACAACAAACCGCCGCGCTGCGCGTCGCGTAGTAGCAGGAGACGCGCGGGGGTAGTCCAACGGCTAGGACGGCGGCACACCCTGCCGCAGGTGCGGGTTCGACTCCTGCTCCCCGCTTGCCGAGCCCGACGCGGTGGAGTTCGCGCCGGGCTCACTTTTCCGCCCGCTCGGATTAGTCGGTCATCACGATTGGCTTCGAGCTCGCCTCCAGGTCGACAGGCGTGCCGTTCAGCGTCCCGTGCACCACGTACGTGAAGACGTAGGTTCCGTTGGGATCGCCGACAGCGGGTTCTGCCCTTTTGATCCACGCTAGAAGCGGGAAGGGAACTTAGAGGTGGCCGCCGTGATGAGAGCTGCTGCGCGGGCCGCGAACGCCTGGGCGGGGTCGACGACTCGTCGCCGACAACCTAGATTTCCGTCACCGCTGAAGCGAAGGATGGAGCGCTCTAGAGTCAAAGCAGCACAAGTGCAGGTCAACAGGTGTTGACTGTTCAGTGAAGGAGGGGCAGCGTGATGAGTGAGCTTCCTGATCGGACCGAGGTGCTGGTGGTCGGTGCGGGGCCTGTGGGCTTGGCGGTCGCCGCGTCGCTGGCCGGGCATGGCCATGACGTCGCGGTGGTTGACCGGCAGGCGACAGGAGCGAATACCTCGCGCGCTGCTGTCGTGCACGCTCGGACGCTCGAGATGCTCGAGCGGATCGGCGTATCGAAGCGACTGGCGGGGCTCGGTATCCACGCTCGGCAGTTCAGCATCCGCGATGGAGATCGTGAGCTCGTGCCGGTCCGGTTCGACGGGCTTCCGACGGAGTATCCGTACACGCTGATGGTCCCACAGAACGTCACCGAGCAGGTCCTGCTCGACCGCCTCGAGGAGCTTGGTGGCAGGGTTCATCGGCCTTACGCCGCCATCGGGGTGAGCCAGACCGCCGACGGTGCCGAGGTCACGCTGGACAGCGGCGACCTGATCAAGGCGCAGTACGTCGTTGCGGCCGACGGTATGAACAGCACGATCCGCGACCTGGCTGGACTCGGACAAGAAGGCAACGATGCGCTGTCGCTGTCGTTCGCGCTGGCCGACGTCCGGGTTGACGGCGGCCTTCCGGCGGACGAGGTCGTGCTCTTCTTCTCGACACCCGGCATGTTGGTCGTGGCGCCGCTCCCGGACGGGTCGTTCCGGCTCGTGGCCGAAGTCGACGATGCGCCGGAGCAGCCGGATGTCGCCTATGCGCAGGTACTCCTCAACACCCGGGGTCCGCGTCGTACCACGGCGAAGGTGACTGAAGTGATCTGGGGATCCAGGTTTCGGATCCACGAGCGGGTGGCGGACCAGTACCGGGCCGGGCGGGTTCTGCTCGCCGGCGACGCCGCACATACGCACAGCCAGGCAGGTGGGCAAGGCATGAACCTCGGCCTGCGTGATGCGGTGACTCTGGGGGATGCGCTATCGGTCGCGCTGCGCGAGGGCGGCGAGGACAAGCTCGATGAGTATGCGGCCGGCAGTCGTGCCGAGGCGATGCATGTGGTCGCACTTGCCCACCGCCTCACCCGACTGGCCACTGCCCCGCCGGCGGTTCGTCCGCTGCGCAATGTGGCGTTAGGCCT
>DATGDB010000053.1:0-20471 GCA_035311205.1 Gaiellaceae bacterium | reverse complement strand
CGTTGTTGAAGTAGGCGTAGACGTCGGTGCCGCGGTCACGCCAGCCGGCGATCCACCCGGCTCGCTCCTCCAGCTCGCTCTCCGAGTAGTTGCCGCGTCGCCCTCGGCTTCCGTGATCTGTTCGCGCGAAGGCTGCGCCATCAACCGGACCGTAGCAGCGGCAGCGTGGAGGAAGCAGAGGGCCGCCGGACAGCCGCGTTGATCCGCCGCCGGGGCGCGGCTTTGCCGCGCGGGAGGCTCACGACGGGGAAGAACGCCTGAAGAAGCGAGGCAAGAGCCGGCTCCGCTGCGGTGAGAACGAGCGCTCCGTCCGCAAGGAGGGGGTCCGTGGGGGAACCAGGGGTTCGCCCACGCTCAGAGGCCGAGCAGCTTCCTCAGGTGCAGGCCGTTCCTCACCGCAAAGCCCTCCCAGTCGTTGTTGAAGTAGGCGTAGACGTCGGTGCCACGGTCACGCCAGCTGGCGATCCACCCGGCTCGCTCCTCCAGCTCGCTCTCCGAGTAGTTGCCGCGTCGCCCTCGGCTTCCGTGATGGAAGCGGACGAACGTCCAGTCGGCCGTCAGCTCGAGAGCGCGGAAGGGGTACTTCGGGCTGTCCGGGATCACCAGAGCGGCGCCGTTCTCTCGCAGGAGCGCGTAGACCTCCTCCACGTACCAGCTCGGCTCGCGGAACTCGAAGCAGTGGCGCCCCTCGGGAAGCGCCGCGAGCGCCGAGGCCAACCGCTCGTCGTTCCGCTTGAACGTCGGCGGCAGCTGCCAGAGCACCGGCCCGAGCCTCGGCGAGCGCCTGAGCGGCTCGATGCGCTCGTAGAAGCGCCGGATGCCGCCTTCGAGGTCCGTCAGCCGCCTGATGTGCGTCAGGTAGCGGCTCGCCTTGACCGCGAACACGAAGCCGGGCGGCGTGTGAGCGACCCAGCTCTCGACCGCAGAGACGTTGGGGAGCCGGTAGAAGGTCGTGTTGAGCTCGACGGTGTCGAAGAGCTGTGCGTAGTACTCGAGCCAGCGCTTCTGGGGGAGTCCTTTCGGGTAGACGCGCTCGCGCCAGTGGGCGTAGTTCCAGCCCGAGCACCCGATCCGGATCTCCGTCACATCAGCAGGATCTCCGCGAGGCGGTCTCGTAACTCCTTCGTCGGGGCGGCGACGACAGCCGGCTGGTGCGCGGTGCCGAGCGGAGCGGCGTCCCAGGAGCTGCCGTCCGCGAAGGCGATGTCGAGGCCGCACTCCCGGACGACGAGCTGGGCAGCTGCGACATCTACCGCGCGGGCACCGCGCAGGGAGCAGACGGCGTCGAGCCGTCCGGCGGCGAACTGGCAGAGCGAGAGTGCAAGCGAGCCCGTGATCCGGTAGCGGAGCGCGTAGTCCGCAAGCGCCACGGCCTTCTCGGCAACGGTCTTCGAGAGCGTCGCCTCGAGCGCGAGGATCTCGACCCGGTCCTTGGGCCGCACGTCTCCTACGGACCGACCGTCGAGCCGGGCGCCCTTGCCCTTCGTCGCCGTCCACTCCTCGCCCGATCCGAAGTCGTAGATGTAGCCGAAGACGACGTCCCCGTAGGACGGCCCCTCGGCGACGGCGATGGAGACGCAGAAGTGCCGCAGCCCCCGTTTCGCGTTGACGGAACCGTCGATGGGGTCGACCACGACGCGTGTCTCCGAGCTTCCGAACGCCCGCTCGCCGAGCTCCTCGGAGATCAGTGTGAACTCAATGCCCGACCTGTGGAGCTCCTCGAGTCTGGCGACGATGACGCCTTCAGCCGCCGCGTCGATGGCGGTCGTGTCGTCGCCTCCGACGCCCGCGGCGAGCACCGGCTCACGCTCGGCGCGGGTGGGAAGCTTGTCGAGCTGCGCGCGAACGTCGGCAGCGGCCGCCCGGCAGACGTCGAGCCACGGTTTCACTCGTGAAAGAGCAGGCCGGAGAGGAGCTTGGGATAGAAGTAGGTCGTCTTCTGGGGCAGTGTTTCGCCGGCTTCGGCGAAGCGGAAGACGTCCTCGATCCGCGTCGGACGAACGATGAACGCGCCCGCTGCGCGGCCGCTGTCCACAGCCGCGACTGCCTCGTCGACCGAGGGCGTGTAGCTCACGCCGTGCGGCTTCAGCGCCTCGACGAGCTGGACGTCGAGCTCGCCCGGCCGGCCGTGCACGAGGGCGATGCCACCCTTGCTCCGGTAGACCACAGTCGCCGCGCGGTCGACCGGCTCCGCGTCCAGCGCCGCCAGCGCCATGCGCAGGTCCGCCTCGTTCGCCGGCGGCCCGTTCACCTGCTCCGCGACCCTGTGGGTCGGGAAGATCATCAGGCCGGGGTCCTGGGTGGAGACGAGCACAACGGGGATCTGCCGGGCGCCGAAGGCGAGGGCGGTCTCGTACCGGTGATGGCCGTCCGCGATCAGTAGTTGCTTGTCGGCGAACGCCTCGACGATCCCATTCAGCGGCAGGCGCCAGAGCCTTCCTCCCTCGGTCTCGATGTCCGGCGGGCGGGCCGGATGCTCGAACGGCGGCTCGCCCTCGTACAGCACGAAGATCGGCTCGAATTGGACGTGCGTCGCCCGGAGGAGCCGCAGCCGGTCCTCCTTGGGGCCCGCATGGGTGCGTTCGTGCGGGAGAACGACGCGGTTCTCGTAGGGCTCCGGCTGGAGCGAAGCGACGAGTCCGCGGCGCGTGCGCGGGACACCGTCGGGCCCGACGTACTGCTGCTCGAGCGCCCAGAACGACGGCTCGGGCTCGCGGACGAGAGCCCCGTCGGAGAGCCACTCGCCCCAGAGGCGGGCGGCATCGTCGACGTCGTCGGGCAGCGTCAGGTGGACGACGTTGAGGGGACTGCGCGCCATCAGCTCCTCACGTTGCTCCGCGTCGATCACATCGTACGGCGGCGCAACGAGCGTCTCGAGCGGGCCGGCGACGGCCACGTCGTAGCGGACAGCGCGGAACGGCTTGACGACGGCCATCTCGCCTCTGACGTTACATCCTCCACCGACCCTAGACTCGGCCCGTGAGCGCGATCGCCGAGCTTCGGGAAGACCGGATCGTCGAGGGCATCTACGCGGTCGCCAAGAAGGAGCGCCGCCGGACGCGGACAGGCTCCGACTACCTGGCGCTCGAGCTCGTCGACCGGAGCGGACGGATCGAGGCGCGCGTCTGGAGCGACGTCGAGCTGCTCGACGCCCGCTTCGGGGAGGGCGACGCGGTACGCGTTCTCGGGCGGGTCGACAAGTATCGAGACCGCCTGCAGCTCGACGTTCGCTCGCTCGAGCCGGCCGAGGAAGACGCCGCCGCACTGACGCCGGGTCTGCGCCGCGACGCCGACGAGCTGGACGGCTTCCTCGAGTTCCTGGGCGGCGAGATCGTCCATCCCGGCCTGAACGCGGCCGTCGGGCGGTTCCTCGCCGACGAGCGCTTCCGCGCGCGGCTCCGCGAGCTGCCCGCGAGCCCGGACGTCCACCACGACTACGCCGGAGGGTTGCTGGAGCACACCGTCGCCGTGGCGACGATCTGCCGCGAGACCGCGCAGGTGCATCCACGGCTTCGCGGCGACCTGCTGATCGCCGCGGCACTGCTCCATGACGTCGGCCGAACGATCGAGCTCGGCCGGCCGCCGGCGTTCAGGCCGACGCAGGAGGGGCGCCTCCTCGGGCACGTTCACCTCGGGATCCGCCTGATTGAGTCACGCGCCCGCGAGCTCGACCGCGACGCGCTTGCCGAGCTCATCCACGCCGTCGCCGTCCACCACGACGCGCGCGCCGCACGCACGGCAGAGGCAGCCGTCCTCTACCACGCAAACCAGCTCGACGCGGTCGCCGCGACCAGGCCTGTGGACTAGGCCAGGTTCCGGCGCCAGAGCAGGAGCGAGAGCGGCATCAGGGCCGCGAGGAACAGGAACGGGCTGAGCGGCCGGATCTTGACCGCCTCGACTGTGCGCACCGCCTCCTTGGTGCCCAGTACCGTCTTCGCCGCCGCCGTAGCCGAGTCGACCTGACCCTCGTCGAAGGTCTGGCCGCCGACGGCCTGGGCGAAGTCGCGGGCCGAGGCAGCGCTGTTCGGGTCCTCGACATAACGGCCCTCGACGATTCCGTCCGACCGATAGATGCGCTCGCCCGGGGCCCAGAAACGCATGAGGATGACCTTGATGTGGTCCTCGGCGAAGGCCTGCTTCAGAGCCGGCCCCCCGGTGTTGTTGGTCTCCGCGTCGGTGAAGATCACGAGCAGCCGGCGTCCGGGACCCTGGAAGTAGTTGCCCGACGCGAAGGCCTCGGTCGTCGCCAGGCTCGAGGCGACCTTGTTGCTCAGGGAATCCGACGGCGGCCGCTCGATGCCGATCGAATACTGGAGGACGCCCTCGAACGATTTCTGGTTCGTGCTCGGAAACAGGTGAGGGAGCACCCGGTCGGTGACGGATGCGATTCCGACCGGGGCGTCTCCGAGCTGAGCTCGCATCTTGAGCGCCGCGGCCTTGGCCCGGTCGAATCGGGTCGGCTGTCCGCGTCCTGCCGAGGCGAGCATCGACCGGGACGTGTCGAGCGCGAAGAACACCTGCGCGTCGGTCCTGGCCGGCCGCTCGATCCGCTCCTCCAGGACGGGCTGCGCTGCGCCGACGCCGGCGAGAGCCGCAATGGCGACGAGCGCCGCGATCGTGATCCGCCTCGAGCTGGGCGGCGAGACAAGCCTCAGCAGCGACCGGGCGCGCTCGACACGCCGCTCGGTGCGAGTGAAGGCGACGAGCGGAAGGATGACGGCAAAGGCGACGACGCCGGCCAGCGGGGTGAGGAACGAGAGGTGCACGAGCCCGCTTAGTAGCCGTGCCCTCGGCGGTTCGGGTTGCCGCCGGGGGAGCTGCGGCCCGCGGCGTACTCCGGAATCCGCTGTTGGACGTTGGCCTGCTCGTTCTCGGGATTGAAGAGCCGGAGCAGGAACTCGAGGTTGTACTTCGCGTCGGCGTTGGACGGGTCGATCTTCACGGCCCGCTCGAGGTGGGTCAGCGACTGGCCGATGACGCCGGACTGGTTGAACGGGTCGGCGAGCGCCTCGTCGTAGGCGACGACACCCTGAAGGTTCGCGAGCCTCGATCGCCGCGCCGACGGCTGCCCAGAGTTCTCGGCGTCGCTCAGTGCCGCCTGGGCCTCGGCGCGGGCGGCCGGCGCCGACGAGTTCACGCCGCTCTGGTCGCTCGCGAAGGTCTGGAGAGCGTGGCGATAGATCAGGTCGTCTTTGATCCCGAAGGCCTGGTCGGCATAGGGCAGGGTCAAGTCGAAGTTCCAGAGCGATGCACCGGCGGGCTGCGCCTGGAAGGCAAGGTCGTCGCGCTTCATGCCGTTTCGGATCGCCGCAGCGTCCCGCGCGACCAGAGCCGCGCCGAGAGCGAGCACGAGCAGCAGCGCGATCGGCGCGCCCTTGCGAACGATCGGCCAGACGCGCTGCCTCATCGCTCGGACCTCCAGGAGAGCCGGCCGCAGAAGTGCTCGTTCAGTGCGAGCAGCATGAGCAGGAGAAGCGCGAGCCCCGCGAGGCCCTCGGGAACGCCGGCGCGCTCGGCGCGCTCGCGAGCATCCAGCAGCCGTCCGGGTGCCAGATCGGTGTAGTCGACGAAGTTCTCACGCCCGACCAGGCGCTCGAAGAACGCGCGGTCGTCGTCGAACGGACTCAGCGCGACGATGCGAACCGGGATCTTCTCGTTGCGGTACGTAATCAGCTCGCGGGTCAGAAGCGAGATGTCAAGGAGCGAGTCGTCGAGGTCGCTGATGAGCAGCACGCCGCGGGCCCTGGCGTTGTGGCGCTCGAGGATGCCGCGCGCCATCTTGAGAGCGAGCGAGATCACGGTGCCGCCTCGATAGCTCCGGTCCCAGGGCGTCACCGACTTGCGCCGAATGACGGCCGCTTCCTTGGAGTCGGCCGGAATCTGGCGCGTCCCCGGCGCGCAAGGGACCCCCCGCTGCTTGAGGCAGACGTTCGGGAACGGCGAGATCGCGCGGATGATCGGCCTGAGCTCTGCGGAGCTCGTCCCCGGCGGGACGGCCTCATAGGGGATCCCCGAGAAGAGAACGAGCCCGAAATCCTGCCCGGAGTCGGCGAGGTAGTCGAGCGGATCGACCGAGCGACGGTCGGGCCGGCCGATGCTCGCCGAAAGGTCGAGAACGACGACACCGCTGTTGGCACCCTTGGCAAGCGCGGCATCGCTCGAGCCGACCCTTTGGGACAGGAGCGCCGCCAGCGCCACGACCACGACGAGGGCGACCGCCAGCACGATGCGCACGATCGTCGTTCGCCGGGCTGGGTCCCTCAAGCGCAGGGCATCCACGAGAGGGATCGCCTGACGGTCGCGCAGCCTCACGTTCCCTCCGAGATCACGCGCTCGACCTCAGTGGACAGCGGGCTGACGACGGCTTCGCCGGGCGAGCCTTGCGACCACGCGATGCGGCTTGCGTCCTGCGCAAGGTCCGGGTTGCTGCTGCGCTTCAGCTCCACCGACAGGCGCTCGAGCGCTTTGCGGCCGTCCTCCGCGCGCCCGGACTTCGAGGATTCGCGGACCAGGGCGAGTGCCCGCTCGAGCGCGCTGCGGCGGTCGATCACGCCCCAGAGGCGCGTTGCCAGCCGTTCCAGCGGCAGTAGCCGCAAGATGAGGATCAGCGCCCCGAGCGCGAACAGCGCGGCGAGTACCAGCGCGACGAATTCGACCCATCCGGGCCCGATGCGGTAAGTCGCGGCCGGGAGGTCCCGGTACTCCGCACGGAGCAGGCCCTGCCAGAGCCGGCCGGGTGCGATTCGTCCAGCGACGCGGAGCGGCTGCCAGTCGATCGTGGCCGACTGGGGAGTCGAGGAATCCCGGGACTGGTACTCGACCGTCGCAAGGCCGAAGTCGACCCGGCCTGTCTTCTTCGGCAGGCACTTCGCGGTCATGCACGCAAGCGTGTAGTCGTAGCGGAGCCGCGTCATCCGGCCCACGTCGTTTCGGCTGACCTTGCGCTTCTGCAACGCGCGATAGGGGGCGAAGTTCGAGTGGATCTGGATGCTGTCCGGATCGACGGCGCCGCGGTCGAGCACGACCTCGACCCGCGCATGGACCGCGTCAGCGAACAGGTGTTGCTGCGGAGTGAGGGTGGCGCTCGCGACCAGCGGCCGGTCGAGCGCGGGCTGGGGGTCAGAATCCCATGCCCACCAGGCGATGACGGCTGCAAGCGCGACGATCAGCAGGCCGACGCCGACGAGCGCTGTGAAGAGGCTCCGCTCCCTCACAGCCACGCCCTGGTTCCGGTGCGGCGCAGCTCGACCCATTCGAGGAAGCGCGTGAAGATCTCGTCGCGGTCGCTCGTCGTCAGCACGATCGGCTCGAGACCGAGCGCCTCGAGCTCGGCGATCGTCTCTCGGGTGCGCGCCTCGTTTGCAGCGCGCCGCTCGCGCGCCTCGCGCCGGCTCAGCCGAACGAGCCGCTTCCGGCTGTTCCCGGGCTCCGCCAGCGGAATCACCACCGACGCGACGTCGGGGAAGCTCTGCTCCCAGACCGGATCCTGGATCACGACCGGGACGAGCTCCCAGGGCATCTCGAGGATCGTCGACCAGGAGTCTGCGGAAGGCCTATTCAGGAAGTCCGAGAGGATGAAGACGAACGTTCCGGGCGGGAGCGACCGGCGCAGAGGCGCGAGAAAGGAGAAGGCGCGGTCGAGGTTGTCCTCGGGCGCCAGGTAGAGCGGAAACAGCAAGTCGGACTCCTTGACCCGCCAGAAATCGGTCTGCCCATGGGGCGGGCGCCAGAACGGCGGCCCGGCGCCGTTTCCGTTACTGCCGCTCGCGAAGTCGAGGTAGCCGACGAGGCCGCGTGCCTTCGCCGCGGAGTCGGCGATCATCGACCCGGCCTCGAGCATCACCTTCGGCTTCGAGAGCCAGGGGAAGCCGGGCGGATACAGCTCCATCGCGGGGCGCCGGTCGCACACGATCACGACGCGAGGCGCCTCCTCCGCGTAGTGCTCCCGGACGATGAACTCGTCCTGTCCGTGAGCGGTGGAGATCTTGGCCGACGCGGCCCAGTCGATCGACTCGAAGGTGTCTCCCGGCTCGTACGGCCGAGAGCTGGCGACGTTCGAGCCCTGTCCCCGTTTCGCGCTGTTCACACTCCCGAAGGCAAGTCCGACGAGCCGCCGGCGGGGAGTGAGCGGGAAGGTGAGCTCAGTCGGTCCGCTCACCGATACGCACGACCTCGCCGTCGCCGCTCAGGGCCGCCTCGGGCCGTGGAGCAGCTTCGAGGCAGCGCGCTTTGAAGTCCTGCAGCGCCTGGACGCGTCCGATCTTCCGGACCTCCACGAGGAAGGACGGTGTGAAGAGGATGCGGTGGCCGAGGACGGGCAGGAACAACGACTCGATGTCCTCGGGGACGACGTAGTCGCGACCGTTCAGCAGCGCCCAGCCGCGCGCCGCGCGCTCGAGCGCGAGGCTGCCGCGGACCGACGCGCCGATCGAGACGATATCGAGCCCGCGCGTGGCGCGGACGAGCTCGATGATCCACCGCTGCAGGATCTCGTCGACGTACACCTCTTCGCTCGCGTGCTGGAAATCCGTGACCTCGTCGATCCGCACAACCGCGCCGATGTCACCCAGCGGGTGGCCGTGCCGCTGGTCACGAACGATCTCGAGCTCCTCGTCGATCTGGGGATAGCCGAGGGCCATCCTGAGGAAGAAGCGGTCGAGCTGGGCCTCGGGCAACGGGAACGTGCCCTCGAGCTCGATCGGGTTCTGCGTCGCGAGCACCATGAAGGGCTCGGCCAGCTCGCGGGTGACGCCGTCGGTCGTCACCTGGCGCTCGGCCATCGCCTCGAGCAAGGCAGACTGCGTCTTGGGCATCGCCCGGTTGATCTCGTCGACGAGGACGACGTTGG
This sequence comes from Gaiellaceae bacterium, assembly GCA_035311205.1. GTDB lineage: Bacteria > Actinomycetota > Thermoleophilia > Gaiellales > Gaiellaceae > JACDAN01. The sequence continues at coordinate 11,623 of DATGDB010000053.1, read as the reverse complement.
CGAAGATCGGCCCGGGACGGAACTCGAAGTCCCGGAGCTGTTGGTTCCAGATCGACAGGCCCGTGACATCCGTGGCCTGAAGGTCGGGCGTGCACTGGATGCGCGACGGCTCGGCATCCTCGACCGACAGCGCGATCGCGCGGGCCAAGACGGTCTTCGCGGTTCCAGGCACGTCCTCGAAAAGGACATGGCCCTTGCAGGCAAGGGCGGTGAGCACGAGCTTGATCTCCTCACGCTTGCCGCGCACGGCGAGTTCGATGTTGTCGAGGATGCGCTCCGCGACGTCGGCGGCTCGCTCCAGCTGCTCGTCTTTTCGTTGGGGGGTCGATCCAGCGGTCTTCATGGGGTGCTCAATATAGGTTTAGCGCGCATTGACCTTCCATTAAGTGGTCACCGAACGGTTTAGACGTTAAATCTGACGTTCAGTAGGTCGCCGTCCTCGACAACGTACTCCTTGCCCTCGAGACGTTGAAGGCCGCGGCGTGACACTTCGGCGCGCGAGCCGGCTTCGAAGAGGTCGCGCCAATGCACGACCTCACAGCGGATGAAGCCGCGCGCCATGTCCGTGTGGATCGTCCCGGCCGCGTCGAGCGCGGTCTGGCCGCGCCGGAGCGTCCACGCGCGCGCCTCGTTCTCGTTCGCCGTGAAGAACGTCAGGAGGTCGAGCGATTCCTGCAGACGACGGACGAGCTCGTCCAGTGCGGACGGCTCCCCGTCCCGGAAGGAGACCGCTTCCTCCGGAGGCAGCTCTGCCAGCTCGGCCTCGAGCTTGAGATCGATTCCGCCCGGTCCGTTCACGACGGGGACGAGCGGCTTCGTCGTCAACGGCTCGAGCTCGGGCGGGAGGACGCCCTCGTAGTCGCCGAGCGAACGCTCCGCGTCCAGATGGGTGAGCACGCGCTCGAGCTCCTCGACCTCCGCCCGGAGCTTCGGGTCGCCGGACTTCGCGTCCTTTCGCACCTTCTCCAGCCGCCGCTCGACATGATCCCGGTCGGCGACGAGCAGCTCGAGCTGCAGCGATTCCAGCTGCCCTTCGTCGCTCACCACGCCAACGAGCGCGTCCGCCGCGCGGGCGGCGCCGAGCTGGGCGCTTGCCGTTCCCGGCAGGTCGACGACTCTGATCGCCGCCTGCGTCGCTTTCGGCGACCCGACGATCCGCGCGACCTCCGCCAGTCGGTCGTCGGGGATCGCCGCCATTCCGACGTGGGCCGTGCCGTACTGCTCTGCAGCGGCTCCGGTCAGCGCCGTGAAGAGGGTGCTCTTCCCGGTGCCGGGAAGCCCGACGATCCCGAGCTCCAGGGACATCGGGGAACGTTTTAGCGCGTGACGTGCTTCTGCAGCGAGGCGAGGGCGCGGTGCTGCAGCGACTTCACCGCTCCTTCGGTCTTGCCGAGAATGGCCGCGGCCTCCCGGTTCGAGAACCGGAAGACGAACTTCAGCGTCAGGACCTGACGCTGCTCCGGGGACAGCCGCTCGATCAGCGTCAGCATGCTCGTGTCCCCGAGGTAGGCGAGCGCCTGCTCCTCGGCCGAGGTCTCCTCGCCCTGGACGTGCTCGGGGATCTCTTCCTCCGGCTGCCAGCGGCGGTTGGCGCGGAAGTGATCCATCGCCAGGTTGTGGGCGATACGAAAGAGCCAGGCCGAGAACGGCACCGAGCGCCACTGGAACCGCCCGATCGCCTCGAGCATCCGCAAGAACGTCTGCGTGGTCAGGTCCTCGGCGTCGTGCCGGCTCCCGACGCTCATGTGCAGATAGCTGTAGATCCGGTCGAAGTGGAGGAGGTAGAGCTCCTCCAGCGCCGCCCGGTCGCCGCTCTGCGCGCGTTCGACGAGGACGCGGACTCGTCCGTTCTCGTCTCGCCGGGTCGCCGGCATTGCCGCACTCACGCTTGCGAGCACGGGAAAGGCATGCCCGGCAGCCCTCAGAACGTAACGTGAGGGCGCCGGGATCTAGCCGGAGAAGCCGAGTCTGCCCTCGCGGTGAAACCGTTTCAGGTACACGACGCGGTCGAGGGCAACCGTGTAACGGCCGTCCTCGGCCTCGAGCACCACCGAGCCGTCTTTCCTCGCTGCGAGCGCCGCCTCCAGTTCGTCGGCGTCCTTGCTGGGCACGACGGCACTCATGATCTGGCTGCCCTCGAAGCCGACCTCGATCCGGATCTCGTCCTCGTTCATGCTCATCGCGCCACCAGCTCAGAGAGTACGCCGTGGGCAGCGTCCGGGTGCACGAAGGCAACCTGCAGGCCGAAGAGGCCCGGGCGCGGCGCCTCGTCGATCAGATCCGCGCCGCGATCGGAGAGATCGCGGAGGGCGGCCGGGAGGTCTGCGACCTCGTAGGCAACGTGGTGCATGCCCGGGCCGCGCTTGGCCAGGAACTTGCCGACCGGCGTGTCGTCTCCGAGCGAAGCCATCAGCTCCACGCGGCCCTCGCCCATGCGCATCGACGCCGCCTCGACACCCTGAGCCTCGACTGTCGCCCGGTGCTCGACGGTGGAGCCGAAGAGGCGCTCGTAGGTGTCGACGGCCTCGTCGAGGTCGTCGACGGCCATTCCGACGTGATGGATCCGGAGCGCCTGCACGCCCCGATGCTAGTCAGGCGTCGAGTTGTGGCAGAACGCGAATCGTCCCCACTGTCTCGCTGGCGCGGGATTCGGGAGCGACGTCGTGCAGCAGGGCCTCGAGGTCGTCGCGGTTCAGGGTCTCGCGGTCGAGGAGCGCGCCCGCGACGCGGTCGAGCGCCGAGCGGTGCTTCTCCAGGAGCCGGATCGCCTCGGCGTAGGCGCCGTCCGTGAGCCGCGCCTGCTCCTTGTCGCGCAGACGCTTCGTCTCCTCCGAGAGCGCGTAATTGTCGGCGCGCATCGTCCGCGAGGCGACCTCGTCGGACATGCCGTACTCGAACACCATCGCCCGTGCGAGCGTCGTCACCTTCTCGAGATCGTTGGCCGCCCCGTTCGTGACACGGTCGAAGACGACCTGTTCCGCCGCGCGGCCGGCGAGTCCGATCTTCATCCAGTCGATCAGCTCCTCCCGCGTATGGAGGTAGCGGTCTTCGCCGGGAAGGTGGAACGTGTAGCCGAGGGCGTCGCCGCGCGCGACGATCGTCGCCTTCTGGACGGGCTCGCCCATCAGGTAGGCCATGACGGCGTGGCCGGCCTCGTGGTAGGCGAGGATCCGCTTCTCCTTCTCGGACACGACGCGGCGTTGCTGGAGGCCCGCGACGACCCGCTCCATGGCCGACTCGAAGTTCAACGGCGAGATGTCGCTGCGGCTTTCGCGAGCGGCGAAGATCGCTGCCTCGTTGGCGACGTTTGCAAGGTCGGCACCGGTCAGGCCGGCGGTCTGGCGCGCGACGACGTGCAAGTCGACGTCCGGCGAGAGCGGCTTCCCGCGTGTGTGCACGCGCAGGATCTCCTCACGGCCGGCGAGGTCAGGGGGCGAAACGAGGATCTGGCGGTCGAAGCGTCCCGGTCGAAGGAGCGCCGGGTCGAGATCCTGGAGCCGGTTCGAGGCGCCCATGACGATCACCTGGTTCTCGTTCTTGTTGAACCCGTCGAGCTCCACGAGCAGCTGATTCAACGTCTGGTCGTGCTCACGGTGGAGGCCGCCGCCCGTCCTCCGCGTGCCGACGGCGTCGAGCTCGTCGATGAACACGATCGCGGGCGCATCGTTCCGCGCCTGCTCGAAGAGCTTCCGGATGCGTGCGGCACCGAGACCCGCGAACATCTCGACGAACGCCGAGGCGCTCTGGGAGTAGAAGCTGGCGCCGGACTCGTGCGCGACGGCCTTCGCCAGCAGCGTCTTTCCGGTGCCGGGAGGGCCGTACAGGAGGATCCCCTTGGGAACGCGCGCGCCGAGTCGCTCGAAGCGCTTCGGGTCGCGCAGGAAGTCGACGACCTCCCGCATCTCCGCCTTCGCCTCGCTGAGGCCCGCGACCGCGTCCCACGTCACGGAGCTGCGTGAGCTCGGCTTGACATGCGTGGTCTTCACCCGCGGCATCAGCGACAGGCTGCGCCAGAGCAGGTAGATGATCAGCGAGAACATCAGGATCGGAAGCCAGACGAAGGCGATGTTCTGGAATGAGCGCAGCAGTTCAAGCACGTCGAACGGCATGAATTGCCTATCGGCAGCCGAGCCTGCGTGCTGTAGGGCAGACTAGAACCACGTGGCCGAGCTTCCGATACCACCACACTTCAAGCGCCGGGGCGTCGGCGAGATCTGGCAGATCGCCTACCAAGAGCGCGCTGGGGAGGCACAGGCCTGGGCCGAGGAGCACGGGCTTCGTCCGGCACTCGAGGACAGCTTGCGGATCTGCCTCGTCGCCGTCGACGTCCAGAACACCTTCTGCATCCCGGGGTACGAGCTCTACGTCCGCGGAGCGGAGGACGACAATCGGCGCCTATGCGAGTTCCTCTACCGGAACCTCGGCGCGATCACGGCAATCATCCCGACGCTCGACACCCATCGAGCGATGCAGATCTTCCACCCGGCCTGGCTGGTGGACGACGAAGGCCGGCATCCGGAGCCGTACACGCTCGTCAGGACCGAGGATGTCGAGGCGGGCCGCTGGAGGATCAATCCGCCGGCAGTCGAGAGCACGGGCATCGAGGCCGACTACGCCCAGCGTCAGCTGCTCGACTACACGCGAAAACTGGCAGAGGGCGGCAAGTACGACCTCACGATCTGGCCGTATCACGCCATGCTCGGCGGAATCGGCCACGCCCTTGTCTCGGCCATCGAAGAGGCGATCTTCTTCCACACCATCGCGCGCTACAGCCAGCCGGCCTTCCAGGTCAAAGGCGACAACCCGCTGACCGAGCACTACTCGGTGCTGGGCCCGGAGATCACCCAGGGGCCGGGCGGGGAGACGATCGCCGGCAAGAACGACCTCCTCATCCAGCAGCTGTCGCTCTACGACCTGATCGTCGTCGGGGGCCAGGCGAAAAGCCATTGCGTCGCCTGGACGATCACCGATCTCCTCGAGGGTGACGACGAGCGCGAGCGGGCGTTGGCGCCGCGGACGTATCTGCTGGAGGACTGCACGTCGCCGGTCGTGGTCCCCGGGATGGACTACACCGCCGAGGCCGACGCGGCCTTCGAGCGCTTCGAGGCGGCGGGCATGCACGTCGTCCGGTCGACGGAGCCGATCGAGAGCTGGCCGGGAATTCCGGCGCTCGTCAGGTAACGAGCTCGAGCCGCTCGTTCGGCCGGTACCAGCGACCGGCCTTGGCCGACGGACGTCCGTCGGTCAGGACGACGTCGGCGGTGAAGTCGTTCTCGCCCCGGATCAGCGCCGAGCCGACGCCGTAGGAGTCGACCGGCACGCCTTTCTGCTCGAACTCGCGGATGCGCTCGGCGTTCATCCCCCCGGAAACGACGATCTTGATGCGCTCGAACCCGTCCCGGTCGAGGGCTTCGCGGACCTTCAGCACGAGGCGCTCGTTGACCCCGCGCGGGTCGAAATCGCCCAGCTCGTGCCAGAGCGAGCGGTCGACCATGGTGCGCGCCGTGTCGAGCCGGACGCCCCAGAGCCGGTCCCCCAGCGCGCGGGCCACCTCGAGCGACGTTCCGATCGAGTCGTTCTCGAAATCGACGAGGACGACGACGTTCATGTCCGGGTCGCTGTGCTCGACGAACTTCGTCGCCGCGAGCACGGTGTTCCCGCCGTACGAGCTGATGAGCGAATGCGGCACGGTTCCGATCGCCCGGCCACCCCACCAGGACGCATTCGCCTCGGTGGTGACGCCGATCGGGACGCCGATCGACGAGCCCGCGATGTACGCGGCGTAGCCGTCGCCGGTCTGGACACGGTGATGGTCGTAGCGCGCGGGCATGAAGATGATCGGCTTGCCGTTCGCCGCCTCGACCACGCGCTTGACATTGGTGGCGATCATCGTCCGGCGGGCGAGCACGCCGAGGTAGACGGTCTCCAGGTGGGCGAATCCCGTGTAGGCGCCCTCGATCGTCATCGCCGTCTCCCACGGAGCGACCTCGTCGCCGTCGTAGAGGGCGTGAACTGTCAACGCCTCCCAGTCGTCCGAGCAGAGTTGGAGAATCGCGATCGCCTCGTCCATTCCGGCGAGGAGCGCGTGCTTCCGCTGGAAGACCTGCATCACGACGCGGGGACGGCGCTCGTCCTCGAGCAGGACGCGCCGAGTCTGGTTGAAGTACTCGTCCGTGTAGTAGCCCTCCCGCATCTTCTCGACCGGGAGGTCGAAGATCTCCGGCGGAAGCCGCCTGCGGCGTTCTCTAGTCTCGAGCGCCACGGGCCTCTTCCTCGAGGCGCAGACACTCGGCGAGGGCCGTCTCGGCGACCTCGAGCTGCTCGGGAGTCGGCTCCGCCGTCGCCAGGCGGTGCTGAAGCTCGTGGCCGGGCTTCGCCAGCAGCTTCGACACCTTGCTGTCGGGATTCCGTGCCATCCAGGCGAAGATCTCCGTCGAGGTAGCAACCGCGCCGAGCGCCGCCGCCAGCCGTGCGGGGCCGCGGAACTGCGGCGGCGCCTTGGCCGCGAGGCTGTTCCCCACAGCCATCGTCAGCATGAGCGGCCCGATGAGATGGGAGCCGCAGCGTTCGTGCTCCTTCTCGCGCGGCTCCCCGTGCTCGTAGGTTCCGATCGAGATGTGCTCCGCGCCGTGGTACGCGGCGAGCGCCTGCCCGCGGAGGGCGATGACCGCAGGCGCCATCGAGGCGACGCCGGCGATGAGCTCCTTCGTGGCGGCGCCGAGGCCGGAGTTGCGCACGAGCTGCGTGACGACCATCCCGCCCGCCATCGCAGCGAGCACGACGGGCCGTTCGAACGGAAGGCGGGCCTCGGGAAGCCGCCGGCGGATCTCCGGCAGGAGCGTGAAGGCCTCGACGATCCGGGCCGGGCCGCGGAGCAGCGGCTGTTCGACACGACTGGCGCGGAACTGCTTGAACGCCGAGGCGTGCTTGAGCGTTCCGTCAGGCATGCGCACCGCGCAGGCCCATGCGTTCGGCCCGTGCACGAGCACGCCGTTCGCGAGGGCCATCCCCCCGAGGCGAATCTTCTCTTCCGCCATGCGATTACGGTAGCGACGAGAGCGCGCTTGCCGCGTGGCGAAGGAAGCGCACGCCCAGCTCGAGGTCGTCGAGCTCGATCCGCTCGTCGGCCGAGTGGATCAGGCGTGCGGCGACTTCGGGCTCCATCGTCCGCATCGGGAAGAACCCGTACGCAACGGTTCCGAACGCCTCGCGCACCCAGTGGCTGTCGGTGAAGCCCGACAGGAGCAAGGGCACGGTCTGCGCCTCCGGCTCGACCTCGGCGACAAACGACTCGACGACGTCCCAGAGCGGCGAGTCGACCGGCGATCGCGTGCCGCCCTGCGCCTCGATCCACTCCAGCTCGTACGCCACACCGTCGAGCAGGTCGGCGACCTTGGCCTCGACCTCCGCTTGCGTGTGACCGGGAAGGATCCGGCAGTCGACCGTGATCTGGCAGCGGTTCGGGATCACGTTGCGCTTCTTCGAGGCCTCGATCTCCGTCGGCGCGAGCGTCGTGCCGAGGAGCGGCTCGACGATGTCGCCCGCGAGGGGATGGACGGCCCTGGCCACGCTGACGGCCTCCATCGGTCGAGGAACCTCGCCGCAGACGGCCTGCAGGAACGCGGCGACCTCCGGGCCGACCTCCGGCTCGTCCCGGAAGACACCGAGCCGTTGGACGATCGGCGCCGCCTTCACGAGCGCGTTGTCGGCCATGCCCGGCCGCGACGCGTGGCCGCTTCGGCCGTGGACGGTGATCCGGAACGGCGCGCTCATCTTCTCCGCCGTGGAGCAAACGTAGAACGCGCGGCCGTCGAGCACGAGTCGATCGCCGCCGCCCTCGTTGATGCAGTACTCGGCCCGAACGGCGTCGGGATGCTCCTCGACGAGCCACTGGAGCCCGAACCCGACGCCGACCTCCTCGTCGGCGCAGGCGGCGAAGATCAGGTCGCCCGGCGCCTCGAAGCCCTCGCGGGCCAGTGAGGCGATCGCCACGGCACTTGCCGCCACCTGTCCCTTCATGTCGAGTGCGCCGCGGCCCCAGACCTGCCCGTCGCGAAGCTCGCCCGACCACGGGTCAAGCTGCCACTCACCGGGGTCGGCGAGGACCGTGTCGGTGTGGGATAGGAGGAGCAGCCGCGGCCCATCAGCAGCGCCCGGGATGCGCGCGACGAGGTTCGCGCGCTCCGGCACCCTGGCGTAGAGCTCGCACGCGACCCCGTTCGCCTCCAGATACGAGCGCAGATGCTCGGCCACCCGCGTCTCGTTTCCGGGCGGGTTGACAGTGTCGAGCCGGATGAGGTCCTGAAGCAGGCCGGCGGCCTCGTCCCGCAACGAGATCGTTGCCACTACTTGCGTTTGCCGAGCGTAAGCAGGTAGGTGCGCGAGATGGCGATCCCGCCGTCCGTTCGCGACTCCTCGTGGAGATCGACGAAGGCACGCTGGAGCTCTTCGCGGCGATCCTCGTCGAGTGAGTCGGCGAGCGTCTTCGTCGGGCCGTACTCGGTCGAGAACAGGTGCCACACGGATTCGCCGGACTCGGCCTCGAGCACGGAGTCGCCGTGCGCGAAGTCGAGGTCGAAGTCGTTCCCGAGCAGGTCGGTGACGTAGTCCTCGCGGCCCCAGTCGAACTGGTTGCCGACGCCCGGCGGAGGAGTCGGCTGGTACGGCCGCATGACCCCGAACATCTTCGCGAGCCCGGAGTCCGGGGTCCAACAGGCTAGCCCGATGCGTCCGCCCGGTTTGGTGAGGCGGGCGAGCTCCCTGGCGACAGCAGCGTGATCCGGGGCGAACATCACGCCGCAGGTCGAGGTGACGACATCGAAGCTTGCGTCCTCGAGGTCGAGCGCCTCCGCATCGCCGACGCGATACTCGATCTCGAGCCCTCGTTCGGCCGCCCATTCCTTCGCCTGCTCGATCAGCGCCGGCGCGATGTCGATTCCGACGACCTCGACGCCTCTCGGAGCAACCAGCTCGGGGATGGCGCCGGTACCGCACGCGAGATCGAGAACCCGCTCTCCTGGTTGCGGATCGACCCGCTCGAGCACCGCCTGGTGGAGGTCGGCGATCGTCTCGGTGATGCCCTGGTACGGGCCCGAGCCCCAGACCACGGCATGACGTTCTTTCAGCTCTTCGAATGGCATGCGCGGAGCATACTTCCCTGCAATGAGCGACCTCTTCTCAGATGCAGCCAGGGAGCGGCTCCCGGAGTTCGCGCCGCTCGCGCTCCGGCTTCGCCCGCAGCGGCTCGAGGACTTCGTCGGTCAGGAGCACGTCCTCGGCGAGGGATCGGCGCTGCGGCTGGCGATCGAGGAGGACCGCGCCGGCTCGATGATCCTCTACGGGCCGCCCGGAAGCGGCAAGACCACCTTGGCGCGCATCGTCGCCAACCGAACCGGCGCCGAGTTCGAGGAGCTCTCCGCCGTGTCGGCGACGGTCTCGGACGTCCGAGCGACGATCTCACGGGGACGCGAGCGCCTCGGCGCGAACGGCCGGCGCACGATCCTCTTCCTGGACGAGATCCATCGCTTCAACAAGGCCCAGCAGGACGCCTTGCTGCCGGCGGTCGAGGAGGGCGTGGTCACGCTGATCGGGGCGACAACGGAGAACCCCTACTTCGAGGTCAACTCGGCACTTCTGTCGCGAACGCAGATCTACGAGCTCGAGCCGCTGTCGGACGCGGAGCTCGCGACGGTCGTGCGGCGCGGCGCGGCAGAGCTCGAGGCCGACGTGCCGGACGGCATCGTCGACCTGATCGCCCGCCGAGCGGGCGGCGATGCGAGAAACGCGCTCAACATCCTCGAGCTCGCGGTTCAGACCGCGCGAGCCGAGGGCGGCGCCGTCACCGAGGAGCATGCGGAGGACGCGGCTCGCAAGCGGCCGCTCGTCTACGACAAGGGCGGCGACGCGCACTACGACTTCGTCTCCGCCTTTATCAAGTCGATGCGCGGGTCCGATCCCGACGCGTCGCTGTACTACCTCGCGGCGATGCTCGAGGGCGGCGAGGATCCCCGCTACATCGCGCGGCGCATGATCGTCCTCGCCTCGGAGGACATCGGCAACGCCGATCCGCGGGCGCTGCAGGTCGCAGTCGCCGCAGCCCAGGCAGTGGAGCACGTCGGTCTCCCCGAGGCCCGCCTCAACCTCGCCCAGGCCGCGATCTACCTCGCCCGCGCGCCGAAGTCGAACGCCGTGATCGCGGCGCTGAACGACGCGCAGAAGGATGTCCGCGACCACGGCCATCTCCGCCCGCCCGCGCCGCTGCGCGACACGCACTACTACGGCGCCAGAAAGCTCGGCCGAGGCGAGGGCTACATCTATCCCCACTCCGACCCGCGCGGCTTCGACGTCGACTACCTGCCCGACGAGCTGAAGGGCCGGCGGTACTATCGGCCGTCCGGTTCAGGCGAGGAGAAGGGGGAGGACGATGGCGGTTGAGCGCAGCGCAAACGCGGTCTGGGAAGGCGACCTCATGGGTGGCTCCGGAACGGTCTCGACACAGAGCGGAGTACTCGACAACGCGACGGTCACGTGGCGCTCGCGCGCCGAACAGGCCGACGAGAACACCAGCCCGGAGGAGCTGATCGCGGCGGCGCATGCCACATGCGTCTCGATGGCACTGGCGCATGGGCTCGCCCAGGCAGGGACCCCGGCGACGAAGATCGAGAGCGAGGCCACGGCGACGTTCGAGCAGGTCGGCGACGGCTTCCGGATGACTGCGATGAAACTGTCGATCCGTGGCGAGGTCGACGGGATCGACGGCGTCGTCTTCCAGGAAGCGGCAGAGGCTGCGAAGGAGAACTGCCCTGTCTCGCAGGCGCTCAAGGGCAACGTCGACGTGTCGCTGGACGCGTCGCTCTAGTCGGAGCCCCTGAGGATCCGCTGGGCGGCGAACTCGCCGAAGTCGCCGCCCATCGAGCGATAGGCCGCCGCGGCTCGCTCGACGTCGTACTCCGTGCGCCGGAAGCCGAAGTCGCCGTCCCACGTCGCCCACGCGGCTCGGACATCGCCGTCCAGAGGCATCCCCACGCTGCCGGGATTGAGCAGATCGGTGCCGTTCGGGCCCGGACGCCGGAACTGCTGGTGGCTGTGGCCGAAGACGATCGTCCGGTCGTGCTCACCCGCAAGCAGCCGTCCCTCCCCCTCCTGGGGCTGTGGCGCGAAGCTCTCGTCGTCGGCAAGCGGTGACCCATGGACGTAAAGGACGCCGTCCAACTCCGCTCGAGCGGGTAGTCCGTAGAGCCACCCGACCTCGTCGTCCGGGATTCCGCCGCGGAAGAGCTCGTAGACCTCCATGACCTCGGGCCGGTCGAGCGGCGGCTCGTGGAGCCAGCGCTCGCCGTTCCCCCGAACCCAGGTGGCGTTCGGAAGGGCGCGCAGCCGCTCGAGCGTCTCCAGCGGCGCAGGGCTCGGTGTCCCGTAGTCACCGCCGAGCAGGTAGCGGTCGGCGCCGATCTCGGCCGCCTCGGCAAGCACCTCGTCCAGGGCCGCGATGTTTCCGTGGATGTCGTAGAGGACCGCCAGCACTGAGCGCCGGCTAGGTGGTGCGGATCACGGCAAAGAGGTTGCGCTCACACGGCCGCCCGGCGGGATCGAACGCTCGGTGGAAGCCGAGGTGCTCGATCCG
>DATGDB010000052.1:0-12247 GCA_035311205.1 Gaiellaceae bacterium | reverse complement strand
GCGACTTCGGGACGTCCCGGTGCTCGTGCTCGTCCTCGCCCGGCCGGAGCTCTTCGATCTTCGTCCCGAATGGGGCGGCGGCCTCCTGGCGCACACCGCCTTGCCGCTCCGGCCGCTGGAAGCCGCGGCGGCGCTGCAGCTTGCGACATACCGCCTGGCGGACGTCGGCGCCGCCGACGAGCTCGACCGCGCCGCCGACCTCGCCGCGGTCGCCGACGGGAATCCCCTCTTCATCGAGCAGCTGGCGGCCGCGCTCGTGGAGTCCGGTGAGACCTCCGCGCCGATGCCCACGACCATCCGCGGGATCATCGCCGCGCGACTCGACGCGCTGCCGCCGGCCGAGCGAACGGTGCTCTTGAACGCGGCTGTTGCGGGCCGCGTCTTCTGGCGCCGGACGCTGGAGCGGATGACGCCCGACACACGCATGCTCGAGCCTGCACTGGCCGAGCTCGAGCGGCGCGAGCTGATCGCCAAGCAGAAGGTGTCCGCCTTCGAGGGTGACGAGCAGTACATCTTCCGCCACGTCCTCCTCCGGGACGTCGCGTACGAGCTGCTCCCTCGCTCGGCGCGGCGGGCGCGCCACCGCGAGGTTGCGCTCTTCTTCGAGGAGATCGGAGGCGAGTCCGGCGAGGTCGGCGCGGCGCTCGCACGCCACTGGCGTGACGCGGGCGACTCGGCGAAGGCCGTGGACTACCTCGTCGGTGCCGCCGAGCACGCCGAGCACGGGTGGGCGAAGGAGCGCGCGGCCGCTCTCTACCGAGAGGCGTTCCAGCTCGTGCCGGAGGAGGAGCACGACCGGCGCCGGGAGCTGACGCGAAGGATCGCTCTCGCAGAGACCGCGATGTTCCACGTCGCCGACGCGCGGCTGATGGGCCGCGGAGAGTAGGGACCTACTCTGGAGGGAAGTCCTCCGGCGAGACGTCGCCGGCGATCTCGTGGAGGCTCTCGATGTGGTGGGCGCCGAGCCGCGTCGAATGGTCACGCACGACGTCCTCGTTCGGAGCGCCGTAGACGCAGTACGTCCGAACCGTCCCATCTCTGTCCACGACCACGTGGCTGTGCTCCCACGTCACCTCGGGGAACTCGCCGTCGACGAGCTCGCGCGAGCGCCGCCCGACGACGGGCATCTGCGACTCGTCGACCGAGAAGCGCCTGATGATGAGGTAGCGCGGCACGTCAGGCGACCATTGCCGCCGGCTTCAGCTCCTCGCCGAACTTCGCCCTCGCAACGTACTGTCCAATCCCCGGCGACGCGACCAGCTCGTCGTTTTCGACCAGGACGTTGCCTCGCAGCAACACGACCTCCGGCGAGCCGGTCACCTCGGTGCCCTCGTAGAGGTTGTAGTCCACTCGCGAGTGATGGTTGGCGGCTGAGATCGTCACGTTCTTCTCCGGGTCGAAGACGACGATGTCGGCGTCGGAGCCCACGGCGATCGTCCCCTTCCGTGGATACAGCCCGAACAGCTTCGCTGGATTCGTCGAGAGCAACTCCACCATGCGGTTGAGCGAAATTCGGCCCTCGCGAACGCCGAACTGATGGATCATGTGCAGCCGGTTCTCGAGGCCCGGGCCGCCGTTTGGAATCTTCGAGAAGTCGTCCTTGCCGAGCGTCTTCTGGCCGTCCCAGTTGAAGGCACAGTGGTCGGTCGAGATCGCCGACAGGATGTCCGTGCGAACGGCGTTCCAGAGGACGTCCTGGTTCGCCTTGTTGCGCGGCGGCGGCGTGTAGACGAACTTCGCGCCCTCGAAGTTCGGTCGCTCGAGGAATGTGTAGTCGACGAAGAAGTACTGGGTGCAGGTCTCGCCCCAGACGTCCCAGCCCTTCTCCCGCGCGATCGCGATCGGCTCGACTGCCTCCTGGCAGGAGACATGCACCACGTAGAGGGGCGAGCCCGCGACCCTGGACAGCTGGATCGCCCGGTTCGTCGCCTCACCCTCGGTCTCCGGCGGCCGCGTCAGCGCGTGGTATTTCGGCTCGGTCTTGCCCTCCGCGAGCGCCTCCTTGACGAGCACGTCGATCGCGTCGCCGTTCTCGGCGTGGACCATCACGAGCGCGCCCGAGTCCGCCGCCACCTGCATCGAGCGGAAGAGCGTCTCGTCGTCGACCATCAGCGCGCCCTTGTAGGCCATGAAGAGCTTGTAGGACGTCACGCCCTGGTCGGGGAGCCCGGCCAGCTCCTCGAGCGACCCGCCCTCGTCGAGGTCGGTGATCGCCATGTGGTAGCCCATGTCGATCACCTGCTTGCCGTGGGCCTTCGCGCGCCATTCGTCGAGCGCGTCGGCGAACGTCGAGCCCTGCGGCTGAATCACGAAATCGACGTGGCACGTCGTTCCTCCGAAAGCCGCCGCGGTCTGCCCCGACTCGACGTCGTCGATCGTCACCGTCCCGCCGAACGGCATGTCGAGATGCGTGTGCGGGTCGACTCCGCCCGGGAGCACGTACTTCCCCGACGCGTCGATGACCTTGTCGGCTTCGACGTCGAGCGACTCGCCGATGAGAGAGATCCGCTCGTTCTCGACGAAGACGTCGCCGACGTAGTCGTCGGCCGCGGTAATCACGCGGCCTCCTTTGATCAACACTGACGTCATTGCGAATCTCCCTCCTTCGACGTACTGATTACGCCCCTCCTGCGGTCACCTGGACCGTCTCTTTTTGCCAGTTCTCGCCGTTGACGTCGACGCCGTCGTCCTTGAGCTCGTCGACGGCCGACTGGGCGATGTCCGTGCGGTAGGAGTCATCGCTTGCCGGCTTCTTGATCACCTTCCCGTCGAGCGCGATCTGCCTCGTGATGTCCCACGACTCGGGCTCCATCAAGCCAATCCCCTTCCGGGCCGGCCAGATCAGCGCGTTGATCTCGTTCAACTGCCAGCGCTGGTGGCCCTCACCGAGCGTCGGGCCGTTGTCGAGAACGATCCGGAGGCAGTCCTCCGGGTTGTCCCGGCAGTAGACCCAGCCCCGGAAGCTCGCCTTCAGGAACCGCTTCGCGATGTCCTGGTTGTCCTCGTCCTGGATCCAGTCGTCGCGCACGAAAACACCGTCCTCGAGCGCTCCTGTGCCCAGGTCGGACATCTTCATGACGTTCAGCTGGTTGAGCTTGTAGAGCTGCCCGGTCTTCGGATCCTTGGTCTCGAGCACCTGGGCGAGCTCGTTGTAGGTCATTGCCGCAGCCGCGTCGACCTCCCGATTGAGGAAGAGGTTCATGTCGAACGGCTGCTTGACGATCTTCGTGTCCTTCTCCGGATTCATGCCGTTCTTGTTCAGCGCCGCAAACAGCTTGTGCTCATTGCCGCCGAGCCAGACGCCGACCTTCTTGCCGCGGAGGTCGGTGATCTGGTCGAGACCGCTGTCTTTCCATGTCACCTCGGTCATGCCGGAGCGCGTGAAGACCTGCGCGATGTTGACGATGTTCTGTCCCTGATCGCGCGTCGCGAGGAGGCTGTCGAGCCAGTCGATGCCGAACTCCGCCTGACCGCCGAGGACGACCTGCTCCGGGACGATGTCGGGTCCTCCCGGCCTGATCGTGACGTCGAGGTTCTCGTCGTCGTAATAGCCCTGGTCGAGGGCGGCGTAATAGCCCGCGAACTGGGCCTGGACCACCCACTTGGACTGGAGCGTCACCTTGTCGTTGTCGCCGCCACCACCGCCGCTGTCGCCGCCGCATGCCGTCAGCGCGAACATCGCCGTGCCCACCAGGGCGGCGAGCCACAGCCATGTGCTCTTCTTCATCCACCTACCCCTTTCCGAAGTCTCGGGCATTCATTCCGTCGCCCCCCGAGCCGACGGATACCAGCGCATCGTAAGCCGCTCGGCCGCGGCAACGGCCGCATAGAACGCGATTCCGAGGACGCTCGCGACAACGATCGCCGCCCACGCCTCGGTGAACGCGAAGACGCCTGCCTCCCGCTGGATCTCGACTCCGAGGGCATCCAGCGAGCCGCCGAACCAATCACCCACGATGGCGCCGATCATCGCGAGTACGGTCGCAACCTTCAACCCGGTGAAGATGAACGGGAGGGCGTTGGGAATCCGGACGCGCCGGAAGATCTCCACCTCGCCGGCCGCGTAGGAGCGCATGAGCTCGATCTGCTGCGGCCGAACCGACGTCAGCCCTCGGAGTGTGTTCACGAGGACCGGGAAGTAGCAGAGCACTGCCGCAATCACCATCTTCGACAGCTGGCTGAGCGTCCCGAACCAGTTGTTCGTGATCGGCGCGAACGCGATGATCGGGATCGCGTTGGCGGCGATCGCGAACGGCATGAGTGCCGTGGCCAGCGATCGCCAGCGGGCCAGCATGAGCGCGGTGACGATCGCCGCCGAGCAGCCCATCACCCAGCCGCCGAACGCCTCCTCGAAGGTGAACCAGCCGGCGCTCCAGAGCGTGTCGCGCTCGGTCCAGAGCGTCCGGGCGATGTCGGACGGCGGGGGGAGGAGGAACTCTTGGATGTCGAGGCCGCGCACGAGCCCTTCCCAGAGCGCGATGCCCGCGACGAAGACGACCACCGCCGGCGCCCAGTCGGTGACCCGCCGGCCGACTCGGGAACCCAGCGTCCCGCGCGGGATCGGCTCGACGAAAGTCGTGCTCAGTTGAGGCCCTCCTCGGCCACGATGAGCTCTTCCTCGCCCGCAGGCTCTTCGACGTCGAGGCCGCCGCCGCGGCGGAGCAGGTGCCGAACCTCGCGGATCAGCTCGGCGAAGCGGACGTCCTCACGGGTGTCGGCGGTTCGCGGCTGCGCGAGGTCGACCTCGATGACCCCGAGGATCCGGCCCGGGCGGGCGGACATAACCACGACCCGCGTCGAGAGGAACACCGCTTCCGATATCGAGTGCGTGACGAAGGTGACGGTGCTTCCGCTTCGCTCCCAGATCTGCAGGAGCTCGAGGTTCAGGCGCTCCCGCGTCATCTCGTCGAGCGCCCCGAACGGCTCGTCCATCAGCAGCAGCGGGGGATCGAACGAGAGGGCACGCGCGATCGAGACCCGCTGCTGCATCCCACCGGAGAGCTGCCAGGGATGATGGCCTTCGAACCCGGTCAGCTCGACGAGGTCGAGGAGCTGTTTGACGCGTTCCGACCGCTTTCGCCGGTCCCAGCCCATCATCTCCAGCGGTAGCGCGATGTTCTTGGCGACCGTCCGCCAGTCGAAGAGCACCGCGTCCTGGAAGACGATCCCGTAGTCGCGGTCGAGTCTGGCCTGGTGCGCGGACTTCCCGTTCACCACGAGGTCGCCGGAGGTCGGTTGGATCAGGTCGCCGATGATCCGCAGCAGCGTCGACTTGCCGCAGCCCGAAGGGCCGATCAGGGAGATGAACTCGCGCTCCCCGACCTCGAGGTTGATCCCGTCGAGCGCGACGACGCCGCCCGTGCCGAACTCCTTTCTGACGTTTGTGAGCGAGACGACGCTCACGGCCTGGACTCCTTCGGCCCATCGTGTCGACCGGTCAGTTCAGACCGCCGCACGAGCGAAGCTCGCCCGGCCTGGATGAGACATCGCAAGCGACGTCTCATGCCACGTGCTCCGGGGCGCGGCGGACGACGAGCCGCTCGACCACGACGACGATCAGGAAGAACGTGATCCCGACCAGCGCCGCGACGAGGTTGGTCGCCCAGAGGCTCGGTGGTGAAGTCGCGTAGTACTGGTTGAAGTTGAGGATCGCGCCGCCGAGGCCGTCTTGGATCGAGGCAGGCAGCTCACCGATGATCGCGCCGACCACGCTCGCGGTCGCGGCGATCTTGAACGCCGCGAAGAGGTAGGGAAGCGAGGTCGGAAACCGGAGCTTCCACAGGATCTCCCACGAGCCGGCCGCGTACGAGCGCATCAGCTCGAGCGCGCGAGGATCGACCGACGAGAGGCCGCGGAGGGTGTTGATCGTGACCGGGAAGAAGGTCAGGTACGCGGCGATCACTGAGACCGAGAACCAGTCGGGGAAGCCACGGCCGCCGAGCCAGACGACGACCATCGGGGCGATAGCGAGGATCGGGATCGTCTGCGAGGCGACGATGTAGGGCAGGAAGCTGCGCTGGAGCAGCCGCGAGTGCGCGAGCACCGCTCCGAGCACGAATCCGATCGAGGCGCCGAGCGCGAACCCGACGGCGGCCTCCTTGGCCGTGAAGAGGGCGGCGTCCCAGAGGACCTCGATCAGCATCGGCCCGTTTCGGCGGGAGGGCTCGAACAGCTGGCCGACGATGTCGTAGATGTGGGGGAAAGTGCGGTCGTTGACCTCGAACGCGCCGATCTTGAGGCCGGTTGTCGCTCCGAACCATTTGAACGCCTCCCAGAGAAGGCACAGTCCCGCGAGGACTCCGGCGAGCATTCCGACCTGCGCCGCAGCAGGCCGCCACGTAACGCTCGGGCGAGGTCGCTCGGCCGCTACGGACGCCATCACGACACGTTAACGTCGCGGCGTGGCAGATCTGAACAACATCACCTTCGCGTGCGAGAACCCGGTTCCACTGTCGGAGTTCTGGGCCGCGGCGCTCGGGTACCAGCCGACCGCGACGCCGCCGGATGTTCTCGCTGAGGTTGAGAAGGCGATCGACCGCGGGGAGCTCGATCCTACGGGCTGGGCGATGCTCGTGCACCCCGATGGGAGCGGTCCACGCCTGCTGTTCCAGCGCCGGCCGAAGAGCCGGCCCGAGCACATTCCGATCCATCTGGACCTGAAGTCCGACGACCGGCGGGCGGAGGTCGCGCGACTCGTTGCCCTCGGCGCGACCGAGGTCGAGGAGCGCTCCCAGACGATCGGGCCGTACCAGGAGTTCTGGACCGTGATGAAGGATCCCGAAGGCAACGGGTTCTGCGTTTCGTGAGCCCGCTCGATCCTTCACGGAGCGTCGCCGAGCTCGAGGAGCTCCGCGAGCTGACGGGCAACGAGGACGGCGCGCAGCGCGTGGCGTGGACGGACACCTGGGTGCAGGCACAGGAGTGGATGGCCGGGAAGCTCGTCGGGACCGGCGCCGAGGTGACCTTCGATGAGGCGCGAAACCAGTGGTGGACGCTCAGAGGTCGGTCGGAGAAGGAGCTGCTGATCGGCGGGCACCTCGATTCCGTTCCCAACGGCGGCTGGCTCGACGGCGCGCTCAAC
This sequence comes from Gaiellaceae bacterium, assembly GCA_035311205.1. GTDB lineage: Bacteria > Actinomycetota > Thermoleophilia > Gaiellales > Gaiellaceae > JACDAN01. The sequence continues at coordinate 5,166 of DATGDB010000052.1, read as the reverse complement.
GTCGTCGCCGGCTCGGAGGTGTTCCGGCGGATCGCCGAGGAGGGCGACCCGCCCGTGACCGTCCGCCTCGTCAGCTGGGCGGACGAGGAGGGCGCTCGCTTCGGCCGCTCGCTTTTCGGCTCCAGCGCGGCGGCGGGCTCGATGAACGACCAGGACGAGCTTCGAGAGCTGACTGATCGCGACGGGATCTCGTTGCCGGAGGCGATCGGTGCGTACGGCGTCGAGCTGGATCGCGCGACGGAGGCCCGGAAGCAGCTGGCAAACGCCGCCGCCTATCTCGAGCTCCACATCGAGCAGGGGCCCGTGCTCGAGTCGATGGATCTGCCGCTCGGCGCGGTGTTGGGCACCTATGGAGTCGAGCGGCACCGCGTCACGTGGCGCGGCCAGGCCGCGCATGCGGGCTCGACGCCGATGGATCAGCGCCGGGACGCGCTCGCCGGCGCCGCGAAGCTCGCGCTGGAGCTTCGCGAGATTGCGGCGCGCACGGGCGACGGCGCGGTTTGTACCTCAGGCGGAGTCGTCTGCTACCCGGGGATCGTCACGTCCGTCGTCGAGACGGCGGAACAGCTTCTCGACCAGCGCCATCTGAGCGCAACGAGCCTCGCGGCCCTGCTCGAGGATGCGAAGGAGTGCTGCGGGCGGTTCGCGGACGAGGAGCGGATCGACGTCGAGTTCGAGCGGATCTGGAGCATCGAACCGATCCTCTTCGACGACGGGTTGATCCAGCTCGCGGACGAGTCGATCCAGGAGGTCGCCGGCCAGTCGCACCGCCTCCCGAGCGGTCCGCTCCACGACGCGGCCGAAGTCTCGCGGGCGGGGATCCCGACGGTGATGGTGTTCGTCCAGAGCCTCCGTGGCCTATCGCACACGAAGCTGGAGGACACGAAGGAAGAGCACCTCGAGCTCTCGGTCCAGGCACTCGATCGTCTCGCGTCCAAGACGATCGCTTGGCTCGCTTCGTAACCCCAGGCGGCGCGGCGCTACGAGAGGCGGACGAGCGCGACTCCGCCGGCTAGGAGGAGGACGCCGACGACCCGCACGCCTGTGATCGGGTGCGGCTCGAACCCGACCCAGCCGAAGTGGTCGACAAGGAGCGAGGCGATTGCCTGTCCGGCCAGGATCAGCGCAACCAAGGTCGCGGCGCCGAGCTTCGGCGCCGTGACGATCGAGCCGAGCACGTAGAACGCTCCGAGCAGACCGCCGACCCAGATCCACCAGGGCCCGTCCCCCGCGCGCTCGGGCCAACCCTCGCGCGCCGTCGTCAGCGCGGCGAGGAACAACGCCGCCGCGCCGACCAAGAAGGAGACGAACGCCGCTCGCACCGATCCGCCCACCCACTCGGCGAGTTGCGCGTTGATCCCGAACTGGATCGGGAGCATCGCGCCGGCCAGGAGCGCGAAGAGCAGGTAGCTCCAGATTGCCACCCTGCGGATTTCAATGGAAAATGCACGTTTCCCTGCCCAGAGGAGGATCCATGCTCAGCTTCGGCGTCACCGTCCTGCCCGACCCGCCCAGCTCACGCTTCTTCGAGCTGGTGGAGCTCGCCGAGCAGCACGGATTCGAGTACGCGTGGACCTACGACTCCCACATCCTCTGGCAGGAGTCCTACGCGACGATGCCGCTCGCCGCGGCCCGCACGTCGAAGATCAAGCTCGGCCACTTCGTGACGAACCCGGGCATCCGCGACCCGACGATCACGGCCAGCTGGTACGCCACGATGCAGGACCTCTCGAACGGCCGGATGGTGATGGGCATCGGTCGCGGCGACTCGTCCCGTCGGGTCGTCGGCCTGAAACCGGTCCGCGTAGCCGAGTTCGAACGACGCTGCGCGATGATCAAAGAGCTGATGAACGGACGGAAGGTCGACTGGAACGACAAAGAGCTCGAGCTGACCTGGGCCAGGAAGGACGTCCCGGAAATCCCGATGTGGATCGCCGGCTACGGGCCCAAGGCGCTTGCGGTCGCGGGCCGCGTAGCAGACGGCGTGATCATCCAGCTCGCCGACCCAGTGATCATCGAATGGATCATGGACACCGCCAGAAAGGCCGCCGAGGAGGCCGGCCGCGACCCGTCCGAGCTGAAGTGCATCGTCGGCGCGCCGAGCCACATCTCGGACGACCTGGCCGACGCGCGCAACCAGGTCCGCTGGTTCCCGGCGATGGTCTCGAACCACGTCATGGACCTGATCGAGAAGTACGGCTGGGAGTCAGAGATCCCCGAGGCGCTGACCGACTTCGTCAAGGCTCGGAAGTTCTACGACTACAAGGACCACAGCCGAGTGGGAGCAGCGCACGGCGAGTTCGTGACGGACGAGCTCTGCGATCGCTTCTGCGTCCTCGGCGACGTCGAGCAGGCGACGGAGAAGCTGAAGGAGCTCGAGGCCGTCGGCGTCGACCAGTTCAATATCTACCTCATGACGCACAACCAGGAAGAGACGCTCGCCGCCTACGGCGACCAGATCATCCCGCACTTCGACCGCGTGGCCGCCTGATGGCAGAAGTCGTCCCCATCCAGGGCACCGAAGCGACAGCGAAGATCCGGAGCGTCGTCTGGGTGATCGTGCTCGAGATCATCACGCTCTTCATCTACGGGTTCTTCTGGTGGTACTTCATCCACCGGGAGCTCCGCGACTACGGCCGGGCGAAGAACACCAACGAGCTCGGCACGAGCCCGGGCACGTCGTTGCTCGCGATCACGCTCGGCGCGCTGATCATCGTCCCGGCCCTGGTTTCCTTCTACAACGGGTTCAAGCGAGTGCAGGCCGCGCAGCGATTGACCGGCATCGAGCCGATCAACGGCTGGATCGGCCTGATCCTGTTCCTCGTCTTCTACCCCGCCTTCATGGGCTACATGCAGAGCGGCCTGAACGCGGTCTGGCAGGCGCAGGCCGCCGCGACGCCCCCGACGACGCCCACCGCCTAGCCGCTTAACGCAGGCCCAACATGACCCGGAACGGCTTGCTCGCCGAGCAGGCGCGATCCAGCCGAATGGTCGACGGGCCGTATCCGACGATCCGGGACTGGCCCCAGCGCGCGGCCTCACCGGCTGATCTCACCGTTTTCTTAGCCTGATTCCGCACAATTGCAGGCGATGAAGATCCTCGTTGTCGACGACGAGCGCGCCGTGCGCGACTCGCTCCGCCGCGCTCTGGAGCTCCAGGGGTACCAGGTCGACCTTGCCGCGGACGGCGCGGAGGCGCTCGCCCAGCTCGAGTCCAACGGGCAGCCGGACGCAGTCGTTCTCGACATCCTCATGCCCGGGATCGACGGGCTCGAGGTGTGCAGGCGGATCCGCGAGAGCGGCAACGAGGTGCCGGTCCTCATGCTGACCGCACGTGACGCGGTCGGCGACCGCGTTGCCGGCCTCGACGCCGGCGCCGACGACTACCTCGTGAAGCCGTTCGCGCTCGAGGAGCTTCTCGCGCGGATCCGGGCGCTGCTGCGGCGCGCGACGCCGACTGCCGACGGCGCGCTCCGCTTTGCCGACGTCGAGCTCGACCCGGGAACCCGCGAAGTGCGGCGCGACGGCGAACGGATCGATCTGACCCGCACCGAGTTCAACCTCCTCGAGCTCTTCATGCTCAACCCGCGCCAGGTGTTGACGCGCTCGATCATCTTCGAGCGCGTCTGGGGCTACGACTTCGGATTCGCCTCCAACTCGCTGGACGTCTACATCGGCTACCTCCGCCGCAAGACCGAGGCGGGCGAAAAGGCGCGTCTGATTCACACGGTGCGCGGCGTTGGGTACGCCTTGCGGGAAGAATGAGTTTTCGGGCACGTCTGACGCTCGCCGCTGCGACGGCGGTGGCGCTCGCCGTCGCGCTGGCGTCGGCCGTGGTCTACGTGGTCGTCCGCGATGAGCTCCGGGCGCCCGTGGACGACGCGCTCAAGGCTAAAGCAGTTCAGATCGAGCATCTAAGTCTTCGCAATGCCTTCCCGGAGGACCTCCCGGGGGCAAAGCTGGGAGGAGCCGTCGGCTACATGCAGGCGGTCCGCTCCGATGGAACCACCTTCCGCCCAGCCGGCGCCGAGATCCCGATCCCGGTCACGGGTCGTGTGCGCGAGGTCGCTGCCGGTGAGGCTGCTCCATTCTTCACTGACGAGACGATCGAGGGGGCGCACGTCCGGGTGCTGACGTTTCCAGTCGGGCCCGACCTCGCACTCCAAATCCTCAGACCGCTCAACGAGGTCGACAGCACGCTCGATCGACTCCGGACGTTCCTGATCCTGATCACATTGGGAGGCATCGGCCTTGCGGCCGGGCTCGGGCTCCTCGTTTCCCGAGCGGCGATCGCGCCCGTCGCGCGGCTCACGAGGGCGACGGAGCGGGTGACCGAGACCGGCGACCTTTCGGAGCGGATCGATGCACGTGGGACGGACGAGCTCAGCCGCCTAGCCGGGAGCTTCAACGCCATGCTCGCTGCGCTCGAGCAATCCACCCGCGCCCAACGGCAGCTCGTCGCCGACGCGTCGCACGAGCTGCGTACGCCGCTGACTAGCCTCCGCACGAACTTCGAGGTGCTGATGAGCGACCGGGAGCTCGATCCCGAGGAGCGCCGACGGCTGCTCGACGACGTAGTCGAGCAGATCGGCGAGATGACCGCGCTCATCGCCGAGCTGATCGAGCTCGCTCGGGGCGACCAGCTGCCGGCCGAGCCGGAGACCGTGCGCCTCGACCTCGTCGCCGGGGACGCGGTCGAGCGGACGCGGCGCGACCGTCCGGGCATCACCTTCAACACCGACTTCCACGAGGCGTTGGTCCAGGGCGTCCCCGCCTCGCTCGAGCGCGCGATCGGGAATGTCCTCGACAACGCCGCCAAGTGGAGCCCTCCCGGCGGGGAGGTCGACGTCAGCGTCGAGGACGGCACGGTGAGCGTCCGCGACCACGGGCCCGGGATCGACGACGCGGACATGCCGTACGTCTTCGACCGCTTCTACCGCTCGGCGTCGGCAAGGACGATGCCAGGCTCCGGCCTCGGCCTCGCGATCGTCCGCCAGGTGGCGGAGGCTCACGGTGGCAGCGTCGTCGCTGAGCGGGCCGAGGGCGGAGGCACGCGCGTCACGCTGCGGCTGAACGGCGCGCGCCCGAATTCTTAGACAGCGCTTAGACCAGTCTTAGGAACGCCTGATTCGCTTCGAACATGAAGCGCAGCCACAAACTCATCGT
>DATGDB010000051.1:0-12610 GCA_035311205.1 Gaiellaceae bacterium | reverse complement strand
TGCGCGTACGACGGGTGGGCCCCTCCCGGCGCGGGCGAGACGGCGGTGACGGCCCACCCCGGAAGGAAGACGGCGTTCGGGCGCGGCTCGAGCCGCTTGACGACCTCTTCCACGGTCACGATCGAGCGGCGCGAGGCCAGGACGACCTCCTTCTGGATGCCGCTGATGCCCCAGAGCTGGACGTTCCCCGCCTCGTCGGCCTGTTGCGCGTGGACGATTCCCACATCGGGCCGAATCGCAGGCACGGCGGCCACCTGCTGACCGTCGAACGGGGAGGTGATCCACGCCACACTCGTCCGGTCGGCCAGGTCCGTGCCTTCGTAGCCGCGGACGAGGCCGAAGGGAAGGTTCGAGGCGCCTGCCGCATAGCCCGCGGCCATGCCCGCGTGCGAGTGCTCCTCCAGCTCCAGCGGCGCCGGCCAGTCGTTCTCCACCGCGTCTCGCAGCCGGTGGAGCGAGCCGACGCCGGGGTTCCCGCCCCAGGAGAAGACGAGCTTCCGAGCGCAACCCATCCCGATCAGCTGGTCATAGATCACGTCCGGAGTCATGCGGACGAGGGTGAGATCGCGCCGCTCTTGCCGGATCACCTCGTGGCCGGCGGCGTGCGGGATCAGGTGGGTGAAGCCCTCGAGCGCAACGGTGTCCCCGTCGTGCACGAGCTGGACCGCTTCGGCGAGCGGGACGATCTCCGCCATGGCCCAGGCCTAGAAGGGGTAGGGATGGGTGCCGCTCGTGACTGTCACCCAGCGGAGCTCCGTGAACTCGTTGATCGCCGCGCTCCCGCCGAACCGGCCGAAGCCGCTGTCCTTGACGCCGCCGAAAGGCATCTGCGGCTCGTCCGCGACGGTCTGCTCGTTGACGTGGACGATTCCGGACTCGATCTGCTGGGCCAGCGCGAGACCGCGATCGGAATCCGACGTGATGATCCCGGCCGAAAGCCCGTAGGCGGTGCTGTTTGCCCGCTCGACGGCCTGCTCGGCGCTGCCGACCACCTCGACCCCCGCCACGGGGCCGAAGGTCTCGACCCGCGCGAAGTCCGCGTCCTCAGGGACATCCGTCAGGAGCGTCGCCTGGTAGACGGACCCGTCCGCCTCGCCACCGGCGAGCACCTTGGCCCCTTTTGCGACGGCATCGTCGACGCGGCTCTTCACGGTCTTCAAAGCCTCTGGGGTGATGAGCGGGCCGATGATCGTTTCGTGCTTCTTGGGATCCCCGCTCGCGAGGCCCTTGGTCTTCTCGACGAGCCGCTCGATGAAGGATTCCGCGATCGGCTCTTCGACGATGATCCGGCGGGCGGACATGCAGATCTGCCCCTGGTGCATGAACGCGCCGACGGCGCTCGCGTTCACCGCATAGTCGAGATCCGCGTCCGCCAGGACGATCAGCGGGTTGTAACCGCCGAGCTCCAGTACCACGCGCTTCAGGTTGCGCCCTGCAGCCTCGGCGATCCGGCGGCCCGTCTCCGTCGACCCCGTGAAGTTGATGACGCGAACCAGCGGGTTCTCGGCGAACTCGTCACCGATCGGCCCAGCCTCGCCGGGCGCGTGCGTGACGACGTTCAGCACACCTTCGGGGAGCCCCGCCTCGCTGAAGATCTCGCCCCACATGAGCCCGCCGACGTACGGCGAGAGATCGGACGGCTTGAGGACGACGGTGTTTCCGAGCGCCATGGGCGCGCTGAGGGCGCGTGCCGAGAGGATCAGCGCAGCGTTCCAGGGGGCAATCGCGCCCACGACGCCCACCGGGCGGCGAATGCCCATGGCAAAGGCGCCGGTGTCGGACGGGATGATCTCGCCAATCGGCTGGTAGCCGAGCGCGGCCGCCTGGCGGAAGAGGCCCGCCACGAACTGGAGCTGGAACATCGCGAAGCCGAAGGTCGCGCCGGTCTCGCGGGTCAGCCAGGAGGCGGTGTCCTCGATGCGGGACTCGAGGATGTCGGCAGCCTTGAGGAATATCCGCTGACGCTGGGCGGGCGGCGTCTGAGACCAGCCCGAAAACGCCTTGGCCGCCGCCTCGATCGCGCGGCGCGCGTCCTCCCGCGTCCCTGCGGGAACGCTGGCGACGACGTCTCCGGTGAAGGGGTCGTGGTCTTCGAAGGTCTCGCCGCTCGACGCCTCGGTCCACTCACCGCCGATGTGCAGCCCCTGAACGGCTTTCCCGGTTGCGGTGACAGTCATCTCTCGCTCCCTCCTCGTCCGGTCGTGTTCGCAATGAGAACAATCATCCGGTTACCGCACCGCCACTCTCCCCCCGGGAACTCGGTGTGTCAAGCCGTATTCGCACCCCCTGCGGCGCGGAGGTCGACTTCGATCGCTTCGGCCGTTCGCTTGAGGCGCGGAACCACCTGGCGCCGAAGCGCCTGCATGCTCATGCGACTCGCGTGCACGGAGACGTTGAGCGCTGCGACGACCGCGTGGTTCCCATCTTTGATCGGGACGGCCGCCGAGCGGACACCCTGCTCCAGCTCCTGGTCGACCGCCGCCCACCCGGCCGCCCGAACCTCGTCGATCCGCTCGCGCAGGACCGCGGAGTCGGCAACGGTCGTCGGCGTCAGGTGCTCGATCGGCATCCGCTCCAATCGCTCGTCGAGCGCCTCGGGATCCAGGCCGGCGAGAAGGACGCGCCCCATCGACGTCGCGTAGGCCGGGAGCTTCGTTCCCACCGCGATCGTGATCGTCATGATCCGCTGCGTCGGGACCCGCGCGACGTAGACGATCTCCGTGTCGTCGAGCACCGCGATGGACGACGACTCGTTGACCTCGGCGACCAGCGCTTCCATGTGCAGCTGGGCCACTTCCGGCAGGCTCAGGGCGGACAGGTAGGCGTAGCCGAGCTCGAGGATCCGTGGGCGAAGCGAGAAGTTGGCGCCGTCCTGGCGCACGTACCCGAGCCGGACCAGCGTCAGTAGGAAGCGGCGCGCCGCCGCACGGGTCAACCCTGTCTCCCGCGCCACGTCGCTGAGACGGAGCTCCGTCCGGTCCGCGCCGAACGCCCGGATGACCGCCAGCCCCCGCTCGAGCGACTGCACGTAGTCGGGATTGCGCGTCTCCGTTTGATCCAGCATGTGAACGGATGTTCTCATACCGAACTCCGGAGTTGCGGGATACTGCCAGCCGCATGGGCGAGGAGAGCGGTCTCCGCACGGTCCGCGACGCGACCTACGACGTTCTCCGGGCGCAGCGGCTGACCACGATCTTCGGGAATCCCGGCTCGACCGAAGTGCCGTTTCTCGCCCACTTTCCGGAGGACCTTCGCTTCGTGCTCGCCCTCCACGAGGCGTCCGTGGTCGGTCTCGCAACCGGGTGGGCAATCGGCCGCGAAGAGCCCGCATTCGTGCTCCTGCACACGACGGCCGGCCTCGGGAACGCCGTCGGCGCGCTCGCAACCGCACGGGTCAACCGAGCTCCGCTCGTCGTGCTGGTCGGCCAGCAGGACCGGCGGCACCTCGCGCACGCGCCGTTTCTCGCCGGGCGGCTGCAGGGGCTCGCCGGCGAGTATCCGGTATGGGTCGATCAGCCCGTGCGCGCGCAGGACGTCCCGGGCTCGATCGGGCGCGCCGCTCACGAGGCGACCACGCATCGCGGGCCGGCGATTGTGATCGTCCCGATGGACGACTGGGGCGCTCGCGCCGACCCGGAGCGTGAGAACGCGGCGCCGGAGCGGGTCGTACGCGCCACGTCCGCCGACCCCCGGGCTGTCGAGGAGCTCGTCGCGTTCCTCGAGGCTTCGAAGGCACCCGCGCTCGTCGTCGGCGCCGGCACGGACAGCCGAGAGGCCTGGACGGCGATCGCCGAGCTCGCCGAGCGGCTCGTGGCGCCTGTCTTCCAGGAATCGTTCGGCGCTCGCGCCGGGTTCCGACAGGACCACCGGCTCTATGCCGGCGTCCTGCCGGCGGATCGCCCGCGGCTCCGCGACAAGCTCGAGCCATTTGACGCGCTCCTCGTCCTCGGCGCGCCGGTCTTCCGCCAGTCGCCGTACGCGCCCGGACCGTTCACCAAGCCCGATACCCGGATCGCACTCGTGAGCGACGACCCCGACGAGGTCCACCGGAGCCCCGCCGACCTTGCGGTCCTTGCGCCGCCTCCAGCCGTTTGCCGCGAGCTCGCGCGGCAAGTTCCGCAGCGCGAGCGCCCGACGCCCGAGCAGTTCCTGCCGCCGCCCCCGCCCGAGCCGCCGTCCGTTGGCGAGCCGCTCCTGGCCGGCCACGTCCTGTCGGCGCTCGCCGAGCGCCTCCCCCCCGACGCCGTCGTCGTCGAGGAAGCGCCCGTCGATCGCCCCGAGCTCCACGAGCGCCTCCTCGCCCGCGAGCCGCTGGGATTCCTCAGCGCCGCGATGGGCGGGCTCGGCTTTGCGCTGCCCGGGGCCGCGGGCATTCGGATGGCGCTACCAGAGCGACCCGTCGTCGCCGTCGTCGGCGACGGCTCGGCCATGTACGGGATCCAGGCGCTCTGGAGCGCCGCGCACTACCGGGTCGGCGTGCTCTACGTGATCCTCTCCAACGGCGGCTACGCGATCATGGACCGGCTCGTCGAGCGCCATGGGTCGAAAGGCCCGTGGCCGGGCTTTGACGTCGACATCGCCGGAATCGCCCGCGCTCAGGGCTGCGACGCACGGACGATCGCGGAGTACGACGACCTGGTCGAGACGCTCGACGCGGTCGTGCCGGAGCTCGCCACGCGCGAGGAGCCGGTGCTCCTCGACGTGGCGATCGCTCCGACCTCGACCTTCCAGCCCTAGTGTCCCGTCCAGTAATGCCGCCGGAATTCTGGGTCCCGAGCCGAAGGCGCCGACTCGTCGGCGCCGGCCAGCAGAGGTCGTGCCGGCTTCGCCGGCGCGACCGTCTTAAGCCAGGAGCCGCACTCCGACAAGCCAAGGTCTAAAGACCTTGGTGAGGAGGAGGGTGGGCCCTGGCGCCGCATGATCGCGGGCCAGAAGCCGGCATGTATTGCTGGATGGGGCACTAACCGACCGTGAAGCTCTTCTTCGCCCGCGGCTGGGCGCTCGACCAATAGCGGTACGTGCCCTTGCGGAGGTTCACCGTCCACGTAATGCGTCCGCGCCCCTTGACGCTCGTCTTCCTGTTGATCCTCGGCCCCTTGAGGACGAAGTTCTGCGTCCGCGAGTTGTCGGTGACCACGAAGACGTACGGCCCGACTGCGAGCTTCTTCACCGTCCGGCCGTCGAGCCGGAGCAGCACGCGCCGGCCCTGCACCGTGCCCTGCAGCGCGAGACCGCTTGCGATGCTGTTCGGCACGAGCTGCTTCATGTTCGGCAGCTTCGAGATCACGTCGTACTTGCGCGAGTAGTTCGCGAGCTGCTGGAGCTTGCTGCGGTCGATGAGCGGGCTCCAGATCGGCAGGCGGATGTTGCGGATCGCGGGAGCGAGCAGCGCCCGGATCTCGTCCGGATGCGACTGCGCGTAGACCAGCGAGCGGTTCATCGCCGTCCGGAAGCGCTGCGCCAGGCCCTTGTTGGCTGAGATCCAGCTCGGCTTGGCCGCGTAGCCTCCGATCGGGAAGTAGCGGCCGAGCACGGGCCCGGGAGCCATGACCGACCGGCCGCCGTCGCTCAAGATCTGCGACAGGAACGGCTCCGGCGTCCAGACCGCATCCACCTGCCCGTTGTTCAGCGCCGAACGCATCTGCGGGAACGGGATGGCAGTGAGCCTGGCGGCGCTGGACGACATCCCCAGCTTCTCGAACGCCGCCCTGATCATGATCTCGCCTACGCCCTTGAGCGCGTTCACTGCCACCGTCTTCCCGCGAAGGTCCTGCGGCGTGTGAATCGAGCTCGACCCCTTGACGAGGATGTTCTGCCAGTTGTCCGACACCGACGTGCCCTCTACCTCGCTTGACGCGAGCAGCTGGAGCGGGATGCCGCTCGTCGACCCGATCATCATCGGGACGAAACCGGCATACGCGATGTCGCCGTTGTTGTTGCCCATGGCGAGAACGACGTCGTTGCCGCTCTGGAGCGTCGTCTTTTTGAACGTGATCCCCTGTTGCGAGAAGAACCCCTTCTGAACCCCGAGATCCAGAGGCAAGGCGTTCGCGATCGGCAGCGTCAGCAGCCGGAGCTCTGTCGTCGCACGAGGCGCGCTCGACGCCGTGCCTCCGAAGACGGTCAGCCCAACGACCACGACGCCGACCATCGCGACGCCGAGACGCCGCATGCGCCGGTAACCCGTCCTTCCCCTCATGCTGTTTCTCCTTTCGTCGCAGTGGTGACCGGCGCCAGCCGCCGGGTGGGCTCCTCCTGTTCGCGCTTGATCAGCCGGTAGACGTGGCCACGGAGCTGTGTGAACTCCGAAAGCTCCTTGGTCGCGATCTGGTCACGCGGGAACGGGAGGTCGACGTCGATCACCTCTTTCACCTCGGTTGGTGCGTGCTTGAGGACGACGACCCGGTCCGAGAGGTAGACCGACTCGTCGATGTCGTGCGTGACGAAGAGGATCGTCACCGCGAACTCCTCGCGCACGCGCAGGATGAGATCCTCGAGATCGCCGCGGGTCTGAGCGTCGACCGAAGCGAACGGCTCGTCCATGAGCAGGATCGACGGCTGATAGGCAAGCGCTCGCGCGATGGCGACGCGTTGCTGCATCCCGCCCGAGAGCTGCCAGGGATAGTGGTCAATGAAGCGGGTGAGCCCGACGGCCTCGAGGGCCTCCTCCACGAGCGCTTTCCGCTCGGCTCGCGCGAGCTTCTTGTGTCGAAGCGGCAGGAGCACGTTGTTCCGCACGGAGGCCCACGGCATCAGCGAGCGGCCGTACTCCTGGAAGACGAGGGCCATCTCCTCGGGCGGCGACGTCACGGGCTTGCCGCGCAAGAGCACCTGGCCGCTGGTGGGACGCAACAGACCGCCGACGCACTTGAGCAGCGTCGTCTTCCCGCAGCCGGACGGGCCCACGACGCAGACGAACTCACGATCGTCGACGGCGAACGCGACGTCGGCGATCGCCTGTGTCGCCTTCGCGCCGGTGCCGTATGTCTTGGCGAGGTTCCTCACCTCGAGCAGCTGACCGGCGTATGTGCTCACTGGGCCGTCGCCGCCCGCCAGCCGCGATGCCAGGCAAGGACGCGGCGCTCCACGAGGATCAGCAGCAGGTTCAGCAGGTAGCCGAGGACCCCGATCAGGACGATCGCGGCCCACATCGGCGCAAGCTGGAGCGTGTTCTTCGAGATCAGCAGGACGTAGCCGACGCCGCTCGTGCTGGAGAAGTACTCGGTCAGGACCATCATGATCACCGCCAGCGAGAGACTTGTCCTCATCCCCGCGAAGATCTGGGGCAGGGCCGCCGGAAAGACGATGCGCCGGGTACGTTCGAAGCCGCGCATTCCATAGGAGCGTGCCGTTTCCATCAGCGTCGGATCGATGCCGCGGACGCCGTCGATCGTGTTCAGCAGGATCGGGAACAGGCAGAAGAAGGCGATGAAGGCGATCTTCTGCCGGTTCTCGATCGAGTGGAGGAGGACGATGGAGATCGGCAGGAGCGCCGGCGGCGGCATCGCGCGCCACCACTCGATGTGCGGCATCGCGATGATGCGGCCCCACCTCGACAGTCCCAGCGGGATCCCGAGAAGGATTCCGAGGACGAGGGCGATCCCGAAACCGGCGGCGATCCTGGTCAGGCTCGGGACGACGTGCAGCTCGAACTGCGAGAAGAGCCACATCTGGCGAAACTCGACGAGGATCGTCGAGAGCCGCGGGAACTTCGGGTCCTGGGCCTGCACCGTCCACGCCTGCCACGCGAGGAGGATCGCCACCGGCACTGCGATCTCCGCTGCGATCGCCGCGGCGTGATACGTCCGCCGGCTCAAAGGCGGGTCTCCGACCTTCGATCGTGTCGACCGGTCATTGCAGACGACCGCGCCAGCAAAGCCGGCACGGCCTGAAGGAGACATCGCAAGCGACGTCTCATGCTGCCGCCGCCCGCTGGGACGGATGCCAGCGCAGCGCCCAGCGCTCGAAGGCTGCGAAGAGCACGTAGATCGCGAGGCCGAGGAAGCCCGTGGCGAGCGCGATCGCATAGACCTGGACGGTTAGGCCGAACGACTCGGCCACGTTCATGATCTGGCCCAATCCTCCAGTGCCCATGAAGAGCTCGGCGGTGAAGGCGAGGATCAGCGAGACCGCGGAGGAGATCCGCAGTCCCGTCGCGATGTAGGGGAATGCGCTCGGAAGCTTGATCCGGTAGAGCCGCTCGAACCGGCCGACGCCGAAGGAGCGCGCTGTGTCGAGCGCGACGGGGTCCACGTCGCGAACCCCGTAGATCGTCTGCACGAGAAGCGGCCAGAAGGCGCCGAACGTTGCGAGGAACACCTCGCTCTTGAGCGTCGTCCCGAGCGTCAGGAAGAGCAGGGGGATCAGCGCCGCCGAGGGAATCGGCCGCAGGAACTCGACCGGAACTCGAAGTGCTCGGTTAGCAAACTCGCTCGAGCCGAGGAGGATCCCGCTGGGCACGGCCAGCAGAGTCGCGATGCCAAGGCCGAGCGCCCAGCCGCGGACGGTCTCACCGAAGGCGACCCAGAACTCCCTGGTATGGATCATCGACCAGAGCTCGTTGAAGGTCGTGGTCATCGCCGGCAGGTCATCTTCGGAGATGAGTCCCGAGCGGGAGACGAGCTCCCAGACCAACAGGCCGGCGGCGATGGACAGGACAGTCACGACGAACGGCGCCACACGTCCGGCAGTGGTTGCAAAGGTCGGTCGCGTCCTTCCGGCGACCGCGACCGTGGACGCCAAGTCCGGAGCCGCCACGTCCTAGTCCTAACACGTTTCTGGACGGCGTGTGCGCAAACCGACTTCATGTTCGCATGGAGAACAACGTGCGCACCTGCGGAGAACCTGCAGGGAAGATCAGTGTCGGCGCGGATGCCCGTAACCTGGTGGACGTCGATCGTGCGTTAGATGGAGCCTCCCCTTCAAGTCCTCATCGTGGGCGCCGGAGTCGCGGCGCTCGAAGCGACTCTGGCGCTACGGGCTCTGGCCGAGGACCGTGTCGACATCGAGCTGCTCGCGCCGGACTCCGAGTTCGTCTACCGCCCGATGGCGGTCGCCGAGCCTTTCGACCAAGGCGAGGCCCGACGGTTTCCGGTCGCACGGCTGGTGGAGCTGGCCGGGGGACGGTTGTCGCCGGGGACGCTCGCCGGTCTCGATCTCGACGGCCACCGTGCGGAGACGGTCGACGGCCAGCAGCTCGAATGGGACATCCTCCTCATTGCACTGGGAGCACGAATGCGGGAGGGCGTTCCTGGTGGATTGACGTTCCGGGGGCTCGATGATCGCGCGCGGATGAGAGAGCTTTTGGACGACGCCGTCGCGGGTCGGGTCCGGTCGCTGACCTTCGTCTTGCCGACGCTTGCTTCCTGGCCGCTTCCGCTCTACGAGCTGGCACTGATGACCAAGGTCCGGCTCGAGGACACGGGCGCGACGACGGTGCGCGTCGACCTCGTCACCCCAGAGAGCGAGCCGCTCGGGCTCTTCGGCCACGAGGCCTCCGCGTCTATCAAGGGCCTGCTCGAGACGCGGGGGATAGGCCTCCGAACCGACACGACTCCCGTCGTGTTCCGGAACGGCGCGCTCTTGGTCGTTCCCGGGCGGGCGCTTCGAACCGAGCGAGTGGTCTCTCTTCCTGTGCCGGAGGGACGGTTGATCCCCGGTATGCCGGACGCCGGGCGCGGCTTTGTGCGCACTGACCAGCACGGACGCGTAGAGGGACGCGACGACGTCTACGCCGCTGGCGACATCACGACGTTCCCACTCAAGCAGGGTGGAATCGCCGCGCAGCAAGCGGATGCGGCCGCGGCTTCGATCGCCGCGCTAGCCGGTGCTCCAGTCCGTCCCCGTCCCTTCCGTCCTGTGCTGCGCGGGCTGCTGCTCACTGGGTTGAGCCCGCGGTTCCTGTCCGCGAGCCTGCTCGACGACACCTCGGAGCATGACACCGAGCCCCTGTGGTGGCCGCCGGGCAAGATCGTGGGCCGCTACCTCGCGCCCTTCCTCGCCGAGCATATGGGGCTGTCCAGCGACCCTCCGGCCGACGCGCTCGCCTCGAGCCCGCTGCAGGTCGAGGTCGAGCTCGAGTGGGATCAGGGCGACTGGATCCCGGCTCGGTAGTAAGCCGCACGGAAGAGCCGCGACGACGCGGATGGCCGCGCGGCAGGGCGACGCGAGGCTAGGGCCATGGGACCTCGCATCTGCCAACTCGAATATGCGGCTGAACGCACGCGAAAGTGCCCGGGAGGCACGTGCCCGTTCTGGGCGGACGATGACTGTGCTGTCGGTCGCTACTGGGCCGAGTTCGCGGGCAACCGAGAGCTCGCCGAGCTCCTGCTAGACCTTAGGGAGCGGCTGAGCCGACGAGATCCAAGCCACGCATTTCGCCAGTTCCACCCGCCGGGCCTGGCCTAGGCCCCAGAAAGGAGGAGCGATGAAGGCGCTCGTTTACCAAGGGCCCGGACAACGGGCCTGGGAAACCGTGCCAGACCCAAAGATCGAAGAGGCGATGGATGCGATCGTCCGGATCGACACCTCGACGATCTGCGGTACGGACCTGCACATCCTGAAGGGCGACGTCCCGGAGGTCGAGCCGGGCCGCATCCTCGGTCACGAGGCAGTGGGAACGGTCGTCGAAACCGGCGAGGCCGTGACAACAATCGAGGAAGGCGACCGCGTGCTCGTCTCGTGCATCTCGTCCTGCGGTCGCTGCCGCTTTTGCAAGGAGGGCCGTTACGGGCTATGCACGGGTGGCGGCGGGTGGATCTTTGGCCACCTGATCGACGGCCTCCAGGCGGAGTACGCGAGGGTGCCGTTCGCCGACACGTCGGTCTACAAGCTCCCGCCGGATCTGACGGACGAGCAGGTCGTGTTCCTGGCGGACATCCTTCCTACGGCCTACGAGGTCGGCGTCCTGGCCGGCCGCGTCGAGCCGGGCGACATCGTCGCGATCGTCGGCGCAGGCCCGATCGGACTCGCGGCGGTCATGACGGCGAGGCTCCTCTCACCTGGCCGGATCGTTGTCCTGGACGTCGCCGACGCGCGGCTCGAGAAGGCGCGGGAGTTCGGAGCCGACGTCACGATCAACAACGGACGCACTGATCCGATCGCTGAGGTGATGGAGCTCACAGGCGGACTGGGCGTGGACGTCGCGATCGAGGCAGTCGGCGTCCCCGAGACGTTCGAGCTCTGCACCGAGCTGATCCGACCTGGAGGGCGCGTGGCAAACGTGGGCGTACACGGCCACCCGGCGACGCTTCACCTCGAGCGGCTCTGGATCCGGGATGTCACCATTACGACTGGACTGGTCGACACGTTCACCACACCGAAGCTCCTGCGGCTCGTCGCCGAGGGACGCCTCGATCCGCTCCCGTTTGCGACGCACCGCTTCGATCTGGACGAAATGACCGAGGCCTACGACACCTTCGCCGACGCGGCGACCACGAATGCGCTTAAAGTCGTCCTGACCGGGCATCCAGCCCACCTCCCTGCGGGCGAGAAAGCGGTTGCGGCAACCGTCTAGCACGCTCCGCGACACGTCGAGCGCGTCTCGCGACGCGCTCGACGTGCTCCTTCGGGACGGGACGACACTGCGGCTCCGGGCTCCCATGCCCGCTGACTCCGAGGGTCTTGTCGAGTTTATGAACGGCCTGTCGGAGCAGAGCCTCTACTACCGGTTCCACGGCTTTCCGACGGTGAACGAGAAGCTCGTGGCTCCGTTCATCGAGCCGGAGTGGCAGGAGCGGGGCCACCTGATCGGCGAGCTCGGCGGCCGGATCATCGCGCTGGCGAGCTACGTGCGGCTCCGGGATCCCAGCGCAGCGGAGGTCGCGTTCGTCGTCGCCGACGACTTCCAGCGGCGCGGGATCGGCACCCGCCTGCTCGAGCAGCTCGCAAACCGCGCGGCATCGGTTGGGATCGAGCGCTTCGTCGCCGAGGTCCTCCCGGGGAACAGCCAGATGCTCGGCGTCTTCCAGGCAGTGGGCTTCGAGAGCACGCGGAGGCTGGAGAGCGGAACCGTCGAGGTCGAATTCCGGATCGCCCCGACCGAGACCTACCTCGAACGAGTCGACGAGCGAGACCATCTCTCCGCGGTCGCATCGCTGAGACCCTTCTTCGCGCCTGCAAGTGTGGCGGTGCTCGGAGCGTCCAGGCGGCGCGAGTCGATCGGTGGCCTGCTGTTCCGGAACATCCTCTCGGGCGAGTTCGAGGGCGTCGCGTATCCGGTCAACCCGGCCGGAGACGCCGTGGCAGGCGTCCGTGGCTACCGGTCGGTTGCGGAGCTCCCGGAGGCGCCCGACCTGGCCGTCGTCTGTGTCCCTGCCCAACATGTGCTCGCGAGCGTCGAGGACGCGCTGCTCCGTGGCACGCGGGCGATCTGCGTGATCTCGGCCGGGTTCGCGGAGGTCGGCAATGAAGGGCAACAGCGTCAGGACGAGCTGCTCGCCCTCGTGCGAGCGCACGGCGGTCGTCTCGTCGGGCCGAACTGCCTCGGCCTGGCGGTCTCGGCGCCGCGGTTGAACGCGACGTTCGGCCCGCGGGCGCTCCCGCCGGGCCCCGTCGCCTTCTCCTCGCAGTCCGGTGCGCTCGGCCTGGCGCTGCTCGAGAAGGCCGAGGA
>DATGDB010000050.1:0-5553 GCA_035311205.1 Gaiellaceae bacterium | reverse complement strand
TGTTCCCTCGGGACCGACCACCGACGCCTGCACTGCGTTCGGGCCGACCGCGAGCGCGAGCGCGTTCGCACCGTCCTCGCGCGCGAAGACGACGGCTCCGCTCGGCGGAGAGGGGAAGCTCGGCGCCTCCGGCGCTCGGATTCCGGCCGTTGGAGCCGGCGCGGTGGAGTCGTCGGATCCTGCGGGGAAGACGACGATCAGCAACGCGATCAGACCCGCCGCGGCGAGAACGGGCAATGCCAGCTGCTTCATCGCTCCTCCTTTCTACCGGTGATGTGGTTTGCAGCGCCCGCCGGCCGCCCGTCCTAACTTCATCTTCTGAAGCTACTATTTGCCGTGTAGTTTTCAAGAGAAAGGTGTGAAGAACGTTGAGCACGCAGCTGCTTGTTCCCCTTGACGACATCGTCGTCTTCCCGAACATGAACGTCACCATCTCGGCCGACGTCGGCGACGAGGAGCGCGTTCTGCTCGTTCCGCGCCACGAAGGCGAGTACGCAAAGGTCGGCACGGTCGCCGAGGTTGCAGAGCGCGTGCGCCTGCCCGGTGCCGGAACGGCCGTCAATGTCGTCGGTTTGCACCGCGGAATCGCCGGAGCCGCCCACACCGATGCGCTGGGTCGGCTCCGCGTCGAGGTGGAGGAGCATCCCGACGTAGAGCCGCCGGGTGTCAAGACCCGCGAGCTCGAGCGCGAGTACCGCGCGGTCGTCGAGGAGATCCTCGAGCTGCGCGGTGACGACGGGCGCATCTCCTCATTCGTTCGCTCGATCCGCGAAGTCGGCGCGCTCGCCGACACCGCTGGGTACGCGCCGGAGGCCACCTTCGAGCAGCGCATTGAGCTGCTCGAGGCGGTCGACGTCGTCGAGCGGATCGAGCTGGCGCTGCGCCTGCAACGCGAGCGGCTGGCCGAGCTGCAGATCCGCCAGCGGATCCGTGAGGACGTCGAAGAGGGCGCCCAACGCCAGCAGCGCGAGTACATCCTGCGCCGCCAGCTGGAGTCGATCCGCAAGGAGCTCGGTGAGGACGACGCCTCGGTCTCCGAGGACTACCGCCTCAAGATCGCCGAGGCCGAGCTGCCGGAGGAAGTCCGGGAGCAGGCCGAGCGCGAAGTCGGCCGCCTGGAGCGAATGGGCGACCAGAGCGGAGAGGCCTCGATGATCCGTACCTACCTGGACTGGCTGCTCGCCGTTCCGTGGGGCAACCGCTCAGAGGAGCGTCTCGATCCGGTTAACGCGCGCGAGGTCCTCGACGCGGACCACGCCGGCCTCGACGACGTGAAGGAGCGGATCGTCGAGTACCTGGCCGTCCGTAAGCTTCGGCAGGAGCGCGGCATCGCCGAGGACAAGCGCTCCGGCGCGATCCTGACGCTGATCGGGCCACCCGGAACCGGAAAGACCTCAGTGGGCGAGTCGATCGCGCGGGCGCTCAATCGCGAGTTCGTGCGAATGTCGCTCGGCGGCGTCCGGGACGAGGCTGAGATCCGCGGCCACCGTCGCACCTACATCGGCGCGCTGCCGGGCCGGCTCGTTCGCGCGCTGCGAGACGCCGGGACGATGAACCCGGTAATCCTGCTGGACGAGGTCGACAAGGTCGGCGCCGACTGGCGCGGCGATCCATCTGCAGCGCTGCTGGAGGTGCTCGACCCGGCGCAGAACCACTCGTTCCGCGACCACTACCTCGACGTCGAGCTCGACCTTTCCGAGGTCGTCTTCATCGCCACCGCGAACATCGCCGAGACGATCCCCGGCCCGCTGCTCGACCGCATGGAAGTGATCCGCTTCGACGGCTACACGGTCGACGAGAAGGTCGCGATCGCACGCGGCTATCTGTGGCCGCGCCAGCTTGAGCGGGCAGGGCTCCGAGAGGACGAGGTCTCGATTGACGACATCACGCTCGAGCTGATCGTCAGCCAGTACACGCGCGAGGCGGGCGTTCGCCAGCTGGAGCGCGAGCTCGGCAAGCTGCTGCGGAAGACTGCAACGACCGTGGCGTCTGGCACCGCCGAGCCGCCGATCTCGATCGACGAGGCGGCGGTCCGCGATGCCCTCGGGCGGCAGCGCTTCTTCCAGGAGTCGGCCGAGCGGACGGCGGTCCCAGGCGTGGCCACCGGTCTGGCGGTCACCGGCACCGGCGGCGACGTGCTGTTCGTCGAGGCGACCAAGATGCCCGGCAAGGACGGGCTCGTCCTGACCGGCCAGCTCGGCGACGTCATGAAGGAGTCCGCGCGAATCGCCCTCTCATATGTCCGCTCGCACGCGGACGAGCTCGGGCTCGACGACCACGACTTCGAAGACGCGAGCTTCCACGTGCACGTCCCCGCTGGTGCGATCCCGAAGGACGGCCCCAGCGCCGGGATCACGATGACGACCGCGCTCGCCTCGCTGCTCACGGGGCGGCCGGTGAAGCACACCGTCGGCATGACCGGCGAGGTCACCCTGCAGGGTCGCGTGCTCCCGATCGGCGGGCTGAAGCAGAAGGCGCTCGCAGCGCACGCCGCCGGCCTCACCGACGTGATCATCCCGGAGCGGAACCGCGCCGACCTCGACGACGTCCCCGAGGACGTCCGCAACGAGATCAGCTTCCACCCGGTGATGAGCCTGGACGAGGTGCTCGACCTCTCGCTCGAGCCCCACGCGGCGCATGCGCTGTCGTAGCTGCGCCCCTCTCCCCGAGGAGGTCCGCCGTGCGGCGGACCTCCTCGAGCGACGGTGGACGGTTTCGATCCTCTATGTCTCGCACGAGGGCGCCGTCCGCTTCAACGAGTTTCTGCAGGCACTCGGGAAGATCCCGCCGGCGACGCTGGCCCAGCGGCTGACCGACCTGGAGGAGGCAGGCGTGCTCGAGCGGAGGGTGACCGATGCCAGGCCGCCTCTCGTTGAGTACCGCCTGACGGAGCGCGGGCATCAGCTGCGGTCACTCGTCAACGCACTCGCACGCTTCGCGGAGACGGCTTAGCGGGTCTCTGTTTCACGGAAGCGGCGGCGCCCGGCGGCTGGCCGGGCTGGGGTGCGGGCGGCGGTTTCGAGTTCACCAGCACGGCGGCGGCCAGGAGCACGCCCATCGCGACGGCGCTTTCGCCCGCAATGCTGCGCGGCATCCAGCGCCTGACTGTTCCGCTGTCGAGCCGCGGACGAACGAACGTGTGGTGGACGCCGCCCCAAACAAGAGCGACGCAGACGAGGCCGATCTTGACGAGGAGGACCCGTCCGTACTCAGTGGTCCAGAGGTCGTTCACGTGCGGGAGCCGTAGGACGCTCAGGTAGATCCCCGCCGCCAGGAGAACCGCGATCAGCGCGGGCGCGAGCCGCGCGAAACGGACGAACGCGACTCGCCGAAGCTCTCCGGCGATGAGTAACCCGACGAGACCGCCGACCCAGAGGGACGCGGACACGAGATGCACCCAGTCCGCGAGCTTCGACCAGCCCGAGGAGCCGACTTCGGCCGCCGAATGCCCCGAGAGCGAGAGGCCGGAGGCCAGCGCGGCCGCGAGCAACAACGCTGGCCAGAGCAGGACACGCCGGTCGGTCAGCCAGGCGAGGAACACGAACGCCGCGACGACGGCGAAGCCGAGCGTCATCGTGATGAAGGCGATGCCGAACCGGGTTCCCTCGGCGATCGGCGAGAGATCGCCGTAGAGGAAGCGCTCGAACGGCAGCTGCAGGGCGTCTTGTGCGCGCAGCAGAAAGGCGAGGATCCCGACCTCGAGCACGCCGATGACGCCGATGCCGGCCAGGACTGCGAAGCGCTGCTCGAGCGCCGAGGGCAATGGGCCGCGCAAGACGATCAGCCGAAAGGCGAGCCCGCCGATGATCAGCGAAAGGCCGACGAAGTACAGCCAGCGGACGATGTCCTCGCTCGTCGTCGGCCCGGAGGCGCCGTGGGCCACAGTCGGCTCCGGCGCTGGCACGCGCACGCCGAACGTGTACACGCCCGACACGACATGCCCGTCGTCCGATACGACCTGCCAGCGCACGGTGTAGGCGCCCTTGGCGAGGTGATGCAGCGGAGCGAGGACGGTGCTTCCGTCGCCGAACGAGTGTCCCGGCCAGGAGACGATCCGGCCACGCGCGTCGTAGACGCGGACGGAGTCCGACAGGACGGTGACCGGCTCGTCGAACCGGAGCTCGATTGCGTCGGGCGCGCGACGCACCTCTTCTCGCGAACTCGGAATCATGTGCAGCACGCTGGCGTGGGCGGCCGCTGCAGCGGGAAACGCCAGCGCGGCGAACGCAGCTACGGCGACCCACTTCACGGCAAGACCGGCGCCACGTCGCGCGTGGAGAAGATGATGACGGCCAGCACCAGGACGGTCAGTGCGAAGCCGACCTCGAGCCTCGCGCGTCGCGGCAGGAACGTGGCAAGGAGCGGGAAGAGCGCACCGACGATGACCGTCCAACCTGCGGCGTGGTGGACGAACGCCGACCGCGACCAGAGCCACCCGTTCTGCTCGTGTACGAGCAAAGCCGTTCCCGACACGACCATTGCGAAGGGCAGCGTCAGCCGCCAGTACTGGCTTGTGAGCTTTCCGCGCGCGAGGGCGAGATGGGCGCCGCCGGCGATCATCAGCGCCTGCGCCCACGACCCGTGCGCGAGCATGTGAATCGCCGAGTTGGTGAAGAAGACCATGACCGGCCACATCGCGAGCCCCATACCGAAGAGGAGCCCAGGCCAGAGATACGCCCGCCAGGCGCGACGGTCCCAGACCTCGACGCCGACGATTGCGCGGGCAAGCAGACAGAGGCCGAGGAAGAGAAAGCCCGCAGCGAACAGCCAGTGGACGTGTTCGGCGGGCGGTCGCATCAGTGCAAGTCCCTGACGAGCCCTCGGGCGACCGCGAAGTGGAAGACGACGCCGACGACGACGACGAGCAGCGGCGGCTCGACCGCGAGCCACCAGAAGCCCTCTCCCTGAGGGGTCAGGAGCGTGACTCTGTAGGGCTGGATCAGCGCCCAGACGACGCCGGCCAGGATGGTCGCCGGCCCGAGGGATAACACGAGCCTGGCCGCCGCGGCTCGCCGGCCGGCGAGCTCGTCCCGTCTCGCCCCGAAAGGCGTCATCTATTTGGTATAGCCGAGCGCACCATGCTCCCGTCAGGCCGGGCAACGATCTGCTCTCGGCGGCCTGGCGGCTGCGCGTTAGCCGTAGCATCTCGTTGTGGCCTACGACGAGGAGCTCGCCGATCGCATCCGCGAGCTGATCGGCAACGAGACGGGTCTGACGGAGCAGAAGATGTTCGGCGGGCTCGCGTTTCTCATAGGCGGCAACATGGCCATTGCCGCGAGCGGCCAAGGCGGGGTGTTGGTTCGCGTCGATCCTGCGGAGTCAGACGCCCTCGTCGCCTCGACAAACGCTCACGTCATGGAGATGCGCGGACGCCAGATGCAGGGTTGGCTGCGTGTCGGCTCTGAGGATGTCCGCACAAAGCGGCAGCTCGCGAAGTGGGTCGAGCTCGGCACGAAGTACGCCCGCTCGCTACCTGCGAAGCGATAGGCGACCCGAGCACTCGGAATCAGTTCGAAGAGGAGGCACTCTGCATGAGCAGCGAGATCCGTCCGT
>DATGDB010000049.1:0-14655 GCA_035311205.1 Gaiellaceae bacterium | reverse complement strand
GGCCGAAGAGGAGGCGGTGGTGGAGACTCGGGACTTCACTGTCGATCTCGCCGCGAAGCGAGTCACGAGGTCCGGGGAAGAGGTTCGGCTGACGCCGACCGAATGGCACGTTGTCGAGATGCTCGTGCGGAACGCCGGGCGGCTAGTAACGCAGCGTCAGCTCCTCCAGGAGGTCTGGGGCCCGCAATACAAGAAGGAGACGAACTACTTGCGCGTATACCTCGCCCAGATTCGGAAGAAGCTCGAGCCGGATCCTGCGAGGCCGCGCTACTTCCTCACCGAGGCGCGTATGGGCTATCGATTCCAGCCCTCTTGACATATCGACGAACATCGTTACGATAAACGTCGATATGAAGTCGCTCGACATGATCGACTGCTGCCTGCCGCTGGGGCGCGAGAGCCTCGACGACGATCAGGCCGAGGCGGCGGCGGGGCTGTTCAAGGCTCTGGCCGACCCCGCACGGGTGAAGGTCGTCAGCGTCCTCGCACGAAGCGAGGGGCCGGTCTGCGCCTGCGAGTTCATCCCGGCCCTGGGCCTGACACAGGCGACAGTCAGCCACCACCTGAAGAAGCTCACGGACGCGGGGCTGCTCGAACGCGAGCAGCGCGGCAAGTGGGCGTACTTCTCGCTCAACCCCGAGGCCGTCTCGCGCCTCGAGGGACTCGTTCGGATTCCGGAGGTCGTTTGATGGACACGGTTCGTGAGCAGGTTCGAGAGCGCTATGCCCTCGCGGCGGTCGCCGCTTCAACCGGTGGGTGCGGCTGCAACGACGACGGGGGCTGCTGTGGCAACGTCGCCTGCGAGGGGAGCGAGGAGGCGTTCGGCGAGGGCCTCTACGACGCGGATCAGCGCGACGATCTTCCGGAAGCCGCCCTGCTGGCGTCGCTCGGCTGCGGCAACCCGACGGCGGTGGCGGAGCTCCGCGAGGGGGAGGTCGTGCTCGACCTCGGCTCGGGCGGAGGCATCGACGTGATCCTGTCGGCGAAGCGGGTCGGACCGACGGGCGTCGCGTACGGCCTCGACATGACCGACGAGATGCTCGCGCTGGCTCGGCGCAACGCGCAGGAGGCGGGCGTGACCAATGTCCACTTCCTGAAAGGCGTGATCGAGGAGATCCCGCTGCCCGCGGACTCGATCGACGTCGTCATCTCGAACTGCGTGATCAACCTGTCGGTCGACAAGCCGGCGGTGCTCGCCGAGATGGGGCGAGTGTTGAAGCCGGGCGGCCGGCTCGGGATCACCGACGTCGTCGCCGAGGATCGCCTGGCCGCCGACGAGCGAGCGGAGCGCGGAAGCTACGTCGGCTGCATCGCGGGCGCGTTGTCGCGAGCCGAGTACGTCGACGGGCTCCAAGCGGGGGGTTTCACGGACGTCGTAGTCGAGTTCACGCACGAAGTCGCCGACGGAATGCACGGCGCGATCGTCAAGGCCGTCGCGAGTTAGCGGCGCCGCGCCCGGAGCGTCAATCCGAGCGCTAGCAGCCCGACAGCGAAGCCGGCGATGCCGAACGCCAGCGCGAGGTTGGCGCGACCGTCGTCGCTACCGCTGCTCGCCTCCGCCGGCGCGACGGCCTCGAGCGTGACCTGCGGCGCCGGCTCGTCGGCATCCGGCGCCCCGATCCAGTGGACGACCTCGCCGTTCGAGTACGTCTGGACGGCCGGGAACGTTAGCTTCGACCCAGGCTCGTCTGGCACCTTGGCGCTCAGCCCGAACTCGTCGAACTCACCCGGGCCGATCGTCCCGCCCTCCCAGGTGACGGCCTCGCCCTTCACCGAACGCCTCCAGCCCGGCTTTGGCTCGAAGCTGACCTCGCCGAGCCCTTCCGGCAGTTTGACCGCGACCTTCGTGGTCGACGCGTTTTCTTGCTCGTTGGGAACGCGCAGGTCGAAGCGGGCAAAGCTGCCGGCCGGAACCGCAGCCGGGTTGATCGTCACGTGGGCGGCGGCGGCCGGCGTGAAGATCAGCGCAGCGCTCAGAAGAGCAACGACGGTGCGACGGAACATCAAGGCGCTCTTCTGACCGGGACGGACACAGTAGTCGTCAACGCCTCGAACTCACCGCGACGCGCCTCGATTCGGAACCGCCAATCACCCGCGACCGCCAGCTGTGCTCCGTGGACGGCGTAGCGGCCGCGCGCCAACGGGTGCGCCGGATAGCGAAGAGGTCCGACGTTCTCGCTCGGCAGCGAGGCGGAAACGTCGAGCTCGGCCACCTTCGCCGGCCGTCCAGCGGGATCGCTCAGATCGATTTGGATGTTGTTGAGGCCGGTCTGCGCAGGATCGACGTCGACGTTTGCCTCGAGCGGGCCGAGCGGGACTGTCGTCGCATAGGGGCCGCGCGGAACAATGCTCGCTCGAGCAGGCGGCTCGGTCACCAGCACAGAAGTGACGCCGACGATCGCGACGACGAGTGCGAGCTCGGCGCCGGCGACTTGCAGAAAACGACGCTGTTCAGCGACTGACGCTATGGCCTTTCCAAGCCGAGGAACGGCGTAACGGTTGTTGTAAGCGCCGAGTGCCAGCACCGGCAGCACGAGCGCGATCTTGGCCAGTAGCAGCCGACCATACTTCGTGTCCCAGAGCCCATGCCAGCTCCCGAGCTCTTCGTAGGCGTTGAGCGTTCCCGCGACGAGTAGGACCACGACGGAGACAACGGCGAGGCGCGAGAAGAGCGGAACCGCCCGCGCGGCGAGCGACCAGCGCTCGGATCCCGCGGCCACGAGCGCGATCACGACGAACGCGAGCCCACCGGTCCAGACGGCTCCGGCCGCGACATGGGCGAGATCCACGACGATCGCAAGGTCACCTCTGACGCTCGCGTGACCGGAAAGCGAAGGCGTGACGGCAAGTGCGAGAGCAGGAACGAGAAGGAATGAGAGGGCCCGGCCGTCGGGTCTCCGCGTCGCCAGGAACGCGAGAACGCCCACGGCCGCTGCGAGGCCGGCCTGAACGAGCCAGACCTTGCCGAACCTGGTGTCCAGCACGTCCCTGAAGCTGCTCCAACTGACCGCCTCCCCGAGCCCGAAACCACCGGCCTTGGCGCCCTGCAGGACGATTCCGGCCAATGCGATCACGGCAAGCACTCCGGCCCATACGCCCAGAACCGCCAACAGTCGCGCCTTGAGGCGAGGAGCGGCCGATTGGAGCGGATAGGCGAGCGCGACCGCGCCGCCGATCACGAGCAGGATCAGGGCGAAGTCGAAGAAGCGGACGATCGTGAAGAGCACATCGACGCTTTGCGGTGTGCCTCCTCCGAGCACCTGGGCCGCAACTCCGCCCGCGTTCGGTCCAGGAGCGCCGACGTGAAAGACGAACGCGCCCGAGATCGGGTGCGAGTCGGCCGAGACCACGCGCCAGGTGACCGTGTAGGTCCCGTCGGGCAGGCTGGGTGCAACGCCGACCTGGATGGTCCGGTTGCTCCGTCGCGTGACGCGCCCGTCGTCCACCCGTTTGGCCTGCGCGTCGTAGACCCGAACCGAGCCGAAGGCACTCTCGACCGGCTCGTTGAAGCGAAGGACGACAGAGCTCGGCGCCTGGTCGACCACCGAGTCGCTCGCCGGCGACGACGAGAGCAGGATCGCATGCGCGGACGCCCCGGGCACGACAGCGAGCGCAGTGATCAGCACTGCCGCGAATTGGCTCGCTCGGATCTTCACTGCTCCATCTACGCGCTGAGAAAGGCTACGGACTTCTGAGCTGGGGGAGAAGCAGCGCCGCGAGAATCGGGGAAGCAATCCGCTGTGCGGCACGCTCCGGCGGGGAGACCGTGCCGTGCGCGAACGCCTGGGCGGGGAGCATTCCCGCCAAGACGGCGAGCATGGACACCGGGGCAAATGCTTTCATCAGCGAACGCTCGGCCGAACGAGTGACGCCGGTTTATGGTCCACGACGTGCAGAACATCGTCATCGGGTTGTCGGGGACGACACCTCGGTCACTGTGGAACTGGCTGCCGTCGAGGCATCACCCGCGAACGCGTTGATCGATGCCGCACGCGAGGCAGACCTCGTCGTCGTCGGCTCGCGCGGCCTCGGCGGCTTCAGGGCACTAGTGCTGGGCTCGGTCAGTCACCAGGTCGCGCAGCATGCTCCGTGCCCCGTCGTGATCCACCGCGCGCGTCAATAGCGCGCGCGCTAGGGAAGCGGCTGCCAGTCCAGGTAGGCGTAGTCGAGCCCGCCGGTCGTGAGGCGCTTCTGCTGCGTGCCGTCGGCGTTCATGACGTTGACGTCCACCTTCCTGGAGTGGTGTCTGACGTAGGCGATCCGCCTGCCGTCCTGGGCCCAAGCCGGCCAGGAGTACTGGCCCGAGTCCTTCGTGAGCCGGCGAAGCCCTGTGCCGTCGGCGTGCATCGTGTAGATGTCAGACCTGCCGCGGTAGCGACGCACGAAGGCGATCTGGTTGCCGTCGGGCGACCACTCCGGCATCGAGTCGCGGCCGGAGGAGGTGCGGCCGACGGGAGGTGCGGTCAGGCGGCGTTCGTTCGATCCGTTCTGGTCCATCACCCAGATCTCGTCGGTTCCGGACGGTCCTCCCTTGGGGTTGGAGCGGACGAAGGCGATCGTTTCGCCGTCCGGCGACCAGGCGGGGACGCTTGCGTTGTCGGCCAGTTTGCGGAGCCCGCTGCGGTCGACGTTGAGCACCCAGAGTGCGAACTTGCCTGTCTGGCGGTTGCTCTCGAAGGCGATGCGCTTTCCATCCGGCGACCAGGCGAGCTGATCATCGATCCACCGGTCGTTCGTCACACGCCGGAAGCCCGTGCCGTTCGGGCGCATGACGTAGATCTCGTACGCGGTCTCAGTGCTCGGTCTCGAGCGATTGCTGATGTACGCGAGCCACTTTCCGTCCGGCGACCACTTCGGGTATCGCTCGAACGCGCGCCGCCTGGTGATGCGCCGTTCTCCCGCTCCGTCGGCCCGCATGAGATAGAGGTCGTAGTCCCCGTTCCGAACCTGAAGGCTCGAGAAGACGATCTCGCCGTTCCGGACAACTTTTCCGCTCGACACTGCGCCCACGGCCGCGGCGGCGAAGGCGAGGGAAACAAGCGCACTCGCAAATAGGAATCGCCGCAGCATGCAGCCCAAGCTAGCGTTGCATTGCAAGGAAACGATGCAGGGCAGGTAAATGCTTAGGGCAGCAGCTTGATCGCGCTGGCGCCGCCGAGTTGAAGCGGCTCCTGAATCGCGATGTGCAGGAACTCCAATTGCTCGAGCTGGCGAGCTCGACGCAACGGGCCGACGTCGATAGGCCGGAGCCCTCCACTCTCGACGAGCGAAACGACCTTCTCGTTGGCGTCGGCGTCGTCGCCGGCGATGAACACGTCGACGATCTGCCCGGCCACCTCGCCTTTCACGAGCACCCTGGCAAACACTGTGTTGAACGCCTTCACCACCGGCGTCCCGGACGGCACGAGCTTGGCCGTCTCCTCAGCCGAAGAGGTCTCAGGCGAAATGACGAGACCCTCCATCGTCTCGAAGTCGATCGGGTTCGCAATGTCGACCACGACCTTGCCGGCGAGCTGGTCGCGGTTCTCCTCGATCGCCGTAGGGATGCTCGGAAACTAGAGGGCGAGCACGACGATTTCACCGCCGATCGAGCGCTTGTCGACGGCTGTGGCCGACTCGCCCAGGTCGTTCGCGAGCGCCTGCGCCTCCGCCGGGTCGTTGTCGATGATCTCGACCTCGTGCCCGCCCCCGACGGCTCGCGTCCCGATGGCCCGTCCCATGTTCCCTGCGCCGATGATCGTGACTTTCATTCGGTCCTCCCTTCGTCGAAGCTGTCGACGAGCACTCGAACGGCCGCGGCGAGCTCGTCGCAGACGGCTCCAGCCACGTACACCGTCCAAGGATGCGGTTCCCTGCCGCCGGTGTACACGACAACACGCTTTCCCAATCCGTGCGCATACCACGCTTCCATGGCGGTCCCTTCGTCCGGCACGCTGAAGTCGGCGAGCACGGCGTCGCAGGAACGGATGTCCTCGAGGTCGCCTTCGACGATTTCGGCCTCGTGCCCTTTCGTCCGTCCGCGGAAGTTGCGCCGGAACGGATCGACGGGCTCCCAGCCGGCCTCGCGAACCAGAGCCTCAGCCTGCCGGCGGTAGTCGTCAGCCTGCGGCGGCCCGGCGAGGTACACGCGCATCGCACCTACAGTACGTACATGGAGACCGAGCGCCGCTCGACCGAGTTCGTCGGCCTTGGGCATGCCGGCTCCGAGCAGTATGCCGGGCTCGAGACCTTTCCCAATCCAGGCGTCTCACGGGTCGAGATGACGAGCGACGAGCTCACGGCGCTCTGCCCGGTGACCGGGCAGCCCGACCTCTACACCGCCACGATCGACTACCAGCCTCGAGAGCTCTGTCTGGAATCGAAGTCGCTGAAGCTCTACCTGAGCGGCTACAGGGACCAGGGACACTTCTGCGAGGCGCTCGCCGTCAAGATCCGAGACGACGTGGCCGAGGCGCTCGAGCTGCCGGCGGACCTCGTCTTCGTGAAGCTGACCCAGAAGGCTCGCGGCGGCATCACGATCACCGCGTCGTCCTGAGGACGGGTGGGCCGCCCCCGACGGGCGGCCCACCAGCATTCGTTCAGTGACGGCCGGAGAGACCGCCGGCGATCGCGCTGATCAGGTCACCGTCGGCGGTGTCGCCGCTCAGCTCCCAGAACATGATTCCGCCCAGTCCGTGCCTGCGCACGTACTGCGACTTCAGCTCCATGACGGCCGGGTCGTCGTACGTCCAGAACGTCGTTCCGTCGTACAGCCAGGCTGCGTCGGCGCGGTGGTCCCAGTAACGCGTGAAGCCGGGCAGCTCCGACACGACCTTGTAGTCGTTGACACCGGCCTCCCACACACCGGGAGCGGGACCGGTGGAGGATTGGTACAGGCCGTTCGAGGCCGAGCCCACCCCTGTCCAGCCTCGCGAGTAGAACGGCACGCCGACCACGAGGTCTCCGGCTGGGGCACCGCGCTTCAGGTACGCCTTGACGGTCTTGTCGACCGAGTAGCGGGGGCTCGCCGGGTCCTTGCTCGACGTGAAGAGGTTCGACTGGTGGTTCGTCGTCGGCTCCCACGTGCCGTGGAGGTCGTAGCCCTGCACGGTCCCGAAGTCGAGGGAGTCGAAAATCTCGTCGACCTCGAAGCCGGCGTCGATCTTCCCCGAGTCCGCGGGAAGGAACGCCGTCAGCAGGTAGTGCTTGTCCGTCGTCTTCCCGTAGTCGTCGAGCTGCTTCCGGAACTCGCCTGCGAGCTTCGTGAAGTTCTGCTTGTCCTCCGCGCGGATGATGTTGCCGGCGTTCCCCTCGGAGCCCGGCCACTCCCAGTCGAGGTCGATACCGTCGAAGACTCCGGCGGCTGCCCCGGGGCCTCCCATGCCGCCCCAGCCGGGGTCGGGGATGTTGCCCTTGATGAACAGGTCGACACAGGAGGACACGAACCGCTCCCGGGAGGCCTTCGTCAGGGCGGCGTCCGAGAAGTACTTCGAGAACGTCCACCCGCCGAGGGAGATCGACACCTTGAGCTTCGGATGGAGCGCCTTCAGCGCCTGGAGCTGCTGGAAGTTCCCGAGGATCGGCCGCGGCCAGGTGACCTCTTGTCCATCGACGGACTCCTCGGCGGAGATGGGCCGCTGGTAGTCGGCCCACTCGTCGGCGAGCTTGCACACCACGCCGGGGTCATCAGCGCTTGCGGGCTCGACCTTCGCGAAGGCGTAGTTGATCACCGTCAGCTTGTCCGCCGAACCGCTCGTCTCGACGTTCTTGACGAAGTAGCTGCGGCCGTAGATGCCCCATTCGATGAAGTACCCGACCACTTCCGCCTTCGAGTGGTGCCTTCGGCCGCGATCGGCGGCCGCCAGAGGGACGGTCGAGGTCGCAGCGACGGCAGCAACGAGCGCCAGGACGAGCCCGACGCGTCTGAATCTCTTCATCGTCTTCCTCCTCCGAGTGACGGCTAGCAGTGGTCAAGACCACTACCGGAAACGCGAGCTTTTCACGCCGCCAATGCGGTGTCAAGTGGGCTAGTGGCCAGTACCACTGCGTTGAAGTCCCGCGACACCGGCCTCGCGAGCCAGGTCCCGGTGCCTGGCACGGGGACATTGGCTGGAAGAGACGGTCAGGCGGCTCGGAGAGCTTCGATCTCGCGGTTTACCGCCAGCTGCTGGAGTGCTCGAGCCTCCAGCTGGCGGACACGCTCGCGCGTGAGGCCGAGGCGCTGGCCGATCTCCTCGAGCGACTTCGGATCTGCGTCGCCGTTCAGGCCGTAGCGGAGCTTGACGACTTCCTGCTCGCGCTCTGGAAGGGAGTTGACGGCGCGCCGAAGCGTGTCCTCCTCGAGGCTGACATGAAGCGTCTCTTCGGGACCTGCCTCGTGGCCGGCAACCAGGTCGCCGTACGATGCGTCGCCCTCCTCGCCGATGCGCCGGTCGAGGCTCGTGACCGCACGGGCGGCCTCTCGAACCTCACGCACCTGCTTCAGCGGCAGCTTCGCCGCCTTCGCGACCTCCTGCTCGGTCGGCGGCCGGGCGAGCTTCGCCATCAGCT
Organism: Gaiellaceae bacterium; assembly: GCA_035311205.1. Taxonomy (GTDB): domain Bacteria; phylum Actinomycetota; class Thermoleophilia; order Gaiellales; family Gaiellaceae; genus JACDAN01. Next base: position 6,126 of record DATGDB010000049.1, on the reverse strand, counting down.
CCCGCTCGGCGCGCGCGATCTTGCGCTCCCGCTCGACGATGTGGACCGGGATCCGAATGTCGCGCGCCTTGTTGGCGACGCCGCGCTGCACGGCCTGCCGGATCCACCAGGTCGCATATGTCGAGAACTTGAACCCCTTCCGCCAGTCGAACTTCTCGACAGCGCGGATCAGTCCGATGATCCCCTCCTGGATCAGGTCGAGCAGCGTGAGCCCGTGACCCTGGTAGCGCTTCGCGATCGAGACGACGAGGCGGAGGTTCGAATTGACCATCAGGTCCTTCGCCTCCTTGTCGCCGCGCTCGATCCGCTTCGCCAGCTCGACCTCCTCTTCGGCGGTCAGCAGCCTGTACTTGCCCATCTCGTTCAGGAAGAGCTGGAGCGCGTCGGTCGTGGCCTCCGCGAGGTCCCCGTTCACGTACGTGGAGTCGGGCTGCTTCCGGCCGCAGTCGTCGGTCAGGTCGATCTCGCGCCGCTGAATCTCCTCGTACAGGCCTTCGGCCTCGTCGTCGTCCAGCTCGGCCTCGTTGATCACAAGAGCCACCTCGGATAGCTCCAGGCAACCCTCGCGTTCCCCCAGCTCGAGCAAGGTCTTGACCCGTTCGTCGTTCATCTCTCTCATATTGTCGCCGATGGTGGCGGGAGCGAAACAGGAGGTGCGCGAGGCTGCAGAAAGCCCCGCCGCGCGCGGACTTGCCCGCTGGGGTCTGGTCGCGAAGGGCAGCCTCTACGTCCTCATCGGCGCGATCGCCTTCCAGGTGTCCGTCCTGGATCAAGGGCGACTCAAAGACCGGAGCGGAGCGCTCGCCGCGCTCGCCGACGACTGGTACGGAAAGCTGCTCGTCGCCGCTCTCGCGGTAGGTCTCGCCGGATACGCGTTCTGGCGCTTCGCCGAAGCGATCCTCGGGCATCCGCTCGAAGGGGGCGAGAGGGAGAGCGTTCGCCGACGACTGGGGCTCGCAGCGCGCGGTGCCTGGTACCTGGGGCTGTGTGGGCTGGCGGTCGCCGTGCTGGCCGGAGCGCATGAATCGGGCGGATCGCGCGAGGAGGACCGCATGACCGCCCGCGTCATGAAGTGGCCGGCAGGGCGCTGGATCGTCGGGGCGGTTGGGATCGCGATCCTCGGCGCAGGCGTCTTCAACGTCTGGCGCGGCGTAACCGGGAGGTTCCGGAAGAACCTGAAGCTCAGGAAGATGGGCAAGCTCGAGGACCGGGCGTTCACGATCATCGGCGGCATCGGACATGCCGCCCGCGGCGTCGTCTTCGGCCTGATCGGCTTCTTCCTGGTGCGGGCTGCATATCAGTACGACCCGAACGAAGCCGTCGGGCTCGACGGAGCATTGGGGAAGGTGCTCCAGCAGGATTACGGGGACACGCTCCTCGCCCTCGTCGCCGCCGGCCTGGTCGCCTACGGGCTCTACTGCTACATCGAGGCCGGATACCGCGAAGTCTGATCGCGCTTTCGCAGCCGCACACCCAGGTGCAGGAGCAGCACGCAGAGCGTCACCCACGCGAGTCCCAGGCTGAACCCGGCGATCACGTCGGTCAAGAAGTGGACTCCGAGGTACAGACGGCTGATGCCGATCAGCAGGATGAGGATCGCGGCGGCGACGAGCAGTGCGAGGCGGGCGCGCACGTTCGAGAGCTGGCGGGCGGCAATGAACGCGATCGTCCCGTAGACCGCCAGCGAGACGGACGCATGGCCGCTCGGAAACGAGTAGCTGCTCTCCGACGCTAGCGGGTCCGAGAAGAACGGTCGCTCGCGGTGGAAGCCGAGCTTCAGGCCGACGGTCAAGATCTCCGCGCCGACGACGGCGAGTATGAGAAGCAGCAGCTCCATCCTGCGGCGCTTCCACGCCAGCACGGCTGCGGCGGCGGCCGTGACGGTGACGAGAACGGGCACGTTCCCGAGCCACGTCACACGCTCGAAGAAGCTCGTCCAGCCCGGGCTTGCGTGATTGTGGAGCCAGTTCGCGAGCCGGGTGTCCACGTGCGTGTCGCCCTCGACGACATCCTCGGCGACGGCTCCGAAGACCCACGCGCTTCCGGTGAGGATGACTAGCCCGGCGAGGAGCTCGAGCCCGGCCGCGTTGACGTAGCGGGACACCTTTGACGTCCGCAGGCCGCTTATCTTTCGCACATGCGCCACTTCGCCCTCTCAGCGATCGGGCGCGATCGACCCGGCATCGTCGCGGCGGTCACGAGGACGCTCCTCCAGCACGGTGTGAACGTCGAGGACTCGCAGATGTCGATCCTGCGCGGACACTTCTCCATGATGTTGCTCCTCGCGGCTCCGGACGCCCTTGAGGCAGATCAGCTGCGCGCCGAACTCGAGCGAACCGCCGGGGAGCTGGAGCTCGAGGCCCTCACGCTCAACGAGGTCGCCTTCGGTGACGCAACGCACCCCAACGCGTCGCACCTGATCACCGTCTACGGGGCCGATCACCCCGGCATCCTTCACGCCGTCTCCTCGACACTCGCTGCTCTCGGGGTCGACATCGTCGATCTGACGACGCGGCTCGCAGGGGAGGGCGATGACTCCATCTACGTCGCGTCGCTGGAGGTGCTCCTACCCGATGAAGCGACCTCGGACACGCTAGAGGCCCGCCTCCGTCAGACGGCGGAGCAGGAGCGTGTCGAAGTCTCCGTGCGGCCGATCGAGCGCGACTCGCTCTGAGTGCTGAGTGGCCGTCCGGGAGATTCTGCGGTTCCCAGACGCCCGGCTGAAGCAGGTCGCAGCGCCGCTCGATCAGGGCGACGCCGCCCTCGCCGACCGTCTCGCCGCCGATCTGGTGGACACGATGCGCGCCCATCCAGGCTGCGTGGGCCTCGCGGCCACGCAGGTCGGCGAGCTGGTTCGAATGGTCGTCGTCGACGTCACGGACCACCCGAGGGCCGAGACGTCGAACGGGACGCTCATCCTGGCCAACCCGGAGATCGTCGCCACCGAGGGGTCGGTGATCGGCCGTGAGGGCTGTCTGAGCATCCCCGACCTGACGGCGAACGTCCGCCGGGCAACGTCCGTGACCGTGGTCGCGGTCTCTCCGGGTGGAATGGACGTTCGCGTCGAGTCGACCGGCTTCGAGGCGCGCTGCCTCCAGCACGAGCTGGACCATCTCGACGGCGTCCTCTTCCTCGATCGCGTCGAGTCGCTCCGCGACGACGTCTTCCGCAGGCAGCGCTATCGGTGACGCGAGGGGACGTTGTTACGCTGATTCGGTGACCCGTTCCGTCATCGTCTCCGCCGTCCGCACGCCGTTCGGGAAGCTTGGCGGAGCGCTCAAGGACTACGAGGCGACCGAGCTCGGCTCGCTCGTCATCCGCAACGCGCTGGACCGCGTCGGGCTCGAGAACGACGAGGTCGAGTACGTGATCATGGGCCAGGTGCTGCAAGGCGGCGCCGGCCAGGCGCCGGCGCGGCAGGCGTCGATCGGCGCCGGCCTTCCGATCGAGGTTCCGGCCGACACGATCAACAAGGTGTGCGCGTCCTCGATTCGGGCGGTCGAGATGGCGGATCAGATGATCCGCGCGGGTGACCACGACGTGATCGTCGCCGGCGGAATGGAGTCGATGTCGAACGCGCCGTACATCCTCAAGAAAGCGCGGTTCGGCTACCGGCTCGGCGATGGGACGCTCATCGACCTCATGACGCACGATGGGCTGACCTCGACCTTCGACAAGCGCCACATGGTCGAGCAGGCCTCGTTCGTCGCGCGGGAGCTCGGCATCGCCCGCGAGGACCAGGACGAGTGGGCGTTGCGTTCGCATCAACGGGCAGTGGAAGCGATCGACGAGGGCCGCTTCCGCGACGAAATCGTGGCGGTCGGTGACGTCGACACCGACGAGGGCCCTCGCCGTGACACATCGCTGGAGGCGCTCGCGAAGCTGAAGCCCGTCTTCGATCCCGAGGGCACGACGACCGCCGGAAACGCGCCCGGCGTCAACGACGGAGCCGGGGCGCTGGTCGTCGTCAGCGAGGAGTTCGCGAAGAAGCGAGGGCTGGAGCCGCTCGCGACGATCGTGTCGCAGGGCTACGTCGCGGACGACTTCGCGTATCTGGCTCGCACTCCGGCGAAGGCAGGACAGCAGGCGCTCGAGAAGGCCGGCAAGACCATCGACGACGTCGAGCGCGTGGAGCTGAACGAGGCGTTCTCCTCGGTCGTCCTCAACTCGACGAAGATGCTCGGCGCCGATCCCGAGAAGGTGAATGTGAACGGCGGCGCCGTCGCACTCGGCCACCCGATCGGCGCGTCCGGCGCTCGCATCCTCGGGACGATGATCTACGAGCTCCGCCGGAACGGCGGCGGGCTCGGCCTGGCTGCGATCTGCTCAGGCGGCGGCCAGGGCGACGCGCTTTTGCTCGAGGTCTAAGCCTCCAGGAACTCGACGACGAGCCGTGCCAGCTCTTCGGGCGCACGCCACTGCACCATGTGGTCGGCGTCCTCGATGACAGCGCTGCGCGCGCCCGGAATCTCCCGCGCGAGCAACTCCCCGAGCTCGTTGATCGCAGCGACGTCCTCGCCTCCGGTGACGACGAGCGTCGGCACGCCGATCTCGCCCAGGCGGCCTGCCGAGGCGTCTCCCCGCCCAGGATCTTCGGCATTCGACGCTTCGACGTTCTCGACGAACATCGCCCGGAGCTCGTCGTCGGCGCCTAGCGGCGCCCAGATCTCCATGTCGATCGCGGCCAATTCGGCCAGGTCGCGACGTGCCTCCGCATCGTCCCAGCGAGTCTCTTGCTCGGGCGTCACATCGACGTTGACGGGATGGCCGGCGAGCCCTGATCCGACCAGGACCAGCGCCGAGACGCGCTCGGGTCGGGCGAGCGCGGCCTGGATCGCGATCCGGCCGCCCTGCGAAGTACCGACCAGCGCCGCCTTCTCCACTCCCGCCGCGTCCAGCACGGAGACGAGGTCGTCCACGGCCGAGTACGGCCCGGTCCACATCGGCGACCGCCCGTAGCCGCGCTGGTCGTAGCGGATTGTCCGCAGCCGCCCTTCGACATGCGGCTGGAAGGGGTCCCAGATCCGCGAGTCGACAACGCCCTCGTGGAGCAGGACTGCCGGCGGCCCAGAGCCCGAGTCCTCGTACCAGAGGTCGGTCATCGCCGAGGACGTTAGCCTCTCGGCCGTGAAGTTCGAGCACGTTCTCGTCGTCGGCGCGGGCCAGATGGGCGGCGGGATCGCCCAGGTCGCGGCGACTGCCGGCTGCCGGGTCTCGCTGCACGACGCTGTGCCCGGCGCGACCGACCGTGCTCTTCAGGTCATGCGGCGAAGCCTCGAGAAGTTGGCCGCGAAGGGCGGTGCCGATCCGGAGGAGGTCTTGTCACGAGTCGAGCCCGTCGACGACCTCGTGGCCGCAAGCCTGATGGTCGAAGCCGTCGTCGAAGACGCCGAGGTCAAGGCGCGCGTCTTCTCTCATGCCGACGAGGTCCTTCCTGGTGACGCAGTGCTCGCCTCGAACACGTCCTCGATCCCCATCACCTCGCTGGCGGCCGAGACGATCCGCCCCGACCGGGTGATCGGCATGCATTTCTTCAATCCGGTGCCCGTCCTGAAGCTCGTCGAGGTCGTCCGCGGGCGGGACACGTCCGACGAGACCGTGGACGCGATCGTCGCCTTCGCCGAAGAGCTCGGGAAGACGCCGGCCCTCGCGAACGATTTCCCCGGCTTCGTCTCCAACCGCATCCTGATGCCGTTCATCAACGAGGCGGTTTGGGCGCTTCACGACGGGGTGGCGGAAGCCGAGGCGATCGACACGATCGCGAAGCTCGGCTTCGCGCATCCGATGGGCCCGTTGGCGCTCGCCGACCTGATCGGCCTGGACACGTGCGTCGCGATCATGGAGGTGCTGCAGGAGGGCCTCGGCGACGACAAGTACGCGCCGTGCCCGCTGCTGCGGGAACACGTCCAGGCTGGCCATCTGGGCCGAAAGGCAGGCGAGGGCTTCTACCGCTACGACTGACCGCGCGCGCGCCTGAGCTCGATCGTCTGGCGGAGCACGGGGATCTGCGCCCTGTCCTTGGGACGGCCAGCCGCCTCTTTCATTCGAATGATGTCCGGCAGCGAGGCGACAAGCACGTCATGACCCCACAATTCCACGGAGACGGCTGAGCGCTTCAAGTCCTCG
>DATGDB010000048.1:0-9377 GCA_035311205.1 Gaiellaceae bacterium | reverse complement strand
TACCTGCGCGTCTCGACCGACGGCGGTGCCACGTACACAAACCTGCCGACAAACGTGTCCGACTCGGGCAACGAGAACGGGCAGAACTTCGGCAATGGCATCACGGGCATCTCGGGTGCTCCGAAGCAGTGCGACGCGGTATCGGGCAACCCGGCGTGGGTTCCCGTGACTGCCGACATGACGCCGTATGCCGGCAAGACGATCAAGCTGCAGGTCCGCTACTGGACCGACGGTGCAGCGGTCGGCCGCGGCTTCGAGTTCGACGATCTCGCCATCATGGCTGGTGCCACGACAGTGTTCTCGGACGGGGCGGAGAGCGGTGACAACGGTTGGACCCTCAACGGCTTCCGGCGCACTGCCGGCACCGAGACCACCGAGCATCCGCACTACTACCTGGCCGAGAACCGGCAATACACCGGCTATGACGACGGTCTTCGGACCGGTCCGTACAACTTCGGCTTCCTGAACACGATGCCGGATTACGCGGAGCGCTTCCGGTACCAGGACGGCGTACTCGTCTGGTACTGGAACACGGCGTTCACGAACAACAACGTCGGTGATCATCCGGGCGAGGGCCTGATCCTCCCGATCGACGCCCGCCCGGCGATCCAGCACTGGAGCGACGAGTGGATGATGCGGCCGCGGCTGCAGTCGTTCGACTCGACGTTCGGTCTCCAGCCGACCGACGCGACCACGTTCCACAAGAACGGCGTGCCGACGACGATCCCGTCACGGCCCGCGGTTCCGGTGTTCAACGACCTCCAGAGCTACTGGACGGCGAACGACGGGCACGTTCACGGCGACGAGCCCGACCACTACCAGCCTGGCTGGTCGAGCGTGGACGTGCCGAAGTCGGGCACACAGATCCGGGTTAAGAGCGAGACGCCCGGTGGCTTCACGCAGATCGAGGTCAGCCCGGTCAAGTAGTTCCGGTCTGATCGCGACGTTACGACGGGCGGGGCCAAAAGCCTCGCCCGTCGTCGTCTCCGTCAGTCGCGGGGCGGCGGAACGCAGGGCCGCGACTCGGGCATGCGCATGATCGCGGAACTGCCGCGGTCGCCGCGGGCCCGGACTGCGAAGGCAGCCGCGCAGGGCTGGTCGGCTAAGCGAAAAGTGGCCCGAAAACCGCCGTTTCGTGCGGTGGTACGAATGATTCGTGGGCCGAGGCCTGTCACAGCGACGAGCGTGATCCGCTCACCTGGGCGAAAGCCTTCGCCGCGCACCACGAGCGGCTGACGATCGACGAGCCGCAGAGTCGGCTGAGCCGCTCCGGCGGCGGATGCTGCAGCCGCCGCTACCACGAGCACTAGGACGGCTGCGCCTCCCGGGGTTCGCATGGGGAGGGAGCGTACCGTGCTCCGCTCACCTCTGATTCGCGATGCGCTGCTCCTGTCTCCGCGCGAGCTCGAGGGCATCGGAGAACGGGAACCGGCCCTCGACGCCGTTCAGCGCGAGTGACGCGGTCACGTTGTCCTCCCGCCAGTGCACCTGGTAATAGCGGACGTCGCTGCCGACACGCGTCCCGGCGAAGGATTCGTCGCCGAGGCCCGGTTCGCCGATCGGCTGCCAGTCATCGAAATCGGCGCGGGCGGCCTCGAGGTCGTCGTCGGCAGCGTCCGAGGAGTCGAGCGCCTTGGCTCTCGAATCGACACCGATCGGGCCGTCGGTCCGTTCCGACCCAAGGCGCCGATACCAAGCGCGCCAGGCATTCGGTCCCTGGCGGCCCTCTTCGAGCGGAAGAAACGCCGGCGAAAGGTCGGCGGGCTGCAGCACGAGCCGTGGCACGGCGCTCATGGGGATCGTTCCCTCGTCGCCGCGCACGCTGCACCCGGCGAGGCACAGGACGAGGAGGACCGCTGCCTGCCGCAGGCGCCTAGCCGTGCGGCTTGGCCATCGAGCGGTAGTCGAGCGCCTTGTCGAGGGTCTCTTCGTCGACGCCCGCCTCACGGGCGACCTCGCGGAGCGAGCGGCCACTCGCGGCCGCCTCCTTGACGATCTCGGTGCCTCGGTCGTAGCCGATGTACGGGTTGAGCGCCGCCGAGGCGGACAGTGTGAGCTCGGCGTAGCGCTCGCACACTTCGCGGTTCGCCTCGATCCCGTCGACACACTTGTCGGCGAGCAGCCGTGAAGCCGCCGACAGGAGACGGATCGAGTCGAGCAGGTTCCGCGCGATCATCGGCACGAAGACGTTCAGCTCCAGGTGGCCCTGCAAGCCACCGACCGTGATCGCCTGGTCGTTGCCGATCACCTGAGCGGCGACCTGGGTGACGACTTCAGGAATGACCGGGTTCACCTTCCCCGGCATGATCGAGCTCCCCTTCTGGAGCTCCGGCAGCCTGATCTCGCCGAGGCCGGCGCGAGGTCCGGAGCCGAGCAGACGAAGGTCGTTCGCGATCTTGGTCAACGAGACGGCGACGGTCTTCAGCGCGCCCGAGGCCTCGACGAGGGAGTCGCGCGCGGCCTGCGCCTCGAAGGGGTCGGCCGGAGGGCTGATCCGGAGCGAGGTCTCGTCGGCCAGCCGCGCGCGAACCCGCGCGGCGAACTCGGGATGGGTATTGAGGCCGGTGCCGACGGCGGTGCCGCCGAGCGGGATCTGCCCGACGCGTTCGAGCGTGGCGCGGATGCGATCCGCCCCCTGGCGAACCTGCGTCGCGTACCCCGAGAACTCCTGCCCGAGGGTCATCGGGACAGCGTCCATCAGGTGCGTCCGGCCGGACTTGACGACGTCGTCGAACTCCTGCGACTTGCGGCCGAGTGAGTTGGCGAGCTGCTCGAGCGCGGGCAGCAGCTCGTACGTGAGCTGGTCGAGCGCGGCCAAATGGACGGCCGACGGGAACACGTCGTTCGAGGACTGGCCCATGTTGACGTCGTCATTCGGGTGGACGTCCTCTCCCGCCAGGCTGGCGATCACTTCGTTGGCGTTCGTGTTGGACGACGTGCCGGAGCCGGTCTGGAACACGTCGATCGGAAACTGGTCGTCGAGCTCGCCGGACGCGACCCGGTCCGCGGCCGCAGCGATCCGCTCCGCCTTGTCGGAGTCGAGAAGGCCGAGCTCGGCGTTCACGCGAGCGGCGGCGCCCTTGATCCGTCCGAGCCAGCGGGCGACGGAGGCAGGGATCGGCTCGCCGGAGACGGTGAAATTGGCCACCGCCTTCCGGGTCTCGTCGCCCCAAAGCTCTCGCTGCGTCTCGACGTCGGCCATGCCCGGAGTCTAGTTCCGACGCGTCCAGGGACAGACCCTGGACGTGCCCCTCCTGGGCCGCCGGCCTAGTCGGTCGAGTACTTCGGCTGGACCTTCTCGCCGCGGATGGCGGCGATCACGTTGTTGGCGGCGATCGCGGCCTCGCCCATGCCGACGGTGATCAGAGTGATCTTGCCCGGGTAGCCGGCCACGTCGCCCGCTGCGTACACACCGGGCATGGACGTCTCGCACGTCATGGGATTGATCTTGATCTGGCGCTTGCCCTCGAGCTCGATGCCCCAGTCGGCGATCGCACCCAGGTGCGAGACGAAGCCGAGGAGCGTGATCAGCGCGTCGCAGTCGTGCCGCTCCGCCTCCCCCGTGGCCGTGTTCTCGATCGTCACGGCTTCGATCGAGCCGTCGCCGTGCACCTCACGCACCTCGTGCGGGGTGAGAATGCGAACGGCGCCTTCGCCCTCCAGCCGCCGCGCCTCGTTGAGCGACGACTCGAGCGCCCGGAACCGATCTCGCCGGTGGACGAGCGTGATCGGAAGGTCAGCCGTGTCCTGGAGCCCGAGCGTCCAGTCGAGCGCGGAGTCGCCGCCGCCGACGATCACGCAGCGCTTCCCCGCGAACTGCGCCTTCTCGCGGACGACGTAGTGGAGCCCTCGGCCTTGCCACTCGTCGATCCCCTCGACCCCCAGCTTGCGCGGCTCGAAGGCCCCGTGGCCGGCCGTGATGATGATCGCGCGAGACAGGTACGTGTTGTCCTCGTCCGTCGTCAGGGCAAAGAGGTCCTCGCCGTTCTGGCTCAGACGCTCCAGCGTCTTCGCCTCCTCCCCGAGCCGCACATCGGCGCCGTACTGGAGCCCCTGCTCGGCGCACATCTCGACCAGCTTCTGGCCGAGGATCTTCGGGAAGCCGGCCACGTCATAGACGTGCTTCTCCGGATAGGTCGCCGCGACCTGGCCGCCGATCTGCTCGAGGGACTCGACGATGCGGACCGTTCCGTCGCGATGCCCGAGGTAGTAGGCAGCCGATAGCCCAACCGGGCCGGCGCCCAGGATGGTCACGTCGACGACGCCGTCGGTGTCAGGCACGGCCCTGAATGCTAGTAAGGCCGGCCGGGCTAGTGGCTACAGCCGGAACCGCAGCCGCCGCCGTGCTCGGCAGCGGGATCCTCGCCCTCGGCCACCTGGAACGAGTGGCCGCAGCCGCAGGAGGCGACGACGTTCGGATTGTTGATCGCGAAGCCGCCCTGGAGACCTTCCACGAAATCGATCTCGGTGCCCTGGAGGTACGGAGCGCTGTAGGGGTCGACGACGACCCTCACGCCCTGGACGTCGAGCTCGTGGTCGCCTTCGAGCGCGCCGCGGTCGAAGCCGAGCGCGTACTCGAACCCCGAGCAGCCGCCGCCCTGGACGGCGACGCGGAGAACGGTCGCCTCACCGTCGGGCTCCTCGGCCATCAGCTCGGTGATCTTGGAGGCGGCCCGCTCGGTGAGCGAGACAAGAGTGATCGGGCGTTCGGTGAGCTCCATCTGGATCGCATCGTAGCAGCGTGCCCGGCGCTCACCCTCGCCCCTCGGAACGACGTTCTGGACACGACTTTGTAACACCTGATTCAGGCTCGGTTGAGCGATTTTCGACGCCGCTCGTGGCAGCCCGGCAGGGTGTAGGGTTCGGTCACGGTGAGGCCCGAGGGGGCAGGGAGCAATGCTCGATAACTGGCTGCCGTTTCTGATCTACGGGGCGCTGGCACTGGCCATCCCACTCTCGATGGTCGTGATGTCGTTCGTGTTCGCGACGCCGCCGGTTGCCCGTAACCGGACTCGATCGCTCCCCTTCGAGTCGGGCGTCTCGATGGGCCCGCCGCACGTCGAGAAGTTCACGATCAGCTTCTACCTGACCGCGCTGCTCTTCATAGTCTTCGACATCGAGATCGTCTTCCTCTACCCGCTGGCGGTCGTGCTGGAGCCGCTCGGGTGGTTCGGCTTCTGGGAGCTCGCGTTCTTCATCGGAATCCTGGCGCTCGCGTACGTCTACATCTGGCGGAAGGGGGCCCTGGAATGGCGGAGGTGAAGCCGAAGCGCCTCAGGGACTACGGCCTCCGGTCCGAGCGTGTGCTCTGGAAGGGGAAGGGCCCCGGCGTCTTCGAAGAAGAGCTCGGCAACCTCGAGGAGAAGCTGCTGCTCACGACCGTCGAGAAGGCGGTCGCCTGGGCCCAGGGCTACTCGATCTGGCCGGCCACGTTCGGCCTCGCGTGCTGCGCGATCGAGATGATGTCGATCGTCACCGCGCGCTACGACAGCGCGCGCTTCGGCGCCGAGGTCTTCCGCTCCACTCCGCGCCAGTCCGATCTGCTGATCGTGTCCGGGCGGGTCGCGCACAAGATGGCCGCACCGCTGCGGCAGATCTACGACCAGATGCTGGAGCCGAAGTGGGTGATCGCGATGGGCGCGTGCGCGAGCTCGGGCGGCATGTTCAACAACTACGCCGTCCTGCAGGGCGTCGACAAGATCGTCCCGGTCGACATCCACATCCCCGGCTGCCCGCCGCGCCCTGAGGCGCTGCTCGAGGGAATCGTCCGCCTGCAGGAGAAGATCCACGCCGGCGTTCCGCCGGCATACGAGATCCGGGGCGTCGCGACCTGACCTACGAAGGCCTACCCGGGCTCGTCGAGACCAAGGAGGAGCACGGCGAGACGACGCTCGTCGTCGACCCGGCCCGCCTGACCGAGGCCTGCCTCCATCTCCGCGACGTCGAAGGCTTTCGTGTCCTTGCCGACATCACGCCGGTCGACTACCTGGGCTGGGGCTCCCGTGGGGTCGCCGGCTACTTCGGGACCGCCTCGGGCCGCGACCTCAACCTGCCAGGTGGGCTCGGCGCCGCAACGAGCTCGCAGGGGTACTCGCGCGTGCCGCGGCCGAAGGCGAAGCGCTTCGCCGTCAACTACCACCTGCTCGCCATGCGTGACGGCGCTCCCAGGCTCCGCGTGCAGGTCTGGCTCGACGACGGAGAGACCGTCCCGAGCGTCGTCCCGGTCTGGCCGACCGCCGACTGGCACGAGCGAGAGGCCTGGGACATGGTGGGCATCCGCTTCGACGGCCATCCCAACCACTCCCGGATCCTCATGGAGGACGACTGGGAGGGGCATCCGCTTCGCAAGGACTACCCGATCGGCGGCGAGCCGGTCCGCTTCTCGGACGAGACGTAATGGCGATCGTCGAGCGACCCCACATCTACGAGGGGACGCACATCCCCTCACCGATCCCGACCATCCTTCAGGTGCCGGAGGAGCTGCGCGACAGCGAGAACCTCCTGCAGGTCAACTTCGGGCCGAATCACCCTTCGACGCACGGCGTGCTTCGCCTGATCGTCGACCTGAACGGCGAGGAGGTCGTCGGCCTCAAGGCGATCGTCGGCTACCTCCACACCGGCTTCGAGAAGAACATGGAGCTGAAGACGTGGTGGAAGGCGATTACGTACGCCCCGCGCATCGACTACGTCTCCTTCCAGAACAACGAGCTCGTCTTCGTCCTCGCCGTCGAGAAGCTGCTCGCGCTGGAGGTTCCGGAGAAGGCGACCTGGATGCGGATGCTGCTCTGCGAGCTGAACCGCATCCACTCCCACCTCGTCTACCTCGGCACCGCGGCCCTCGAGCTGGGTGCGATCTCGGTGTTCTGGTACTGCTTCCGCGAGCGCGACCTCATCCTCGACCTCTTCGAGCTCGCCGGCGGGACGAGGATGCACACGCGCTACTTCCAGGTCGGCGGTCTCGCCGAGGACATCCCTGCGGGCTTCTTCCCCGAGTGCCGCCGCTTCGTCGACTGGATGCCGAAGGCGATCGACGACTACGAGGCGCTGCTCTCGCGGAACGAGATCTGGCTCGAGCGCACGAAGGGCATCGGCCCCCTGTCCGCGGATGACGCGATCGCGCTCGGCCAGTCGGGGCCCGTGCTGCGTGCGTCCGGGGTCGATTGGGACCTGCGGAAGGCATCGCCGTACCTCACATACAGCGACGTCGACTTCGTCGCACCGGTCTACGAGAACGGCGACGTCTACGACCGCTACCGCGTCCGGGTGGACGAGATGCGCGAGTCGACTCGGATTGCCGTCCAGTGCCTCGACCGGCTCGAGGAGATGGAAGGCGAGCCCTGGATCGTGGACGACCGGAAGATCGTGCTTCCGCCGCGGGAAGAGCTCCACACCTCGATGGAGTCGCTGATCCACCACTTCAAGCTCGTGACCGAGGGGTTCCGCGTGCCTGAGGGTGAGGTGTATGTGGCGATCGAGTCGCCACGCGGGGAGCTGGGCTGCTACGTCGTGTCGGACGGCGGCCCGAGGCCCTGGCGCGTCAAGTTCCGGGCTCCGTCGTTCGCCGCTCTCGAGGCGACGGCCACGTGCATGCGCGACGCGCTCGTGGCCGACCTGATCGCGATCGTCGGCTCGCTCGATACCGTCATGGGCGAGGTCGATCGCTGATGAAATCCGCCGAGAATGCTGCGCATTTTCAGCGGGAAATTGACCGCCTGAAGTCGCGGTACCCGCATCCTCGCTCGGCCGTGATGGCCGCTCTTCGGCTCGCGCAAGAAAACCATGGAGGGTGGCTTCCTCCTGAGGCTCTCAGAGAGGTGGCCGATGCGATGGACGTCACGCCGGCACATGCGCAGGCGGTCGCTTCGTTCTACGACATGTTCAATCTTCAGCCCGTCGGCCGGCACATCGTCGAGGTCTGCACGAACCTCTCATGCGCGCTCGTCGGCGCCCAGCAGGTCGTGGAGGCGTTCGAGGAGCAGCTCGGGATCCCGCCGGGCGAGACCTCGGACGACGGCGAGGTGACGTTCCGGCTGATCGAGTGCGCGGGCGGCTGCGGCTACGCACCCGTCGTGGCGGTCGACAACCGGTACCGCGAGCCGACGCGGCCGGAAGACGTCACGGCGATCGTCGAGGCGATCCGCGGTGGCTGAGCTAACCGTCCTCAAAGGAGCGGAGGGGCGCGACTTGACCCGCCTCGACGAGTACCGCGCGATCGGGGGCTACTCCGCCCTCGAGCGGGCGCGAGGCATGGCCCCGCAGGAGGTCATCGACGTGATCAACGAGGCCGAGCTTCGGGGTCGGGGCGGTGCGGGCTTCCCGATGGGTCGGAAGCTGAGCCTTGTCCCGCCGGCCGAGAAGCGCAACGGCGGTCCGGCGTACGTCGTCGCGAACGCCGACGAGTCGGAGCCGGGCGCGTTCAAGGACCGCGAGATCATGCGGCTCGTCCCGCACCGATTCATCGAGGGCTGCCTGATCGCCGCGCACGCGATCCAGGCCAAGAACGTCTTCATCTACATCCGCGGCGAGTACCTCGCCGAGTACCTCGTTCTCGAGGCCGCCATCGAGGAGGCCCGCCTCGCCGAGATCTTCGGAGACGTGGACGTGCTCGTCCACCGCGGCGCAGGGGCGTACATCTGCGGCGAGGAGTCGGCGCTCCTGGAGTCGCTCGAGGGCGACCGAGGCCAGCCGCGCCCGCGCCCGCCGTTCCCGCCGGTCGCCGGCCTGTACATGCAGCCGACACTGGTCAACAACGTGCAGACGATCGCCAGCGTCCCGGCGATCCTCGAGATGGGGCCCGAGCGCTACAAGGAACTGGGGGCGGAGTCGGCGCCGGGCACAGTCGTCTACTCGCTGTCCGGCAACGTCGACCGGCCGGGGAACTACGAGCTTCCGCTCGGCACGACGCTCCGCGAGCTGATCTTCGAACACGGTCACGGCGTCGCCGAGGGGCGAGCGTTGAAGGCGATCATCCCGGGCGGCTCGTCGGTTCCCGTGTTCACGCCCGACCAGCTCGATGTCGCGCTCGACTTCGACGCCGTGCAGGCGGCGGGGTCGTACCTCGGCTCCGCGGCGATCATCGTGGTGGACGACCGCGCCTGCATGGTCCAGCTCGCGCTCCGGGCGGAGAAGTTCTACATGCACGAGTCGTGCGGAAAGTGCACGCCGTGCCGCGAGGGGACGCGCTGGCTCGTCCAGCTCCTCGAGAAGATCGAGGCCGGGGACGGCACGCAGGCGGATCTCGACCTCGTGACGACCGTCTGCGACCGGATCGAGGGGAAATCGCTCTGCGCGCTCGGCGACTTCGCGGTCTGGTGCGTCGGGAGCTACGCGGAGAAGTTCCGCGACGAGTTCCAGCAGCACGTCGACGAGGGTCGGTG
>DATGDB010000047.1:0-80625 GCA_035311205.1 Gaiellaceae bacterium | reverse complement strand
GGCTTGTGGCTGCCGGCCGGGCTGACGCCCTCGTACTTGTAGAAGATCCGCGACTTCGTTCCAAGCGCCTGCTCCAGCCGGTGCGCCCGGTAGAGCGGCGTCGGCCGCCAGAGGCGGTAGGCGTCTCGAATCGCCTCGGGGATCGGGATCTCCGCGTCCTGTGAGACCTCCTGGCCGATCAGCTCCATCGGGAACAGAGGCGCGAGATCGTCTGGGCCGATCGGCTCGCCCGTGCCGGGATGGAGGATCGGCTGCGGCGCGTTCGGGAGGTCGGCCTGGATGTTGTACCAACGCTCCGGAATCGCAGATTCCGGGAGCAGGAACTTCGTCTCGGCCATGAGACGAGCCTACTCTCCGCCGGTGGGCGTCGGCTCCTCGTCCGCGAGCGAAACCCCGCGCGGAGCGCGCCCGAACGTATCGCTCGCTCGCGCCGAGAGCTCCTCCGGCCAGTCCCGCGGATAGTCCCCGAGGCTTCGCCGCTCGCCGCCGGGGACGCAGAGCTCGACGGAGATGCGGCCGTCGCCGATGCGGATGAGGTTGTAGGCGGGCCTCGGGAAACCGCGGGTGCGGAGCGTCGAGACAGTGCCGGAATGCACGAGTAGCAGGCCTGCCACCGGCCAGACGTAAGGCACGTGTCTGTGGCCCGACAAGACGAGGTCGGCCTCGCAGTGGCGAAGGAGTGAGAGCACGTCGCCGGCGTCGAGCACCTGGTTGCGCTCTCTGCCGGTCCCCGGGATCGGCATCAGGTGGTGGTGGCACACGAAGACGCGCAGATCCGCAGGCCCGGCGAAGCCCTCCGCGATCCACCCGTAGTGCTCACGCCCGATCTCACCCTCGTCGAGGTCGGGCTTGGACGAGTCGACGGCGACGAGCGAGACCTCCAGCCCGCCGAGCTGGAGCCGCCGCCGCGAATCGCGCCCGCCGAAGGTGTCCTCGAAAAGGAGATAACCGACGTTCCGTGCGTCGTGGTTCCCAGGGACCCGCACGATCTCCGGACAGGCGATCGCGCCGAGCTCCTCGCGGGCAAGGGGGTACTGATCCGGAAAGCCGTCGTCCGTGAGGTCACCGGCGACGACGACGAGGTCAGGTTCGGCTGCGTTGATCTCCTCGATCGCCGTCATCAGAAGCTCGCGCCGATAGCGGCCCCCACCGACGTGGACGTCCGAGATCTGCGCGATCAGCACAACGAGAGTCTTTCAGCTTTATCCTCGGGGCATGAACGTCGAGTTGCGGCCGAGATTACGCGGCGTTCTCCACCAGTACGCTTTTTTTGCCTCGCTCGTCTGCGGAGCAGTGCTCGTTGTCGGCGCCTCGGGGCCGGCGGAGCGAACGTCGGCGATCGTCTTCGCAACAGCCCTGGCGACGATGTTCGGGGTCAGCGCGCTCTATCACCGGGTCACGTGGCGCCCCCGCGCGAGGCTATGGATGCGGAGGCTCGACCACGCCGGGATCTACCTGCTGATCGCAGGGACGTACACACCCTTCGCTCTCCTCGCCCTGGCCGATGTGTGGCGCTGGACGATCCTGCCCGTCGTTTGGGGCGGTGCGCTGGTCGCGACCGTGCTCAAGCTGGCCTGGGTCGACGCGCCCAAGTGGCTGGCCGTCACGATCGGGATCACGCTCGGCTGGATCGGCGTCGTCGCCCTGCCGCAGCTCTGGGCCCACACCGGCCTCGCCGGAGTCGGGCTCCTCCTGGCCGGCGGAATTCTGTACACCGTCGGGGCGGTCGTGTACGCACGCCGCCGCCCCGACCCTGTCCCGGAGGTCTTCGGCTACCACGAGCTCTTTCATGCGCTCGTCATCGCCGCAGCCGCATGCCAGTACGCGGCGGTCGCGGTCGTCCTTCTGGATTAGATCTTGCGACGCTTCGGCGGCGCGCCCCAGCGGGAGCGGCGTCCGCGGCCCGAATAGACGAGCCGCGTGGGGGCGACGCGCATTCCCTGTTGCTCGAACTGCCCGTGCTCCCCGACGCTCCGTGCGAACTGGCTCACCTCGGCCTGCTGCTCGGGTAGCACCAACGTGATCCCAGTCCCGTCGCGCCCCGCTCGAGCCGTGCGGCCGACGCGGTGGATGTAGCCCTTGTCGTCGGCGGGCGGATCGAAGTTGATCACGTGCGTGATGTGATCGAGGTCGAGGCCGCGCGCCGCGACGTCCGTGGCGACGAGAGTCGAGACCTTCCCGGACTCGAAGCGCTCGAGCGCGCGCTCGCGGGCGCGCTGGTTCATGTCGCCGTGCAGCGCGAGGGCCTTGACGTCATGGCGGGCGAGCCTCTGCACCAGCCGGTCGGCGCCACGCTTCGTGCGGACGAAGACGAGCGTGAGCCCATCCTCGTGTCCAAGCATCTCCACGAGCGTCACGACCTTGGTGTCGGCCGTGACCCCGACGAAGCGGTGCTCAGTCTCGCCGCGCTCGAGATGGGTCGGAAGCTGCGCGTCGAACCGGCTCGGGCTGTCAGTGTAGGCCCGCGCGAGCTCCGCGACCTCGCCGTCGAGCGTCGCCGAGAACAACATCGTCTGGCGATTACCCGGAAGCCGCCGGACAATCGCATCGACCTGTGGCTGGAAGCCCATGTCCAGCATCCTGTCGGCCTCGTCGAGGACCAGGATGCGAATGCCGTCGAGCTTGACGAGTCGGCGCCTCGCGAGGTCCTCGAGCCGACCGGGGGTGGCAACGAGAATGTGTGCGCTCTTCGCAGCCCTCGCCTGGGCAGCGACAGAGGTTCCGCCGTAGACGGCGGCCACCTCGAGGCCACGAACGCGGCCGATGTCGGCGAACTCCTCGGCGACCTGTGTCGCGAGCTCGCGTGTTGGAACGAGCACGAGCGCCGACGGCCGGGAATTACCGTCCTCGAGACGCTGCACGATCGGTACAGCGAAGGCAAGTGTCTTGCCCGATCCTGTGGGTGACTTGGCGAGCACGTCCAGGCCGGAAATGGCGTCCGGCAGGACGAGCTCTTGAATGGAAAACGGCGTGTGGATCGACCGGCGCGCGAGGGCGGCGCTAATCGGTTCGGCTACGCCGAGGTCCGCGAAAGACTTCGGTGGCACGTTCGACTCCTTCAGTTGCGGTTCGAGATTCGCCTGCCTCGAAACTGCCGAAGAAGGAACGAGAAGCTCATCTCACAGGGCGGCTGGATTGCCGTCCGTGGCGAACACAGTAGCAACGAAAAATGCCGAGTCCTGCAAACCCGAAGGCCTACAGGACTCGACGAAGCGACTCTCTCACCTTCGCCCCGAGCTTGTCAAGCGGGAACCGTTCGGCGCCTCTGTAGGGGCCTGCAGCGCTCGTCGGCGGGGGGACATTCGAAAGCGGCACGGCAGATCGGCTTCTGGACGATTGCGATTGCGATCACTGCGATGGTCGCCGCGACTGCGCTCGACATTCGGCGCAGGCGCCGGCCGACTCCGCCGCCCGCTCCGCCGCCGCCCGAGGTCGCAGGCGGCGAGCCGACGATCGTCCCGCCTTAGCGGCGCCGCTCGGGCAGCGGCACCACCACGAACAGGAAGGCCAGTAGCAGCGCCAGGACGCCGACGCTGCCGAGTGAGATCCGCAGGCTCGCGACGTCGGCAAGCCCGCCGACGACCGCCGGCCCGACGAGGAAGCCGAGATACATCAGCGTGGTGACCGATCCGATCACCGTCGCGCGTTCGCTGCTCGCCGCAGCTCCGCCGGCGAGGCCCAAGACGGTCGGCGCCAACACCGAGCAGCCGGCTCCTGCGAGCACGATGCCGGCCAGCGCGACAGCCGAAGTTGGTGCAGCGGCGGCCACCATCGTGCCGACTCCGGCGACCACCGACCCCGTGACGAGCAAGCGCCGCTCCGACCAGCGCTCGAGCAGGCGGTTCCCTCCGAGCCGCCCGGCCGTCATGGCGGCGGCGAAGAAGGCCGGCCCGAGCGCGCTCAAGGCCGCTGCGGCGTCAAGCGTGCGTTCGAGGTACACCGCGCCCCAGTTCTGCCAGGCGCTCTCGATCCAGAAGGCGAAGGCGCCGAGGCAACCGAGGACAAGCAGCCAGCTGGGCACGCGCTGAAGGAGCCGCGGCCGCTCGTGTGACGGCGGAGCGATCCACGGTTCGCCACGGCCCGGCCGGACGAGGACCGCGCTGACCCCGATGACCAGGCCCACGAGCAGGAACACGGCCGGCGCTCCGGCTCCCGCCCAGCGAAGGAGACCCGTCGCCAGGCTGGCGACCACAACCGCGGCCGAGAAGCTCGCATGTGCGAGGTTCAGCAGCGGCCGCCCTGAAGCAACCTCCTCTCGCACCGCGTCGGCGTTGATCGCGACGTCCACCGCTCCGGATGCGGCTCCAAGGACGGCGAGGGCGAGCGAGAGCTGCAGCGGCGATGCGGCCAGCCCCGGGAGAACGCCGGAAACGGCGAGCGCGCCGATCGTGAGCGGCGTGAGCATCGGCCCGAAGCGGTCCATGACCACGCCGGTTGCCCGCATGGACACGAGCGCTCCGACTCCCACGAGCAGGAGCGCGAAGCCGAGCTCGGCATCGGTTGCCTCCGAGCGGTCCTGGACCGCCGGGAGAGCGGCGCCCCAGGCGCCCCAGTAGACGCCGAGCGCCGCGAAGCCGAGCAGGATCTTCGCCCGCCGCATCGTCAGAGCCGTTGTGCGAACGCTGCTCGATGTGACACGCTGAAGAAGCGATGCAACCACGCCGCCGCACGGCGGGGGGCACCGACAGCTACGAGGCAGTCGAAACTCGCGCGCACGCCGCGATCGAGGAGGTTCGCCGTGCCGTCGCGCGCAGCGTCGTCCTCCAGGAGGCGCTGCAGCTCCAGCGTGACCCTGAGGGTCTCCTTGTCCGCTGCGCCTGGTGCGGCCGCTACTCGCTCGGCTCCGAGTGGATGGAAGAGGACGATCTCCCGTCGGTGTCGGGGGTCGATCGCAAGGTCAAGGAAGAGCAGGTCACTCACTCGATTTGCCCCGACTGCATCAAGCTGCGTTACTAGGATCGACGTTTCGCGCTACTCGACGGAAAGGACACTCATGCGCCTCATCGCCCGTCTCGACGAAGCCCGTCGGCGACGCAACATCCTCGAGCATCCCTTCTACACCCGCTGGGAGCGCGGTGAGTTGACCCGCGAGGAGCTCGCCGACTACGCCGGCGAGTACCGGCACGCTGTCGTCGCGCTCGCCGCGGCTGCCGACACGGCGGCGCCGCTCGCGGGCTCGGAGCATGCCGCAGAGGAGCACTCGCATGTCGGGCTCTGGGACGAGTTCGCCTCCTCGCTCGACAGCGAGCCCGATCGTGCGCCGCGTGACGAGACCGAGTGCTGTGTCTCGGCGTGGACAGCCGCGGCCGATCCACTCGAGGCGCTGGCCGTCCTTTACGCGATCGAGGCCGGCCAGCCGGAGGTCTCGACCACCAAGCTCGACGGCCTCGTCGAGCACTACGGCTTCGAACGGAGCGGCGCCGGGACGGCGTACTTCCGCGTCCACGCCGAGCTCGACCACGAGCACGCCGCGCACTCACGCGAGCTGCTCGAAGCGCATGCATCGCCGGCCGACGAGGATCGCCTGGTGGCCGCGGCCGAAGCGGCGCTCGACGGCAACTGGACGCTGCTGGACGGAGTCTCGGCCTAGTCGAGAGGCTCGCGACTCTCCGGGTCGCGGAAGCCCGCGATCCGAGCAAGGTGGGCGAGCACGAGCCCGCCCAGTAGCGCGCTGGCGAGGGCCAGCAATCCGATCAGCGTGATGACGAACGGATCGCTGAGCGGACTGGCTGCGTCAGCGACGCCCTCGGAGAGACCTTTGGCCGCCCCGCCAACCACCCCTGCCGCATCGACGAACGGCGCCTTGACCCGGTCCTTGACCGCCGCAACGAGCCCGCCACCCGAGCCGTTCCCGTCGTCTTTGGCTGCGGGGTCCGATCGGCGAGCCTGCCGGCAGTGCCAGGAGGCAGGCTATCGCCGCGATCACCGAAAGGATGAGCGCGCGCCGCATCTGCACTGACAACGCGGAGCCACCCCCCTTCCGGATCCGCACATTCGGCCGGCGACAAGACCGCAAGTTCGAGCGTCGGCGGCATCGAATAGTCTCGCGGCGTGAGGCGAGCGCTCGCTCATGCGGTCCTGGCCGTCCTACTGGGAGCAGGCCTGGCGGGCGCGGCCCCGCCGCGGTGGCGGACCGCCGCACCCGTTCCGGTTCCTCGCACCGAGGTTGCGGCGGCTATCTTCGGCCGAGAGATCGCGGTCGTCGGCGGCTTTCTCGCGAACGGCCAGAACACCGGCCGTGCCGATGCCTACTCCCCCGCACGGAACCGCTGGCGGCGGCTTCCCAGCCTGCCCGTGCGGGTCGACCACGCGATGGCGGCGGGCCGCGGCTCCGAGCTCTACGTCGTCGGCGGCTACGGCCCTGGATCGGTGGCTCGGGCGACGGCCTTCGTCCTCCGCGGAGGACGGTGGAGCGCGTTGCCGTCCCTTCCTGCCCCACGCGCGGCCGCGGGCATGGCGGTTGCCGGCGGCAAGCTCTACGTCGTCGGCGGCGTCGAGGCTCCCGGACGCCTCGCCCAGGATGCGTTCGCCTTCGACTTCGACACGGAACGCTGGTCGCTGATCGCGGGGCCGAGGCCGAGGGAGCACCTCGGCGCGGCCGCTCTCCGCGGCGTCGTCTACGCCGTCGCCGGCCGCACCGGCGGGTTGGACACGAATCTCGACATCGTGGAGGCGTACGACCCTCGAGCGAACCGGTGGCGCGCCATCCCACGGGTGCCGGGCCGGCGCGGCGGTACGGCCGCTGCCGCCGTCTCAGGACGTCTGGTCTCGGCCGGTGGAGAGGAGCCCGGCGGGACGATCCGCACGGTCTTCGCATACAACCCGGGCACGCGCCGCTGGACCAGCCTCCCGAGCCTCCCTCGTCCTCGCCATGGGCTCGGCCTCGTCGGATACCGCGGCCGCGCTTACGCACTCGCCGGCGGCCCCCAGCCGGGCCTCACGGTGAGCGGTTCGAACCAGGTACTACGTTTGCGGCCGTAGCCCTGTGGCGACCATCCGGCGTCCGTCCCGCTTGTAGACGACGTCGACCGAGTCGTCCTTCCGGTAGGTGCCCGCAACGCCGAGGAAGATGCTCGTCCAGCGCATTGCTCCGAGCTTTCCTTCCTGGGCCAGCGGGCGGTTGAAGACGAGCGTGCGCCCCTGAACGTGGTAGTCACGGCCCGGCTCCTGCCGGACGCCGTTGACGAAGACCTCGAAGTCCTCTGGAACGTCGGGCGGAAGCTCGACGCGTGACTCGTCAGCCATGTGAGAGGCGTCTCGATGTGGTCGTCTTGGGGCCCACCCTCGTAGAATGCCCGAGCCCGTGGCAACGGCCGCCCTGCTCGCCGCCTCAGGCTTGACGCCCGTCAAGCCGGAATCTCCGAACGCGGAGCGAATCAGCGACGTGTTCTGGTTCATCACCTTCTTCGCGATCGTGATCTTCCTCGTGGTCGCCGTTCCGCTGGTCGTCTTCATCCTGCGCTACAGGAACCGGGGCCGACCCCGGCACGAAGAAGGCCCTCAGATCATCGGCAACACGAGCCTCGAGATCGCCTGGACGGCGGCGCCGGTGATCATCCTCGTGCTGATCGCCGGCTTCACCCTCTACAAGCTTCCCGGCATGTCGCTCGAGGCCGGCAACGAGCTCGAGGTCCAGGTCGTGGGTCGCCAGTTCTACTGGCAGTACCGCTATCCCAACGGCGCGGTCGCGATCAACAAGCTCGTCGCGCCGGCGGATCGGGTGGTCAAGCTGCGCATCACGGCCCCCGACTACGACGTGATCCACAGCTACTGGGTGCCGGCGCTCTTCGGAAAGATGGACGCCATCCCCGGCCGGACCAACGAGGTCGAGTTCAAGGGGACGAAGGTCGGGACGTACAGAGGGCAGTGTGTCGAGTTCTGCGGGCTTCAGCACGCGGCCATGAAGAACGAGATCCAGGTGATCCCGGCCGAGCAGTTCGACACATGGGTCTCCGAGCAGGCCTCGGGCCAGGCCTCAGGCCAGTCCGATCTCGGCGAGCAGGAGTTCGAAGGGGTTTGCGCGACCTGCCATGGCGATCAGGGGCAAGGGTTCATCGGGCCGGCCCTCAGCGCAGCAACCGTCTCGAGCCCGCAGTCGGTCGAGCAGATCATCCGCGAGGGACGAAACAAGATGCCGCCGGTCGGGAGGGGCTGGAGCGACGAGCAGGTCCAGGCGCTGACCGGCTACCTGACACAGCGGTTCGGCCAGGGGAGCCAGCCCGGTGGCTAGCCGCGTCGAGACGCCGGTCTACCCCGTCCCCTGGTACCAGGGGCGCGTTGCGAGCTGGGTCACGACCGTCGACCACAAGCGCATCGGGATCCTGTACATCCTCACGAGCCTGATCTTCTTCCTGGCGGGCGGGATCCTCGCGCTGCTCATTCGGACGCAGCTGATCGCGACCGACGTCGACATCTTCTCCCGCGACACCTACAACGAGCTCTTCACAATGCACGGCACGACGATGGTCTTCCTCGTCGTCGTGCCGATCTTCGCCGGCTTCGCCAACTTCCTCGTGCCCCTGATGATCGGCGCCAGGGACGTGGCCTTCCCGCGCTTGAACGCGCTGTCGTACTGGCTCTTCCTTCTCGGCGGCGTGATCCTGTATTCGAGCTGGTTCGCCCAGGGCGGCGCTGCCAAGGCCGGCTGGACGGCCTACCCGCCGCTGTCGGTCGAGACCGTCGGCAACGGACAGGACCTGTGGATCGTCGGCCTCCACGTCCTCTCGCTCTCCTCCCTCGCCGGCGCGATCAACTTCCTCGCCACGATCCACAACATGCGCACCGCCGGGATGACGTGGATGCGGCTGCCGCTCTTCGTCTGGACGATCGAGATCTACTCCGCCCTGCTCGTCCTCGTATTGCCGGCCCTTTCAGCGGGCCTGACGATGCTGCTCCTCGACCGGCAGGGCTGGACGCACTTCTTCCTGCCCGGCGACGGAGGCGATCCGCTCCTTTACCAGCACGTCTTCTGGTTCTTCGGCCACCCCGAGGTCTACGTGATGATCCTGCCCGCCATGGGGATTATCTCCGAGGTCATCCCCGTCTTCTCGCGGAAGCCGATCTTCGGCTACAAGGCGGTCGCGTTCTCGACGGTGGCAATCGGCTTCTACTCGCTGCTCGTCTGGGCGCACCACATGTTCGCGGTCGGCCTCGGCTGGGGCCTCGACATCTGGTTCATGGTCGCCTCGCTGATCATCGCCGTCCCCACAGGGGTGAAGATCTTCAACTGGCTCGCGACGACGTGGCGGGGGAACCTGATCTTCGAGACGCCGATGCTCTTCTCGCTCGGCTTCATCGCCGTCTTCACGATCGGCGGTCTCTCCGGGATCTACGTCGCCGCCTTTCCGTTCGACTGGCAGGTGCACGACACGTACTTCGTCGTCGCGCACTTCCACTACGTGCTCTTCGGAGGCTCCGTCTTCGGGATCTTCGCGGCGCTCTACTACTGGTGGCCGAAGATGTTCGGCCGCTACCTGAACGACACGCTCGGGAAGTGGCACTTCTGGCTGACGTTCATCGGGTTCAACCTCGCCTTCTTCCCGCAGCACTTCCTGGGGCTGATGGGGATGCCGCGCCGGATCTACACGTACACCGACTCGTCGTGGGAGGTCTACAACCTGCTGTCTACGATCGGGTCGTACGTGATGGGTGTCGGTGTGCTGGTCTTCATCGCCAACGTGATCTGGGCGCGGCGGCGTAGTCCGCGCGCCGTGAACGACCCGTGGCTGGGCGACACGCTCGAGTGGTTCACGACCTCCCCCCCGCCACCGCACAACTTCGACAAGGTGCCCTACGTGACGAGCTCACGGCCGTTGCGTGATCTGCGCCGCCGGCTTGCGGGAGAGCGGGTATGAGCGTCCGGGCGGGACCCTGGCTTCGGTTGTGCGGCGTCGGCGCTTCTGCGGCCGGCGTTCTCGTGGTCGTGAGCGGAGAGCTGGGCATCACGCACCGCGCGCTTGTCGGCGTAGCGGCGCCGCTGCTCGTCGCGCTGGTCTTGGGAACCTGGTTTGCGCATCGAGCGGTGTTTCCGGTCGCGCTCGCGGCCCTTCTGCTGTTCTTCGCTGCCATTGCGAGTTGGTGGCTGCGGCCGCTGCATCTCGCGCTCGCAGCCCTGGCCCTCGCGGCGACCGTCGTCACGACGGCGCGCCTCTACCGCGGCGAACGGCCGACACCCGTCGCATGGCGTGACTACGTGACTCTGACGAAGCCGCGGATCATGTCCCTGTTGCTCCTGACCGGCGCGGCCGGCATGTTCGTGGGGGCGCAGGGGATGCCCGATCCCGGCCTGCTGGCGGCGACCCTCCTTGGCCTCGGTCTCGCCTGTGGCGGGGCGAGCGCACTGAACCACGTCCTCGACCGCGACATCGACCGCTCGATGGGCAGGACGGCGCGGCGTCCCGTGGCCGACGGGCGAGTGAGCCCCGAGCTTGCGCTCGAGTTCGGGCTTGCGCTCTCGGCGCTCTCGTTCGTCCTGCTGGCATCGGTCGTCAACGTGCTTGCAGCCGTTCTCGCGCTCGTCGGGAACCTCTTCTACGTCCTCGTCTACACGCGATGGCTGAAACGCTCGACGCCGCAGAACATCGTCATCGGCGGCGCAGCGGGCGCCGTTCCACCACTCGTGGGTTGGGCGGCGGCGACGGGGAATCTGGCGCTGCCGGCGCTGTACCTGTTCCTGATCGTCTTCTTCTGGACGCCGCCGCACTTCTGGGCGTTGGCGCTGCTGATCAAGCGCGACTACGAGGCCGCGCGAATCCCGATGCTGCCGGTCGTCCGAGGAGAGCAGGAGACCGCGCGGCAGATCCTCCTGTATACCGTGTTTCTCGTCGGCCTCACGCTGATCCCGGTTCTGACCGGCACGTTCGGGCCTGTCTACCTGGCCGCGGCCGCAATCCTTGGAGCGCGGTTCGTCCAGCTCGCGTGGGCGTTGCGGCAGGAGCTGACGCCGAGGCGGGCCGGCATCCTCTTTCACTACTCGCTGGCCTATCTGGCCCTGCTCTTCATCGCCATGGCAGTCGACCCGATGATCCTGTGAGCGAGCCCGGCGTCGAGCCAATCGAGCAGCCGATCCCGCCGAGGGCGATGCAGCCGCCGGTCGACCTGGGCGATGAGCTGGCGCACAAGAACACGGTCACGGGCCTGGCGCTCTTCGGGCTGGCGCTCCTGCTCTTCGCCGGCACGTTCTTGATCGCGTTCGTCTACCTGGCCTTCAATTAGCGGGAACCGGCACCGGCGCCATACCCCCACCCGGGCGGGGGGACCCACGAACCCAGCGAGCCAATCGTAGTGGGGAGAATCGCGCCAATGTGTGCTGAAAGTGCGCCGGAATGCGCGCCTGCGGAGGGGATCTTCCTCGCGCGGCCCGAGCCGCTTCCCACCGACGGCATCACGCTTGCCGTCAAGGACCTCTTCGACACCGCCGGGCTGACCACCACCTACGGGTCGGTCGTCTTCGCCGACCACGTGCCCGAGCGAAGCGCCGAGGCCTTCGTCCGCCTCGAGGCCGCGGGTTACGTCGACATCGGCAAGACCAACCTCCACGAGTTCGCGTACGGCATCACCTCACAGAACCCGCACTACGGCACTGTCCCGAACCCCGCGGCGCCCGGGCGGACGGCGGGAGGGTCGAGCGGCGGCTCGGCCGCCGCACTCGCGGCCGGCTTGGCCGACGCGGCGCTCGGAACCGACTCGGGCGGATCGATCCGCATCCCGGCCGCCTGCTGCGCAGTCGTCGGCTTCAAGCCCACCTTTGGGCTCGTGCCGCTGGACGGCGTTTTCCCGCTAGCGCCCACCTTCGACCACGCCGGCCCGATGGCGCAAACGGTCGCCGCGTGCACCAACATGATGGAGGCGCTTGTCCCCGGCTTCGAGGCCACGGACGAAGAAAGCTTCACCGTCGGCATCGCGTGGCTCGAGCACTGCGATCCACCGGTCGCCGCCCGGGTCCGCGAAGCAGCGGCCGCGCTGACCCCTCAGAGCGTCGATTTCCCGCTCCTGGAAGGAGTGGGCCCGATGTTCATGCGCGAGGTCGCCGAGGTGCATCGCGATCTCTACGCCGAGCACCGGGACCTTTACGGCGCGAACGTCGGCGGCAAGATCGAGCGGTGCCTGGCCGTCACCGACGCCGAATACGAAGGAGCGGTCCGCCAACGCGACAACTACCGCGAGCAAGCGGAAGCGGCCCTCGCCGGCCTCAACCTGCTCCTCGTCCCGACGCTCGGCTTCGTCCCGCCGCCCGCTGATGTCGACGAGCTCGCCGTCCGGGAGGCCATGATCCGGTTCACGTTGCCGTTCAACGCGCTCGGATGGCCGGCGCTGTCGCTGCCCGTGGGCGCCGCCGGGGCCGGGCTCCCAGTATCCATCCAGATCGTCGGCCGATCGGGCGCCGACGGGCTCGTGCTCGCGGCCGGCCGCGCGCTAGAAGCGTCCCTGGTGCTCGACGGCTAGGCGGCGCCGTCCGACGCACGCTGCGCCGGAAGGATGCCGTCGATTGCGTCGGCGAGGCGGTGCTTGATGACGAAAGTCTTGTCGAGGCCGGTGACCTCGAACGTGCGAAGCACCCTCCGATCGTCCGTCACGATGATGCAATCGCCGCCGAGCGTCTTGAACCGGCCCTGGTAGCGAAGAAGCACGCTGAGGACCGTGGAGTCGATGAAGGTGATTTCGACCATGTCCACGGCGACCGTCGTCCCGCCCAACGCGAGGACTCCCTGCAGCGCCTGCTCGAGCTCGGGCGCGTTGTACGCGTCCGCCTCGCCGTTCAGCGAGACGATGAACGCGTCGCCGTCCAGCCCAGCGGTCCTGATTCCGAAGTCCAGCTCCGACACTCACTTCAAGCTAGCGATCGGATCCTGAGTGTTTACTGAAGCTTTGTCGAGATTTGCTCACACTGCGGCGAGCTTGTAACCGACGCCGCGAACGGTGACGATGCGCTCCGGATTCGCCGGATCCTCCTCGAGCTTCTGGCGGAGGTTGGAGATGTGAATGTCGCAGGCGCGCTGGTCGCCGACGTACTCGCTGTCCCAGAGGTGCTGCATGATCTCGCGCCGGCTGAAGACCCGTTCCGGCTGCTCCGCCAGGAGCAGCAGCAGCTTGAACTCCGAGGGCGTCAAGCGCTTCGGGTCGCCCGCGATGGTCGCCTGATGTCGCATGGGATCGAGCTCGAGCGTTCCGACCCGTAGCTTGCCGCCTCTGCTCGACTGGTCGAGCTCGCGACGGCGGAGGATCGCGCGGATGCGGCCGACCAGCTCGGCCATCGAGAACGGCTTGGTCACGTAGTCGTCCGCGCCGACCTCCAGCCCCAGCACGCGGTCGAGCTCGGCGCCGCGGGCCGTGAGCATGATGATCGGGACCGCGCTCTCGGCCCGAACGCGACGGCAGACCTCGGTCCCCGACATGCGCGGCAGCATCAGGTCGAGAACGACCACGTCGTACGACGAACCGAGTGCCGCTTCGAGCGCCCGCTCACCGTCGGCAACGACGTCGACGTCGAAGCCTTCTGTCCGAAGCGTGTAGCCGACCGCGTCGCGGATCGCCGGCTCGTCGTCGACCACCAGGATCCGGTTCATGCCAGGATCATCGTCGCGGCGCGCGGCAAGCGAACGCGCACGGTCGTCCCGGACTCCTCGGAGGAGCTGAGCTCGAGCTCGCCGTCGACCGCCTCCACGGCGGACCGGACGATCGCAAACCCGAGCCCGAACCCGGGCGCCCCGTTGGTGGACCCTCGATAGAAGCGGTCGAAGACCTGCGGCTGCTCGTCCGCAGCTATCCCGGCTCCGGTGTCTGCAACCTCGATCTCGATCGCGCCCTCGACGACCTGGCCCGACAGCGAGATCCGGCCACGCTTCGTGTACTTGGCGGCGTTGTCGACGACATTGAGCAACGCCTGTTCGACGAGTTGCCGGTTGGTGATGAGAGCGAGATCGTCGGGGCAGGAGATCTCGATCTCAACACCTTCGGCCGGCCGAATGGACGAGGCCACCTCCGACATCAGAGGCGCCAGCGGTACGACCTCGTCACGGGGCGCCTCGACACCCGTTTGCGCGCGCGCGAGGACCAAAAGCGCCTGGGCAAGACGCGCCAGCCGGTGCGTTTCGCGTTCGATGTGCGCGAGGAACACGTCACGCTCGGGCTCTTCCTTGGCGCCCGCCTGGAGGACGTCGATGGCACTGATGATCGCTGCGAGAGGGCTCTGCAGCTGGTGTGCCGCGTTCGTGACGAACTCGCGCTCGGCGCGCTCCTGGCCCTCCTGGGTCGTCACGTCTTGGTAGAGCGCTAGGGCCCCGATCGTGTGTCCGTTGGTGTCGAGCACGGGCGCCGCTGCGGCATCGACGAACTTGAACGACCCGCCGGTAGTAACAACCTCCATGCGCTCGTTCGCGACGACCTCGTTTGATTGAAGCGCTCGTGTGAGCGGATAATCCTCCACGTCGTATCGGCTTCCGTCGGTCCTGTAGGCCTCACGCTCCCAATCAGAGACCTTCCCCTCCGCCGGAACACCAAGAATCTCGATTGCACGCTCGTTCACGAGCTGTGTGTTCCCGTCGTGGTCGACGATGATGAGCCCTGCCGGCATGTTCTCGACCACGGCGGCGAGGCGCGCGCGTTCTTCCGCGAGGGCCTCCGTTCGTTCGCGGACCCGCTCCTCGAGCTCCGTGGTCAGGAGCTGCAGCTCCTGCTCCGTCGAGGCGCGGGCCGTGACGTCCAGCACGATCCAGTGGAGATCCGGCGTCTCCGACCGGCTCGCAGAAACGTGGAGCTCAGCGCGGAAGGACCGGCCCCTGGGAGGTGTCAGCCAGGTTTCCCACACCACCCGCTCGCTTGCGCGGGAGACCTCGTTCAGACGATCACGAAGGTCACTTCGGTCGCGGCCGGACGCAAACGTGGCAAATGGCTTGCCGACGAACTGCTCCGCCGGAAGCCCAAACAGCCTGGCTGCAGCTCCATTTGCCCTCGCAACGACTCCGAACTGATCCGTGATCAGGTAGCCGACCGGTGCGTGCTCGAAGAACTCCTCGTAGCGCTGCACTAACGCGCTTCCATCAAGACGATCAAGCCACGCAACTCTCTGTCAGCGCTGGATTCGAGGAAGGAGTTCACCTGGCTGAGCTCCTCGCTCGTCTGCCGCATCTCGTCGTTCATTGTGTGCAGCTCTTCGTTCGTCGACTGGAGCTCTTCGTTCATCGTCTCCAACTCTTCGTTCGTGGACTGAAGCTCCTCGTTCGTCGTCTCTAGCTCCTCGGCCGTCGACTGCAGCTCTTCGTAGGCCGTCTCCGGAGGCCAGGGCTTCGACCCCTCCCGCCGATGAGATGACGTCTGGTCGGCCGACGGGATCTTCTGCCTTCATCTGGCGTCCTTCCTTGGCCTTGGCTGCACACTACTCCTCTAGGCGGTAGCAGCCGCTGCTCTGACCGACTCTTCGTAGATCGGGTCGCGGCCGAAGGCGTCGAGCTCCTCTGACAGGAGATCGCTCGCGCTCTTCTCATCGGTGACGGGCAGCTCGTCGACCCACTCGACGTCGACCTCGAGGCCCGCTCGCGATTTCAGCCACCCCCCGATCAACGAGGCTTCTGCCAGCGGGCCGGCGATCCGATCGGGGACCTCGGGCCAGGCCTCGGCGAGCGCGGCCCGCCAGGGAAGCGTTCGTCGCCAGGCGATGTCGGACACCGCAGTTTCCTCGAAGAACTCCTCGAGCTCGCTGTAGGCACCCGGGAGGTCCGGCCATTCCGCCGAGTCGACGATAAGCCGATCCGTCAGCTCGACCAGCTCCTGGAACGGGGTCGTGCGGAACGGCGGCCGGCCGCGCCACCTGAGGAAGACCGGGAGGTTCGGAAGCAGCAGCGGCTCGACGATGCTCCCGGGGGCCTCGGCCCGAGTCCCGCAGAACCCGAGCTCGACGATCTCGTTGCAGAGGTGTCTCGCCTCGCCTTCCAGCTCGTGGCACTCGAGGGAGACGCGCGCTTCGAGCCGATCCTCAGCGCCGGAGCGCGGAAAGAGGAGCAGCGTTCGGGACGGATGCCGTTCCCCGAGGCCCGCGAGCGTCTCCGTTGCGGCGCGCTGCCACTCCGCCGGCACCCAGGCCATGTGCGTGAGAACGTTCGTGCGCAGGTCCGGAAGGCCCCCATGACCGGTATGGAACCGGAGCTCCAGGAGCGCCTCCTCGATCTGCGCGATCGTGGCGGACTCCGACGACCACCCCTCGAGGTGCGCTACCGATGCCACTCGACGAGCTCCATCGCGCCCGGCGGGCCCCACGTTCCGGCGGCGTAGTTCGGGAACATCGGTTTCTCTCGCGCCCAGAACGCGACGATCGCATCGACGATCGCCCACTGCTCCTCGATCTCGTCGGCGCGGGTGAAGAGCGTGGGGTCGCCGAGCATCGTGTCGAGGATCAGCCGCTCGTAGGCCTCGGGCAGCTCCACCCGGAATGCGCCGCCGTAGAGGAACTCCATGTGCACGGTCCGCACGCGCATCCCCTCGCCCGGAACCTTCGCGCCAATCCCCAGCGCGACGCCCTCATTGGGTTGGATGTGCGCGAAGAGGACGTTGGGGCGCAGCTCCGTCAGATCCTCGAAGGGCGGGTGCGGCGCACGCTTGAACTGGATCGCGATCGTCGTCTCGCGTCTGGGCAGGCGCTTCCCGGTCCGCACGTAGAAGGGG
The DNA here is from genome assembly GCA_035311205.1 of Gaiellaceae bacterium. GTDB lineage: Bacteria > Actinomycetota > Thermoleophilia > Gaiellales > Gaiellaceae > JACDAN01. Next base: position 63,969 of record DATGDB010000047.1, on the reverse strand, counting down.
GTGTCCGCCCAGCGCCAGTTGTCGACATAGAGCTTCGCCGCGACGTAGGTCTCCGTGTTGGAGTCGGGTGCGACATCCTGCTCTTGCCGGTAGCCGGGGACCGGCTCGCCCTCGATGAATCCGGGGCCGTACTGGCCGCGAACGACCGATTTCGGGCCCGGGGTGACGAGAGCCTTCAGCACCTTGACCTTCTCGTTGCGGACCGACTCGGCGGTGAAGTCAGTCGGCGGCTCCATGGCGGTGAGCGCGACGAGCTGAAGCAGATGGTTCTGGAAGATGTCCCGGATCGCCCCGGCATGCTCGTAGTACCCGGCACGCGATCCGATCCCGATCGACTCCGCGACGGTGATCTGGACGTGGTCGATGAACTGTCGGTTCCAGATCGGCTCGAAGATGCCGTTCGCGAACCGCAGCGCCAGCATGTTCTGGACCGTCTCCTTGCCCAGGTAGTGGTCGATGCGGAAGATCTCGTCCTCAGTGAAGTGCTGTTGCAGGAGCTGGTTCAGCTCGCGGGCGGACGCGAGGTCGCGTCCGAACGGCTTCTCCACGATCAAGCGGACCCAGCCGGTCGTCGTCCGGCGCGGGCCAAGACCCTCGACGAGGATCGGCATAGCTGCCGGCGGGACAGCGAGGTAGTAGACGCGGTTGCCGCGCGTCTCGAACTCCTCGTCCATCTCGGTAAGGCAGGTGGTGAGCTTGTCCTTCTCGCTCTCGTCGGTGTAATCGGTTCCGACGTAGCGCGTTCGGGAGGCGAGCTCGTCCCAGACCGAGGGCGAGAACTCATCGCGCCCGAACTCGCGCACGGCTTCCTCCATGTGGGCGACGAATTCTTGGCTGCTTTGGTCCGTCCTCGAGATGCCGAGGATGGCGAAGTGCTCGGGCAAGAGCTTGCGGACGGCGAGTGCGTAGAGGGCGGGGAAGATCTTGCGCCGCGTCAGATCGCCCGTGGCTCCGAAGATCGCGAGGATGCAGGGCTCCGGCATGCGCCGAAGCCCCAGCCCTTCGAGGAGCGGGTTCTCCTCGCTCTCAGTCGTGACGGATTGCGTGTCCACCGAACTGGTTCCTGAGCGCTGCGTCCACCTTGGCCGCGAACGACTCGTCCCGGCGCGAGTCGAACCGCGCGAAGAGGGCCGCGGCGATCACGTAGAGCGGCACGGCGGTGTCGATCGCCTGCTGGACGGTCCAGCGTCCTTCGCCCGAGTCTTCGACGTAGCCCTTGATGCCTTCGAGGTTCGGGTTCTCCTGCAACGCACGGGCGAGCAGGTCGAGCAGCCAGCTGCGGACGACGGAGCCGTGGCGCCAGAGCTCCGCGATCGCGGCGAGGTCGAGGTCGAACTCAGAGGCCTGCATCAGGTCGAAGCCCTCGGCGTAAGCCTGCATCAGGCCGTACTCGACGCCGTTGTGGATCATCTTCACGAAGTGGCCGGCGCCCGACGGCCCGACATGGGCATGGCCGCCCTCCGGTGCCAGCGCCTCGAAGATCGGCTCGAGGCGGCCGACCGGCTCGGCGTCTCCTCCGGCCATGAGTGCGAACCCTTCGCGCAGCCCCCAGATCCCGCCGGAGACGCCGCAGTCGACGAAGTAGAGGCCGCGCCCGGCGGCCTCGGCGCCGCGCCGCTGTGAGTCGCGGAAGTTCGAGTTGCCCCCGTCGATGATCGCGTCACCGCGCTCGAGGATCCCGAGCAGCTCCTGAAACGCGTTCTCGGTGATCTCGCCGGCCGGGATCATCAGCCACACGTGGCGCGGGGGATCGAGCTGCTGGGCGAGCTCCTGCAGCGAGCGCGCGGTCGACTCGACGTTTGGGTCGTACGTCTTCACGTCGTGGCCCGCTTGCTGGAGCCGCTCGGTCATTCCGGATCCCATGCGCCCGAGGCCGACCATTCCAAGCTGCATTTACGCCACGTCCTCCAGGCGCACGCGCGCGATGCGCCGGCCGCGTTCCTTGAGAGCTTCGAAGTCACCCGCCGCCTGGGCGGCGATCAGCGTGCGGAACCCGTACGAACGCCCGGGGATCGGCAGCTCCTCGCCGAGATCGTCGACGACCTGGATGAAGACCCCGGTGTCCGGCCCGCCCTTGTGGAGCTGTCCGGTCGAGTGGAGGTACCGCGGCCCCAGTCCGACCGCGACGGCGCAGCCGGTCTCCTCCGCTCGCCGAACGAGCGGCTGAAGCTCGCCCTCGCGAGCGGGGTCGATGAAGGCGAGGACGGCGACATAGTCCCCGGGCCGAGCCTCGGCTAACAGCGCGTCCACCGACCCTTCCGGCCGTGTCTGGGGGCCAGGCCCCTGGACCTGGCCGGAAAGGATGGCCGTGGTTCGGTCCTTCGCTTCCTGCACGTTCGGCTGGTCGAAGGGATTCACGCCGAGGATCGAGCCGGCGACGGCCGTCGCGAACTCCCAGCGGAAGAACTCCTGCCCGAGCTCGTACGGGTCTTCCAGACGGAACTCGTGCACCTGGGTGTCACCGGGGCCCTCCCCTACCACCGGGACGAGACCCTTGCCGTCCTTGCCCGTCGACTCGGCGAGCAGCTGCTCGACCCACAGGCCGAAGTCGCCCGACACGAGCACCTTGTCGCGGCCCTCCTGCCAGCCGCGCCCGAGCGCGAGGCCGAGCTCGAGGCCGGGATTGCCGAGCTCGAGACGGCACGCCTCTCGCATCTCGTCCGCCCGATCGAGAAGGCGCTCGACGTCGATGCCCATGAAGATCGCCGGAAGGATCCCGAAAGCGGACAGAGCCGAGTAGCGACCGCCGATCGTCGGCTCGCCGTAGAAGACGTCGCCGGAGAGCTCAGCCAGAGGCGAGCCGGGATCCGTGATGACGGCGAACCGCCCGCCGCGGTCGCGGAAATAGTCCAGGTGGCTGCGTGTCTCGATCGTCGTCCCGGACTTTGACGCAGCCAGGAAGAGCGTGCGCTCGAGGTCGACGCTCTCCTCGAGCCGCCGGATCGCCGCGGGATGCGTCGTGTCGAGGACATGGAAGCGCTCGACACCGAACGTCCGGCGCATGACCTCCGGGGCGAGGCTCGAGCCGCCCATGCCGAGCAGGACGAAATCATCGGCGTCGATGCGCGTGGCGGCCTCCATCAGCTCGTGGGCCCGCTCCCGCATGCGCGAGGGCTCGTCCAGCCAGCCGAGCCACTGGGCCTCGTCGCTTCCCGTCCAGACCGACGGGTCCCGTTCCCAGATGCGTTCGACGAGCTCGGCGGTCTCGATCATGTCCCGGTCTCCTGGGGCGGAGCTGGCAAAGGAGGCAAGCTCGCTGAGCGCAGGACAGTACAGATCAGTACGGACCAGCTCAGCGAGCGCAGCATCCTGCGGCCAGCTTCGTCAGCCGGCGGCGGAGCCGGGCTCCGCCCGGCGGGAGCCGCCGGCGGCCAGGTGAGCGGGCGCCGAGACGAGCTCGCCGCGCTTGGCGCGGATGCCTTCGAGGAGCTCCTCGAAGGAGTCGGCGAACTTCTGAACACCCTCCTCCTCGAGCACTCGCGTCACGTCGTCGTAGTCGATCCCCACCCGTGCCAGCTCCTCGAAGAGCTGGTGTGCCTCGTCCAGGCCTTCTTCGAGCGTCGGGCGAACCTCGCCGTGGTCCTGGAACGCCTCGATCGTCTCCTTCGGCATGGTGTTCACCGTCTCGGGGCCGATCAGCTCCTCGACATACATCACGTCGCGGTAGGCCGGGTTCTTCGTGGACGTGGAGGCCCACAGGCACCGTTGCGGCCTCGCGCCCCGCGCCGCGAGCGCCTCCCAGCGGCCTCCGGAGAAGATCTCCTTGTAGCGGTGGTACGCGAGCTTCGCATTCGCGATCGCGAGGCGGCCCTTGAGGTCGTCGGCCCCGCCGATCGTGTCGAGCCGCTTGTCCGTCTCCGTGTCGACTCGGGAAACGAAGAAGCTCGCGACCGACAGTGTGTTCGCCAGGTCGCCGCCTCCGGCGACGAGCCGCTCGAGGCCGCGGATGTACGCCTCGGCGACCTCGGCGTAGCGCTGCAGCGAGAAGATCAGCGTGACGTTGATGCTCTTGCCGCGCGCGATCATCTCCTCGATCGCGGGCAGGCCTTCCTTCGTGGCCGGGATCTTCACGTACAGGTTCGGGCGATCGATCGTGTCGTGGAAGCGCTGCGCCTCCTCGATCGTCGCCTCGGTGTCGTTCGCGAAGTTCGGATCGACCTCCAGCGAGACGCGGCCGTCCACCCCGTCGGTCCGTTGCCATACCGGGTGGAACAGGTCGCAGGCCTCGGTGATGTCGTCGAACGCGAGCCGGAGGAAGATCTCCTTCAGATCGTCCTCCTCGGCCAGCACCTCGCGGAGCTGGTCGTCGTACCAGCCCCCTTCTGACATCGCCTTCTCGAAGATGGTCGGATTGGACGTGACGCCGACGACGGCATCCTCGTCCATCATGCGCTGGAGCTCGCCGGTCCGGAGCCACTCGCGCGAGAGTGAATCGATCCAGACGCTCTGGCCGAGCTCGCTCAGCTGATGGAGGCGCGATTTAGACATTCAGGCCCTCCCTTTCTATCGCTTCGATCTTCTCAAGCCTTCTGCGGTAGCGCTCTGCGCCGCTGAACTCGGCCCCGAGAAAGGCCGTGACCAGCTCGGCGGTAAGGTCGGCCCCGGCGACTCCTGAGCCGATGCAGAGCACGTTCATGTCGTCGTGCTCTACACCTTGCCTGGCCGAGTACGTGTCGTGACAGATCGCGGCCCGGATCCCGGCCAGCTTCGAGGCCGCCACCGAGGCACCGACGCCGGACCCGCAGACGAAGATGGCGCGCTCGGCGTCACCTGCGCCAATCGCCTCCCCGATCTCCCTCGCCTTGTCCGGATAGTCGATGCGCGGCGTTGATTTGTCGGTCCCCAGGTCCACCGGCTCGTGCCCAAGCCGCTGAACCTCCTCCAGCACGCGGTCGCGAAGCTTCACGCCGCGGTGGTCAAACGCCACAGCAACTCTCATCCCTCGACTACGTTACCCCTACATGGGCGACTCAGACCTCTGGCGGGAGCTCGGGCAGCAGCTGCGCGTTGACGCCGTTCGCGCCAGTGCAAAAGCCGGCTCAGGCCACCCGACCTCGTCGATGTCCGCCGCCGACCTGGCGGCCGTGCTCCTCGCTGCCCACTTCCGCTACGACTTCGACGATCCGAAGAGCCCCGCGAACGACCGCCTGATCTTCTCGAAGGGGCATGCGTCACCGCTCGTCTACGGGCTGTTCCGCGCCGCCGGTGCGCTGTCGGAAGAGGAGTTCATGACCTACAGGCAGTTCGGGAGCAGGCTCGAGGGACACCCGACGCCCGTGCTGCCCTGGGTCGACGTCGCGACCGGCTCCCTTGGACAGGGGTTGCCGATCGGCGTCGGGATGGCGATCGCCGGCAAGCGGCTCGACCGGCTGCCGTTCCGCGTCTGGGTCATCTGCGGCGACAGTGAGATGGCCGAGGGCTCGATGTGGGAAGCGGCCGAGCACGCTGCCTTCTACGAGCTCGACAATCTGACCGCGATCATCGACGTCAACCGGCTCGGCCAGCGCGGCCAGACCATGCACGGGTGGGACCTCTCGTCCTACTCCGAGCGCCTGCGCGCCTTCGGCTGGCACACGATCGAGATCGACGGCCACGACGTGGAGCAGATCGACGCGGCCTACCGGGAAGCCGAATCCACCGGCAAGCCGACCGCCGTCGTCGCCAGGACGATCAAGGGCAAGGGGTACTCGAAGGTCGAGAACCAGAACGGCTGGCACGGGAAGGCGATCGCCGAGGAGGCGATCGAGGAGCTGGGCGGCCTCCGGAACATCATCGTGGACGTCCCCAAGCCGGAGCAACGCGAGCCGCATCACTTCGAGCCCGAGCCGCAGGAGTGGCCCGCGTACGAGGTCGGATCGGAGATCTCGACTCGCAAGGCTTACGGTGAGGCGCTCGCGGCTCTCGGCGGCGACGACGGCACCGTGGTCGCGCTGGACGGCGAGGTCTCCAACTCGACCTTCTCCGAGATCTTCCGCGATGCCCACCCCGAGCGGTTCTTCGAGATGTACATCGCCGAGCAGCAGATGATCGCCGCCGCAGTCGGGATGCAGGTGCTCGGCTGGAAGCCGTTCGCCTCGACGTTCGCGGCCTTCACCAGCCGGGCCTACGACTTCGTCCGCATGGCGGCCGTCAGCCGGGCGACGATCAAGGTCTGCGGATCACACGCCGGTGTCTCGATCGGCGAGGACGGGCCTTCGCAGATGGGACTCGAGGACCTCGCCGCATTCCGCGCCGTCAACAGCTCGACCGTCCTCTACCCATGCGACGGGAACGAGACGGCCAAGCTCGTACGGGCGATGGCCGACCTCGGCGGCATCGCCTACCTGCGGACAACCCGGAGCGACACGCCGGTGATCTACGGCGCGGACGAGGAGTTCCCGGTCGGCGGGAGCAAGACGCTCCGCTCGCCCGACGACGAGGACGTCACGATCGTCGCCGCCGGGATCACCGTCCGCGAGGCGCTCAAGGCGGCAGACACCCTCGAGTCAGAGGGAATCTCGGCGCGCGTGATCGACTGCTACTCCGTCAAGCCGATCGACGCCGAGACACTCCGGAGCATCGGAACCCCGATTGTGACCGTCGAGGATCACTGGGCCGAGGGCGGCCTCGGCGAGGCAGTGCTCGCGGCGCTCGCGGACAGCGACGAACGTCCGCCCGTGTCGCTGCTCGCCGTGCGCGAGATGCCGCACTCCGGCAAGCCTGCAGAGCTGCTCGCCGCGGCGGGAATCGACGCCGACCACATCGCCGCCGCAGCGCGCTCGCTCGTCAGCGCCGGCGCTCCCGCCTAGCCGGCCGCCCGGCGCAGCTGCTCGTCCAGCGGGACGAGCGGGATCTGGAACGTCTCGGCGGCGTTGTCGTTCGAGACCACGTTGTCGCCTGCCTCGAGCATCGTGAGGAGGTCTCGGGTGAGCGGAATATCGCCCGGTAGCCGCTCGGTGACCACGGCCGGCGCACGCATCAGCGCGATCGGCATGTGCAGCGTCGGCCGGCGGCGGATGCCGAGCGTCTCTCTGATCCGCTCCCAGAGCTCGTTCCAGGTCACGACGTCGGGCCCGCCGACCTCGAAGGTGCGGCGCGCTGCCTCGGCGTCGTCGATCGACTGTGCGAAGTAGGCACCCACGTCGTCGAGCCAGATCGGCTGGATCCGCTGCTCGCCGCTCCCCATGATCGCAGTGAACGGCGCGAGCTTCGCCATCTTGAGGAAGGTGGGGAGGATCCCGCCCTCGCGCCCGAAGATGAAGCTCGGCCGGAAGATCACGTGCTCGAGCGCGGAGCGCTCCAGGTCCTGCTCCATCGTCCACTTTGCGTTGTAGTAGGGCACGAGGTCCTTCGTCTGCTCGGTCACCCCGAGCGCGCTCATCAGGACGAAGCGCCGGGCTCCGACCTCGTTCGCGGCCGCGATCAGGTTCCGGGTGCCGCCGACCATCACCCGCTGGAACTGTTCCCGCTTTCCCTGCCGGATCGCTACGAGGTGGACGACCACCTCGATCCCCCGTACCGCCCGGCGCAGGCTCGCCAGGTCGGTGACGTCGCCCTCAGCGGCCTCCTGGCAGCGGATCCCGGCCTCCTTCCACGCTCCGGGCTTGCGCTCCAGCACGCGGACCTCGTGGCCGGCGTCGACGATCGCATTCGCAACCGCAGGCCCGACGAAGCCGGTCGCGCCGGTGACGAGGACCTTCACGTGACGTGCTCGCGGAAGTTCTGCCAGTACCTGCTCGGGGTCGGGCCTTGCTGCCCCTGGTACTTCGAGCCGAGGTCACCCGAGCCGTAGGGCCGCTCGGCTGGCTCCGAGAGCTGGACGAACGACAGCTGCCCGATCTTCATCCGGTGGTAGATCGTGATCGGGAGGTTGGCGACGTTCGAGAGCTCGAGCGTGACGTGGCCGTCCCAGCCGGGGTCGATGAACCCTGCCGTCGAGTGGATGAGCAAGCCCAGCCGGCCCAGGCTCGACTTGCCCTCCAGTCTGGCCACAAGGTCATCCGGGAGCGCGATCCGCTCGAGCGTCGAGGCGAGGACGAACTCGCCGGGGTGCAGGATGAACGGCGCCTCGTCGCCCACCTCGACCAGCTCGGTGAGGTCCTCCTGCGGCTCCTTCACGTCGATGAACGGGTAGCGCGCGTTGTGGAAGACGCGGAAGTAGCGATCGACGCGAACGTCAACGCTCGAGGGTTGGAGCAGCGACTCGTCGTACGGATCGATCAGGATCCGGCCCTCCTCGATCAGCCGGCGGATCGTTCGGTCTGAGAGAACCACGGCGCGGATTGTAGGGTCGAGCCCGCGACGTCATCGTCGAGCGAGTCCTCGCCGCAGTCGAGCCGGGCTCGATCGTCGACCCGTACGACGGGCGGCGCGCGCAAGAGGGAACGATCGAAGGGCTCGAGATCGTCCTCCCGGCTCTCAAAGCGCGCGGCCTCGTGCCGGTGACGGTCTCGCAGCTGCTGGCTTAAAGCGTCGCCCGCGCCGCCCGGTTGAGGTCTCCGAACTCGGTCTCCGAGAGCTCGAGCGAAGCCGCCCCGACGTTCTCTTCTAGATGCTCGAGCGACGAGGTTCCCGGAATCACGAGCATGAAGGGCGAGCGCTGGAGGAGCCAGGCGAGTGCGACCTGCGCGCGACTCGCGCCGTGCCTCACCGCTACCTCGGCTATCCGACCCGCGCCACGCGTCAACTCCCCGAACCCGAGCGGGAACCAGGGGAGGAACGCGATCCCCTCGCGCTCACACGCCTCGAGAACCCCTTCGGAATGGCGGTCGGCGACGTTGTATCGATTCTGGACGCAGACGATCGTGACGGTCTCGCGTGCCTGGGCCACCTGCCTCGTGTCGACGTTGGAGAGGCCGATGTGCCGGATCTTCCCCTCTTGCTGGAGCTCGGCGAGCGCGCCGAGGGATTCCTCGAGCGGCACCAACGGATCCACCGAATGGAGCTGGTAGAGGTCGATTCGCTCGACGCGCAGGCGCCGTAGGCTGCCCTCGCAGGACGCGCGAAGATGCTCCGGCCGCCCGTCGCGCAGCCATTCGCCCTGTCGCTCGTGGGTGAGGCCGCCCTTGGTCGCGATCACGAGATCGTCCGGATACGGGTGCAGCGCCTCGGCGATCTGATGCTCGTTGACTTCGGGGCCGTAGGAGTCCGCGGTGTCGACGAAGTTCACTCCGAGCTCGACGGCGCGGCGCAGGACGGCCTTCGCGTTCTCCGGATCGTCGGGCTCGCCGATGACGCCGGGCCCGGTCAGGCGCATGGCGCCGAAGGCCATTCGGTTCACGGTCAGGTCGGCGAGAGTGACGGTTCCTGCCGCGGCGGCAAGTCGCGTGGTGGGCTCGATTGACACCCGCAGGAAACTAGCGCAGAGTCAGGCGGTCTAGAGAACGAAGGGAGGCGATCGACAATGACCGCGTTGCGCACGTTTTTCCGCTGGTGGATGGTGGTGATGCTTGCACTCGTCGTGCTTCAGATCGCGTTTGCCGGCTACGGCGCGTTCGACACTGCCGACAAGGTCTCCAACGGAACGGTAGACGAGCAGTCCTTCGAGGACAGCTTCGGGCTCCACATCGGCTTCGGCTACCTCGTCATCCTCGGCGGCCTCCTGACCTTCGTCTTCGCTCTCGTGGCCCGAGTCGGGCGTCCGCGCGTTCTGCACGCGCTCGGCATCTTCGGGCTCCTGATCCTCCAGCTGCTCCTGGCCTGGACGGGCGCAGCGGTTCCCGGGGTCTTCGGCGCGCTGCATCCGCTGAACGCCTTTGTCATCCTCGGGGCAGTTGCGGCGCTCACGATGCGAATGTGGCGGGAGCCCATAAGGGAAGCGGCTCCCGAGGCCGCACCGGCGACCTCACCGCCGGCGACGTAAACGGGCCTCACTCGGGGTGGTTGTCCGGGCCGTCGCCCAGACGGAACGGCGTCGTCACCCCTTCGTAGGCCACGTGCATCGTGAGGCCGTCTCGCGCGTGCGGGAGGTTGTGGCAGTGGTCCATCCAGATGCCGGGGTTGTCGGCGCGGAAGGCGACCTCGTACTCCTCGTGGCCCTCGACGTTGAGCGTGTCGACCCACCACGGGCTTCCGGTGGTCGGCTTGCCGTCGCGGCTCAGGACCAGGACGTGGTGGCCGTGTAGGTGCATCGGGTGGACCGAGCCGGTGTCGTTGACGATCTTGAACTTCACGAGGTCGCCTCTGGAGACCATGTACATCGGCGTCTCCGGAAAGAGCTTCCCGTTGATCGCCCAGTGGTAGCCGGGTCGACCGTTCATGAATCCGACCTTCTTGCTGATCTTCAGGACGAAACTGCGGTCGAAGTGCGTGGTGGTGCTGAGGAGCGTCGGTTTCGGGCGGCCGTAGCCTGACGGGTCGAAGTCGTCGCCTTCTTCGGGTTCCTCCGAGCGGAACTGGGGGTCATCCGGGTCGCCGACCAGCACGAGCGCCGTCATGGTGCCGTCGAGACGGAGCCCGACCGAATACTGCGGCATGACGAATGTGATGTCGTACCTCGCCCCGGCGCCCAGCAATAGCGGCTTGCCCACGATGGGCGTCGCTCCGTTCAGATCCGTCCCGTCGATCGCGGCTACACGGAACGCCGTCCCGGCGAAGTGGAACCGCTCGGGGAAGCTGTTGGAATTGACCAGCCGCAGCCGCACGGGCGCGCCGGGGGGAACGGGCCGTCGTTGCCTGCCCGCATGCGAGCCGAGAACTGTTGCGCCCGAGAAGTCGTGCGCAATGAACGTCAGGTCGAGGGTGCGGCGGCGCGGCTGCTGGCGCGGCTCGATCACGAACGCCCCGTAGAGGCCGCGACGGACCTGTTGCGACGAGATCTGGTGCGAGTGGTACCAGAACGTCCCGAGCTGGTCGGCGCGAAAGCGGTAGACGTAGCGCTCACCCGGCATGACGGCGTCCTGTGTCACTCCGGCGACGCCGTCTTCGGCGTTCGGCACGTCCACGCCGTGCCAGTGGATCGTGACGCCTTCGTCGATGTCCTTGTTGACCAGGATCGCCTCGACAAGGTCGCCCTGGCGTACGCGGATCTCCGGGCCGGGAACCTTGCCGTTGAAGGTCCACGCTTCGGTGGTCCGGCCGCGGCCGAGCTCGACCTCGGACTTCTGCGCGACCAGGGTAATCCGGTAGTCCGGTTTGCCGGCCCGCGGCCCATCGAGTCGGTCGACGCTGATCGCCCCATGTCCCGCGTGGTCGTGTGCGGGCCCTCCGCCGTAGTCTGTTGACCCAAACTCCATTGCGGAGTACGTGCTCGGGAGTCGGCTGTCCCACCACGCCTTCCCGACCCATGCGGCGAGGACAAGCCCGGCGACGACGCCGGCGCCGATCAGCGCACGGAGGAGCCAGATCCGCATGCGTTCACGCTAGACCAGGGAGAGCTGGCGGTGTTCTTCGAGACCGGAGAGACCGAGGCCGACCAGCCGTAGGGCGCCGGGGCGATCGGCGAGCGCCCGGTCGAGGAGCGCGCAGGCGAGCTCCCAGATGCGATCCGCGTCGTCGGTGCCGACCGGAAGGGTTGTCGAGCGGCTCCGGATCGCGAAATCGGGATACCGAACCTTGGTCGTTACCGTCCTCGCCGTCTCCCCCTTTTTGCGCAGGTGTTCGGCGAGGGCGCCGGCCATGGGTCGGAGCTCCGCGCGCAGCTGCTCGACGTCCGAGATGTCCTGCGGGAACGTCTCCTCCTGGCTGATCGAGACGCGCTGCACTTGCAGCTCCAGGCCGCGACGATCGATTCCACGAGCGCGTGCACGGAGGAGCTTTCCGACCTTGCCGGGGAGAAGGGCGCGGAGTTGGTCGTCGGAGAGCGCGGCGAGCGCGCCGATCGTCTCGATGCCGGCGGCGCGCAGGCGAGCCTCGGCGCGCGGGCCGACGCCCGGGAGCCGGCGCACATCGAACGGCGCCAGGAACGCAGCCTCTTGCCCGGGGCGCACGACGACCAGACCCCCGGGCTTGCGCTGGTCGCTCGCGATCTTGGACACGACCTTGCAGGTCGAGACGCCGAGCGAGCCCGTCAGGCTCGTCGCGCCGCGGACGGCCGTCTGGACCGCCTCGGCCACGCGCCGCGCTTCTCCGAAGTCCGCAGCGACCTCGCCGATGTCGAGATAGCCCTCGTCGAGCCCAGTTCGCTCGACGGTCGGCACGACCTGGCGCACGGTGTCCCAAACCGCCCTCGAGTACGTCGAGTAGACGGAGTGGCGCGGCCGGACGAAGACTGCGTGCGGGCAACGGCGCAGCGCCTCGGCACAGCTCATCGCGGAGTGGATCCCGAACCGGCGGGCGACATAGTTCGCGGTCGCCACGACCCCACGACCGTGCGGATCGCCGCCGACGACTAGGGGCTTAGTCCGAAGCGTGGGGTCCTCGAGCTCCTCCACGGCGGCGAAGAAGGCGTCGAGGTCGAGGTGCGCGAGGATCACAGGAGCACTGTACGAACCGGTCCTGACCTTTCGCCGAAAGCGAGCAATGGCTCAAGGAGAGAGTCGTGCGATCGTCCACCGGCCGCCGTCATCGCGCTCGTAGCGGAAGCGATCGTGGAGGCGGCTCTCGCGGTGCTGCCAGAACTCCCAGACCTCCGGTTCCAGGCGATAGCCGCCCCAGTGCGGCGGGAGCGGGACAGCGCGGCCCTCGAACTCCCGCTCCAGCTCGGCCACGCGCGCGTCGAGCTCTTCGCGTGAGCCGATGACCTCGCTCTGCATCGAGGCCCACGCCGCGATCTGCCCGCCACGTGGACGGGTCCGAAAGTACTCCTCGGACTCCTCGTCCGAGACCCGCTCGACCGGGCCTTCGATCCGCACCTGCCGCCCGAGCGGGTGCCAATAGAAGAGCAGCGCGCCGCGGCCCGTCGCCGCGAGCTCGCGCGCCTTCCGGCTCCCGTGACCGGTGTGAAACTTGAAGCCGCGCTCATCGAAGCCCTTCGCCAGCACCATGCGCACCGACGGGCTCCCAGCCTCTGTCGACGTCGCCAGAGCCACCGTCTCCGGGAACTCGACGACTCGCGCGGCCTCCTCGTACCAACGCTCGAACTGGCGGAGTGGATCCGCATCGAGATCGCGCCGCCGCAGCGGCCGCTCGCGGGCGCTCATGAATACGGATTATTCAGTATGCACAGGGCCGATCGCTGCGCTATCGTCGCCTTCATGGCGACGACGAAGACGATCGACATCCGAACCGACATACCCGGGCCCCGCTCCCGCGCGATCATCGAGCGCAAACAGCGCGTCATCGCTGATCCGCTGTCCCTCACCTTCCCGATTGTGATCGAGCGCGGCGAAGGCGTGCGCCTCACCGACGTGGACGGCAACACGTTCATCGACTTCACCGGCGGAGTCGGTTGCCTCAACGTCGGTCATTCCCACCCGCGGGTCGTCGAGGCGGCGCAGGAACAGCTCGAGCGCTTCAGCCACACGGATTTCACGATCGTCCCCTACGAGGTCTACGTCCGCCTGGCCGAGCGCCTCTGCGAGCTCGCGCCGATCGCCAATGCCAAGGCCTCGTTCTTCAACGCCGGCACCGAAGCGGCCGAGAACGCGATCAAGTTCGCGCGCTCTTACACGAAGCGCCCCGCGGTGATCGCGTTCGAGGGCGGCTTCCACGGCCGCACCTTGCTCGCCCTGTCGATGACCTCGAAGACGCACCCCTACAAGGCCGGCCTGGGGCCGTTCGCCCCGGAGGTCTACCGCGTCCCCTTCCCCAACGACTACCGCGGGCCAAGCGCCGAGGAAGCGCTCGCGGCGCTCGAACGGGCACTCGTCACGCAGGTCGCGGCCGAGACCGTCGCGGCGATCGTGGTCGAGCCCGTCCAGGGCGAGGGCGGCTTTCTCGTCGCGCCGCAGGAGTTCATGGACGGCGTACGCCGGCTCTGCGACGAGCACGGGATCGTCATGGTCGTCGACGAGGTGCAGACGGGCTTCGCTCGTACAGGAAAGCTGCTCGCAATCGAGCACTACGGCGTCGAGCCCGACCTCATCACCGTAGCGAAGTCGATCGCGATGGGCCTCCCGCTTTCTGGAGTGATCGGCAAGGCTGAGATCATGGACGCGCCGGGCGACTCCGCGATCGGCGGCACGTACGTCGGCAACCCCGTCGCCCAGGCGGCGGCACTGGCGGTGTTGGACGTCATCGCCGACGAGAATCTCTGCGCCCGGGCGACGGCGATCGGCGACCAGCTGCGCGAGCGGATGCTCGCCTGGCAAGAGCGCTTCGCGCAGGTCGGCAATGTCCGCGGGCTTGGCGCGATGCTCGCGATCGAGCTCGTCGCCGACGCCGAGAGCAAAGAACCCGCACCGGAGCTCGCCTCGGCCGTCACGGACGAGGGGGCGAAGCGCGGGCTGCTCCTGCTCAAGTCCGGGATCTACTCGAACTGCATTCGCGTGCTCACACCTCTGACCCTCTCCGACCCAGAGCTCGACGAGGCGCTCGGCGTCTGGGAGGAAGCGCTCGAAGCCGCGCTCTCCGGCTAGAACAACAGGATGACCCCCGCCGACCAGGCGCCGCGCGTGCGGCTGATCTTCGGCGCGCTGATGCTGGTCCTGCTGCTCGCGGCGCTCGACCAGACAATCGTCGCGACGGCCCTGCCGACGATCGTCGGCGAGCTCGGCGGGATCGAGCACCTCTCCTGGGTGGTCACCGCCTACCTGCTGGCATCCACCGTCGTTGGCCCGCTGTACGGGAAGTTCGGCGACCTCTACGGCCGCAAGGGCGTCCTGCAGACGGCGATCGTGATCTTCCTCATCGGCTCCGCGCTCTGCGGGCTCGCACAGAACATGCCCCAATTGATCGCGTTCCGCGCGCTGCAGGGAATCGGCGGAGGCGGGTTGATCGTCACGTCGATCGCCGTGATCGGTGACATCATCCCGCCGCGGGAGAGGGGCAAGTATCAGGGCTTCTTCGGCGCCGTCTTCGGGGTCTCGACTGTGATCGGCCCCCTGCTCGGCGGCTTCTTCGTCGACCACCTCACCTGGCGCTGGATCTTCTACATCAACCTTCCGCTCGGGGCTCTGGCGCTCGCCGTGATCGGCGTGGCGTTCCACACCCGGGCGGCACACGTCCACCGCCAGGTCGACTACCTCGGCGCGTCGCTTCTCGCCGCCGGGCTCTGCGCGATCATCCTCTTCACGAGCCTCGGCGGGACGACGTGGGCCTGGGATTCGCCCCAGAGCATCGCGCTGATCATCCTCGGTCCTCTGCTCCTGATCGCGTTCGTGCTCGTCGAGCGGCGCGCGGCCGACCCGATCGTGCCGCTCCAGCTCTTCCAAAACCGGATCTTCGTGGTCTCGAGCGCGATCGGGTTCATCGTCGGCTTCGCCCTGTTCGGCGCCGTGACGTACCTGCCCCTCTACCTTCAGATCGTCAAGGGGCACAGCCCGTCGTCCTCCGGTCTCCTGCTGACCCCGATGATGGCCGGCCTCCTCGTCACGTCGATCGGCAGCGGGCAGCTGATCTCGCGGTTCGGCCGCTATCGGCCGTTTCCGATCGCAGGAACGGCGCTGATGACGCTCGCGATGTTCCTTCTCACTGGGATCGGCGTGTCGCAGCCGATCTGGCGGACCGCGGCCTACATGGTCATCCTCGGTTTCGGGCTGGGTATGACGATGCAGGTGCTCGTCCTGGCCGCGCAGAACGCCGTTCCCTATGAGCTCCTCGGTGTCGCAACCTCGGGGTCGACGCTCTCCCGGCAGGTGGGCGGATCGATCGGCGTCTCGCTGTTCGGCGCCATCTTCGCCAACCAGCTGGCCACGAATCTCGCGACGGCGCTACCGCCCGGCGTTCACGCGCCGGCCGCCGCCGCGCCGGACATCGTCCGAGCATTGCCGCCGGCCGTTCATTCGGCCTACGTCGGCGCGTTCGCAGAGTCGCTTCGGCCGGTGTTCGCTGTCGCAGCGGGAATCTCGGTCCTCGCCTTCGTCCTCGCCTGGTTCTTGCGCGAGGTGCCGCTCCGGAAGAGCACCGAGGCCGGAGGCGTCGCGGAGCACTTCGCGATGCCGCGCGAGGCGGAGTCGCTGCCCGAGCTCGAGCGGATCCTGGCCACGCTCGCGCAGCGCGAGAACCGCTGGCGCGTCTACGAGCAGCTCGCCGAGCGGGCCGACGTCGACCTCGAGCCCGGGGAGCTCTGGTTGCTCACCCGGCTCGGGGAGGGGACGGCTCTCGACCTCGAAGATCCGAGGATCATCAGCGCCCATGCATCGCTTCGC
Organism: Gaiellaceae bacterium; assembly: GCA_035311205.1. Lineage (GTDB taxonomy): Bacteria > Actinomycetota > Thermoleophilia > Gaiellales > Gaiellaceae > JACDAN01. The sequence goes on along the minus strand of DATGDB010000047.1, from coordinate 47,803 downwards.
GAACGCGGCCTCGTCGAGGACGCTCATCTCCGCGGTGCAGGCGAGTCGGTGTACGCCCGAGTCGTCGACGCGCGCCGTGAGGGGCTCGCACAGCTGCTCGAGGGCTGGGAGCCGGAGCGCCACGACGAGGTGAGGGCGATGATCGACCGGCTCTCCCGCGAGCTCGTCACCGAGATCCCGCCGTCGCCCTCGTAGATGAGCGAACTACCCTTTCCTCCCGTGTCCGAAGAGGTGATTGCAGGCCGCTACGAGCTGCTCGAGCTGGTCGGTCGGGGCGGTATGTCGACCGTCTGGAAGGCGCAAGACCGCCTGCTCGACCGCACCGTCGCGATCAAGGTTCTCCACGAACAATTCACGCAGGACGAGGAGTACGTCGAGCGCTTCCGGCGCGAGGCCCGGTCGGTCGCTCAGCTCAGCCACCCCAACATCGTCACGGTCATCGACCGCGGCGAGGACGGCGGACGGCAGTACATCGTCTTCGAGTACGTCGCCGGGCGAAACCTCAAGCAGGTGATCGAGCGGCAGGGGCCGCTGCCGATCCGGGAAGCTCTCCTGCTCGCCCTGCAGATGGCCCGCGCGCTCGGGTTCGCGCACGACCGGGGGTTGATCCACCGCGATGTCAAGCCGCAGAACGTCCTCCTGAACGAGGACGGCCAGGCCAAGATGACCGACTTCGGCATCGCGCGCTCCGTCGACGTGGACGGCGTGACGATCACCGGCACCGTGCTCGGGACGAGCGAGTACATCGCGCCGGAGCAGGCCCGCGGCCAGCGGGTAGACGCGCTCACCGACGTTTACTCGCTCGGCGTCGTCCTCTACGAGCTGCTGACCGGCGGCGTCCCGTTCCACGGCGAGAACTTCGTCGCCGTCGCGCTCAGGCACGTGAACGAGCCGCCGCCGGACGTCCTCGAACGGCGGCCGGACTGTCCGCCGCGTGTCGCGATGGCGATCGAGCGCGCCATGGCGAAGCGTCCGGAGGACCGCTTCCAGTCGATGGACGAGTTCGTCGCCGAGCTGGAGACCTGCCTCGCCGACCTCGATCCGAGCTCGGAGGAGGCGACGATGATCTCGCGGAGGCGGGTTACGCCGGCCAGGCCGCCGCGACCCGCGCGGCAGCGGCGAAGGACAGGCCTCCTATGGCCGCTCCTGGCCGTTCTTGCCGTCGTGGTGGTCGCGGCGCTGGCTGCGTACGCAGCAATCGCGCTTCGCGACGACGGCGGCGGTTCGCCGGCGGCCGCGACGAATGGCCCTATCCGGCTCTCGGGGCTCGGCGCCTTCGACCCCGCGCCGCCCGGCGACGGCGCCGAGCACGACGATGAAGCGCCGAATGCCACCGACGGCAACCCTGGGACGTACTGGACGACCGAGACGTACAACGACTTCTCGAACAGCAAGCCGGGCGTCGGTCTCGTCCTCGACGCCGGCAAGGTGGTCGAGCCGAAGTCGATCATCGTCACGACGGACACGCCCGGGTTCACCGCCGAGATCCGGGACGGCGACTCGCCTCAGGGGCCGTTCCAGCCTGTCTCGAACTCCGAGACCGTCGACGCCCAGACCACCTTCGACCTGCAGGACGCCAAGGCCCGCTACTTCGTGATCTGGATCACCGATCTCGACAGCAGGGCGCATGTGAACGAAGTGAAGGCGGCCTAGTACTCGAGCCGATCGCGGCGCTCGTGTCGCTCGAGCGCGAGCTCGATCAGGCGGTCGAGCAGCTCCGGGTACGGGATCCCCGAAGCCTCGAAGAGCTTCGCGTAGACGCTCGTCGCTGTGAAGCCCGGAATCGTGTTCAGCTCGTTGACGAGCACCTCGCCGTCGCCGGTTACGAAGCAATCCACGCGGGCCATGCCCTCGCAATCTGAGGCGATGAACGCGTCGACGGAGATCTCCTGCACGCGCTCGATCGCCGGCTGCGGGATCCGCGGCGGGATGATCAGGTCCATTCCGCCCTCGTCGTACTTGGCCGAGTAGTCGTACCAGTCGACGCCGCCGAACCCGTGCGCGACGATCTCTCCCGGAACCGAGGCGATCGGCTCGCGGTTTCCGAGCACGCCGCACTCGACCTCCACGCCGTCGACGAATTCCTCGACGAGAACCTTGTCGTCGTGGCGCCGCGCGAGCGCCACTGCGTCCTCGAGCTGCTCCTCGCCCTCGACCTTCGTGATCCCCACCGACGACCCCAGCCGCACCGGCTTGACGAACACCGGGTAGCCGAATGGGTTCTCGGGCCGGTCGCCGTTCCTGACCGTCACCGACCGCGTCACCGGGATCCCCTTGTCTCGGCAGACGGACTTGAAGAGATCCTTGTCCATGCACAGCGCCGACGCGGTCACACCGGCGCCGACGTACGGCACCCCGGCCAGCTCGAGCAGCCCCTGAACGGTCCCGTCCTCGCCGAAGGGGCCATGGAGGATCGGGAGGACGACGTCGACGCGCCCCAGCGTCTCCGGCGGCGAACCGGTCGGCACCGGAAGCGTCTCCGCCACGGGCCTGTCGAGCTCCTTCATCCCCGAGTTGAGCGCCCAGCGTCCGTCGCGGCCGATCTCGATCGTCTCGACCTCGTAGCGATCGGGGTCGAGCGCTTCGATGACGGACCGCGCCGAGGCTACCGAGATCTCGTGCTCGCTCGAGCGGCCTCCCGCGACGACTGCGACGCGGACGCAGCGGCTCACGGGGGCGGCGGACCGGGCGGCGGCGGGGGAGGCGTCGGCGCAGGAGGCGGTGGGGACGTCTGCTCCAGCCGGCCGACGAACAGCGTGACCATCGCGCCCGGCTTCGCCTGCTCGCCGGCCGACGGCGCCTGGTCGAGAACGATCCCGTCCTCGGCGGGATCCTGCGTCGGCGTGTCTCTGATCGAGACCTTCCAGCCCTCGTTCTCGAGCGTCGCCTGCGCGCTCGCCTCGTCGATTCCGGTCACATCCGGGATCGCCGACGTCGCCTGGCCCTTCGAAACGGTGACAGTGACCTTGGTCCCCGGCGGCTGGAGCGAGCCCGGCGAAGGATCCATCTCGATGACGGTGCCCTTCGGCTCGCTCGAGTCGACGTCTTTCCGACTCGGCGTGAACCCGGCACGCCGCAGCTGATCAGCTGCGCTGTCATACGACAGGCCGATCACGTTCGGAAGCCCCGTCGTCTGCTGACCTTTCGAGATGTTGATGCGAACCGTGCTGCCGCGAACGACGCTCGTTCCGCCCTTCGGGTCCTGGGCGATCACCGAGCCCTGCGGGTCGTCGGAGAAGATCTCGACCGGATTGGGGATCAGGCCCGCGGCGCGGATCGTCGCGATCGCGTCGGCCTCTCTCGCCCCCAAGACATCCGGCACGTTGACCCGGGGCTTTCCGGTCGAGACGAAGATCCGCACGGCGTTCCCTTTCTGGATCCGCTCGCCGGCGTCGGGGTCCTGCGCGAAGACTTCGCCGACGGGGACGGTGAGGTGGGAGCGGTTGATCGCCCGCGGCTTGAGGCCGGCGTCCCGGATCGCTTTCTCGGCCAGCGGCTTCCGCATTCCTTCGACGAGCGGCACGGCCACGGGCTTCGTCGCGTTCAGCTCGTCCTGGATCCGGTCCCAGACGTAGAAGCCGGCGACGATCGCCCCTGCCGCGAGGAGAATCGCGAGCAGCCACGGCCAGAGCGGCCGACGACGGCGCGGCGGCTCCTCGTAGTCGTAGTAGTGGTCGTCGTAGGTCTCCCGCGGCGCCACGACCGGCCGGCGCGAGATCATCGTCGGCGCTGCCTCGGCGAGCCCGGCACCGGCGAGAACCGCCGTCGCCGCCTCGGCGGTCTCCGTGGTCACTCCACCGCCGCCCGCGACGCGCGCAAGCTCCCGCTCCATCTCCTCCGCGCTCTCGAAGCGATCAGCGGGATCCTTCGCGAGCGCCCTCAGCACGATCATGTCTAGGTCGGTCGGGAGCTCGGGCCTGAGCTCGGACGGCGCCCTCGGGATCTCGGAGAGGTGCTTCATCGCGATCTCGAGCGGCGTCTCACCTGTGAACGGCAGCTGGCCGGTCAGGAGCTCGTAGAGCACGATCCCGACGGAGTAGATGTCGGAGCGCTGGTCGACCGGAGCGCCGCGCGCCTGCTCCGGCGAGAGGTACTGCGCGGTCCCGACAATCGAACCTGCCTCCGTCATCTGGCTCGTCGCCGTGCGCGAGATCCCGAAGTCCGTGACCTTGAAGCGCTCGTCGCCGTCGACTGGACCGTCCTGAACGAGGAGCACGTTGTGGGGCTTGATGTCGCGGTGGACGATCTGGCGCCGGTGCGCGAAGCCGACCGCGCGCAGGATCTGCCTTGCGATCTCGATCGCCGACGCGATTGGCAGCGGCCCCTCGGCGACGATCCGTTCCTTGAGGCTCCGGCCCTCGAGGTACTCCATTGCGATGTAGTAGGTGCCCTCGGCCTCGCCGCGGTCGTAGATCGAGACGATGTTCGGGTGGGAGAGGCCTGCGGCGTTCTTCGCCTCCCGGCGGAAGCGCTCGACGAACTGGTCGTCGTTCGCGTGCCGGTCGTTCAGGATCTTGATCGCGACCCGCCGGCCGAGCTCCTCGTCCTCCGCGAGGTAGACGTTTGCCATCCCGCCCGAGCCGAGCTTGCGCAGGATGCGATAGCGACCGTCGAACATCATCCCGATCAGGGTGTCCGAGACCGCCATGTGCTAACCAGACCCTTTCGACGGAGATCGCATCAGCGCCTGCAAGATCTCTTTCGCGATCGGGGCCGCGGTGCTACCCCCCGTGCCGCTCTGGTTCTGCAAAACGACGGCAACCGCGTACTTGGGGTTGTCGACCGGCGCGAAGGAGATGAACCAGGTCGTGTTCCGGCCCGAGCGGCCGGTCTCGGCGGTTCCCGTCTTGCCGGCCACTCGAACGCCCGGGATCTGCGCCGCCGTTCCGGTCCCGCTCGTGACCACGCTCTCCATCATCGACGCGATCTCGTCGGCGACCTCCGGCTTGACGGCGCGGCGCAGTTCCTTGGGCTTGAACTTGACCAGTACGGAGCCGTCGGGCTTTCGCGCGCGATCGGTCAGATAGGGCTCCATGACCACGCCCTTGTTCGCGATTGCTCCGGCCACCATCGCCATCTGGAGAGGCGTGACGAGCATCCGCTCCTGTCCGAACGCGAGCCGGCCCGGGTCGGCGCGCCCTTCCTCGGACCGCGGGAGCAGCTTCCCGCCCCGGTAGAGCCCGCTGGGCGCGCGCTCGCCGGAGGGCAAGTCGATCGGTGGATCCTTGTAGAAGCCGAAGCGCCGGGCGTAGTCGAGGATCACCTCGGGGCCGAGCTTCTTCCCCATCTCGCAGAACGACGAGTTGATCGAGTTAATGAGCGCCTGCGAGAAGTTGACCGTCCCGAACGGCGTGGTCGTGTCGTAGTTGTTCACGCGCTGTCCATACTCGATGCAGTAGCCCGGGTCATAGAAGGTGGACTGGGGCGTGAACTTCCCTGTGTCGAGCGCCGCGGCGGCTGTGACCACCTTGAAGATCGACCCCGGCGTGAACAGCCCGGTGGATGCCCGGTCGAGCAAGGGGGCGACCGGACACGGGCCGCGGCCCCGCTGGACGCGCCGGAAGTTGCGCTCCACCTGGTTGGGGTCGTAACTGGGGCTCGACGCCATCACGAGCACCTTCCCCGTCTTCGGGTCGAGCGCAACGGCCGCGCCGCACTGCCCCGCCAACGCGTCGAGCGCCACCTTCTGCGGCCTCGGCCGGAGCGTCAGGATCAGGTCGTTCCCTTCGATCGTCGTCCCGCGGAGCTTGTCCAGCGTGGTGTCGAGCAGGGTGGCGAGGTTCGTGTTGGAGCCGGTGAGATAGTCGTTGCGCGACTGCTCCACCCCCGACCGTGACCGCGCTTGGGTCGAGTACCCGACGGGATGCGCGAAGAGCGGTCCGCGGGGATAGCGCCGGAAGTAGAGCGTCTGCCCGCCGAGCCGCCGGCGGACGTTGCGCGCGATGAGCGTTCCGTCGGAGGCATAGATGTTCCCGCGCTTGATCGAGAACTGGGCGACCACCTTGATCGCGTTGTCGCGCCGGTTCGCGAGGCTCGGCGCGGCCCAGGCCTGCCAGTACGTCGTCCCCACGATGAGGCTCGTCACGAGCACGATCGAGGCCACGGCAAGGCGGCTGATCTGGTTGTTCATCGCCGCGCGCCCTCGTTCGCGCGGTCGGACACGAGGAGCAGGCCGGCGAGCAGCACGAAGTTCGCAACGATGCTCGATCCCCCGTAGCTGACGAAGGGCAGCGTGATCCCCGTCAGCGGGATGATCCGGACGATCCCGCCGATGATGATGAAGGCCTGCAGAGTGAAGGCGAAGGTCAAGCCGACCGCGAGCAGCTTCGAGAACCCGTCCTGCGCCAGCAGCGCGATCCGGAACCCGCGCGCAGCGAAGAGCATGTAGACGAGCAGGAAGGCGCAGATGCCGATGAGCCCGAGCTCCTGCGCGAGCGCGGAGTAGATGAAGTCCGTGTTCACGTAGGGGATCAGCTGGTGGCCCGCGGCGTCGGTGAACGTGCCCTTTCCGAAGCCGGTGCCGCCGAAGCCCCCGTTCGCGATCGAGTACTGGGACTGGACGGTCTGGTAGCCGTCACCATAGGCGTCTTTCCACGGATCGAGCCAGATCTGGACGCGCTCCTGGACGCGCGGGATCGCCGAATAGACCGCGGCGGCGCCGCCGACGAAGAGCACGCTTCCGGCGACCACGAACCAGACCTGGGCGGTCGCCACGTACAGCATCGCGAGGAAGATCCCGAAGTACAGAATGCCGCCTCCGAGGTCGTTCGTCACGACGAGGACGAGCATCGCCGCACCCCAGACCAGGAAGAGCGGCCCGAGATCCTTGAGCCGAAACTGCGCCAGCACCTCGCGCTTCTCGCGCAGGTAGCCCGCGAGGAAGACGATGAGGAGGATCTTCGCCAGCTCGCCGGGCTGGAAGTGCAGTGGCCCGACGTCGACCCAGAGACGAGCGCCGTTGACGGTGGAGCCGAGGCCGGGGACGATCGGCAGCAGGAGCAGCGCGATCGCTCCGAGGCCGAAGAGGTACTTGTAGCTCTCGAGCTTGCGGTAGTCGTCGCGCAGCAGAAACAGCGTCGCCGCGAAGGCGCCGAGGCCGATCACGATCCAGAGCCCCTGCTTGAACGCGTCGTTCTCGTCCAGCCTGTAGATCTCGGTCAGGCCGATCCCCGTCAGGAGCCCGGCCATCGGCAGGAGGTAGGGGTCGGCGTTCGGCACCGTCACCCGGGCAATCAGGTGCGCGACGAGATAGAGGCCGAGGAAGAACAGGCCGTAGGAGAGCGACGCCGAGTTCACGACCTCCTGCCGGGCGATGTACACGCTCGCGAACCCGAAGCCGACGACCGCGCCGACGACGACCAGGCTCATGAGCTCGCGGTTTCTGAGGGACATGCTCAGACCTGATCCAGCAGCCAGAGGATCACGGCGGCGGCGATGAGGAGCACCGCGACGACGGCGAGAGCCCACAGGGTCTTGCCGCGGCGGCTGGGCTCCACGACTTCGACGACCGGCTGCGGGTGCGACTCGTCGAGCGTTTCCTCATCGGCCGTCTCGTGCTCGATCGCGACGCTGCTCGCTGTCTGCGCCGTGTCGTCCGGCTCTCCGTCGCCGTCCAGCTCGAAGAAGACGACCGTGATGTTGTCCTCGCCGCCCCCCTTGTTGGCGGCGTTGACGAGCGCTTTCGCCGCCTCGTCGAGATTCGAGCGGTGCTGCTCGACCGCCTCGAGGATCGTGTCGTCGTCGACCATCACGGTGAGCCCGTCCGAGCAGAGGAGGAAGAGGTCGCCTGGTGTTGCGTGCACGGAGAAGGTGTCGACGTCGACCTCCGATTCCGTCCCGAGCGCGCGCGTGATCACGGACCGCTGCGGGTGGGCCTCGGCCTCTTCGGGCGTCAGCTTCCCACTCCGGACGAGCTCTGCGACGAGCGAGTGGTCGTCCGTGAGCTGCTCGAGGCGCCCGTCCCTGATCAGGTACGCGCGCGAGTCACCGACGTGTCCGATCGCGACCCGCTCGTCCTCGACCAGGGCCACCGTCATGGTTGTCCCCATACCCGAAACGGCTCGATCCTCGTTCGCGCGCCGGAACACTCGCCGGTTGGCCTCTTCGATCAGCGCCGCCACGCGAGCCTCTCCGGTCGCGCCGTCGCCGGCGCTTTCCTGGACGGCGGCTGCCGCGAGGCTCGAGGCGATCTCACCGGCTTTGGCACCGCCCATCCCGTCGGCGACCGCGAAGAGCGGCGGTTCGAGGACGTACGAGTCCTCGTTGTGCCGGCGCCTGCGCCCCGGATGCGACAGCGCTGCAGTGGCGCCCAGTTTCATTGGTCGTACCTCAGGTCAGTCTCTCCGACGCGGATCACGTCGCCGGGCTCGAGCCTCCTCGGCTGCGTCACCTTGACCCCGTTCACGAAGGTGCCGTTCGTCGAGCCGAGGTCCTCCAGCCAGACGCCGTCGCGCCTGGGCTCGATGCGCGCATGCTGAACCGAGGCGAATTCGTCCGCGTCGAGGGAAAGATCGTTCTCGGGGGCACGTCCGATCGTGACGGGCGTGGAATCGAGATCACGCTCCGTGTGTGCGTCGAGCGCAGGGCTGGAAAGGACGACCAGCCTGCCGGCGAGCGGCCGTCCGAGCCCGGCGGCAGCTGCTTGCTGAGGTGCCAGCACGAAGCTCTCCTGCGGCAGGCGAACGTCCTTGGCAACCGAGCGCACGATCCGCCAGATGAACAGGTAGAGCAGAACCAGAAACCCGATCTTGAGGCCGAGCAGGACAGCGTCGACCTCGACTGCTGCGGCGATCATGGCAGCTTGAAGACGAGCTCGGTCGAGCCGAGAGTGATGCGATCCGCGTCGTCGAGCTTCCCCCGCTTCAGCGCGCGGCCGTTGACCGACGTCCCGTTGGTCGACCCCAGGTCCACGACCCAGTACGTCGAGCCCTCCTGGCGGATCTCGGCGTGTTGTCGCGAGACGTTGGGATCGGAGACGCGGATGTCGGATTCCCTCGAACGCCCGATGACGACGCTGGGCTTGTTGAGTTCATGCGCGCGACCGTTGACCGTCACCGTCGCGGGCTCGGGCTCGGGCTCTGGCTCGACGCCCAGATCCTCGGCGGAGGCCGCCTCCGTCTCGACCGGGGCGGCGCGATACACGCGGGTCTCACCCGGCTCGGGCGCGAGCTCGGGCTCCTGGTCGGGCGCCTCGCGCTGGATCATCCGGTTGGCGATCCCGAACAGCCCGACCTCGAGATCATCGTCCGTCTCGAAGGAGACCTTCGGCTTCGAGAGCAGGACGTACCCCTCCCGCCGACTGTGCTCCAGCAGGTACTGCTCGAGCTCCTTGATCAGAGCAGGTTCGTAGCTCTCGAACTGGCCCCGGTCGCCCGGTGACAGGTAGACGACGTACTCGTTCGGGGCGTAGACCTGCGAGACCGAGACCATCTTGTAGTCGTCCATTTCCTTCGCGAGCTTGCGTGCAACCTCGACAGGCTGCACGTTGCGACGGAAGGCGCGGCCGAAGGCGCCCTCGAAGAGGGATTCGATCTTCTGCTCGATACTTCGAAGCACAAACGACCCGGCGCCACTTTAGCGAGCCGGACGTAGCTCTCTGACGGCCAGGATCGCGCAGCAGAGCCAGATTCCGGCAACGACGGGCACGGCCTGGACGGAAGCCACGGGAAGGAGCAGGGCGGCGAGCGCCGCCGCGCCGAGACCGGCGATCGCCCACAGTCCCCGAGCGCACAGGAGCGGGAGGAGGGCGGCGAAGAGACCGAGCGTGAGAGCGGCGATCGGGACCTCCGGCCGCTCGACGAGAGCGCGGAAGAGCGCGGTGACGACGGCGCCGGGGTCCTCGCTGCCGGCAATGCCGAGCGACGGCGGCTCACGGCCGCTGAGCGGCAAGGTCGCACCGCTGAGGCCGGCCACGACGGCGGCGAGAAGGACGCCGAGCGCAACGTGGATCCCACGCCACACCGCACTCCGCACGTGGAGAACGGCGAGCGGGAGGAGCGCGGTCGCGCCTAACAGCGCCAGGAGAGGGCCGGCCACGGCATAGAGGCCCTCCTCCGGCCTCCTCCAGGTGGCGACGAGCCACGCCACGGCTCCGGCCGAGTACACGAGCGCGAGCGCAAGCGAGACGTTCCCGAGCGGCAGAACCGCGGTTGCGAGGGCGAACGCGAGGCCGAGCCGGGGACGAAGCACGGTGAGCGCTGCGGCGAGCGCACCGATTCCCCACGCCCAGCCGACGGGATAGAAGGGGAGCAGCACGCCGGCACCGACGGTGAAGACGCCCGCGGCCGCGGCCGCAGCGGCACGTTGGAGCGGTGGAGCCGGCAAAACCGGCAACGTGCTCGGCCGCTTGCGGCGTGTGCGAGCGCCCAGGGCGTCGCGGAGGCGCTGCGCGAGCTGAAGGGCCGTCGGACGCCGCTTCGGGTCGATCGCGAGGGCGCGGTTGACGGCGTCGCAGAGCGCGCGCGGAAGATCCGGGCGCTGCGACTCGAGCGGAGGCGCACCGGCGTCGATCCGGCGCGCGGTCTCGACGGGCGAGGACGACCAGAAGGGGTGGTAGCCCGTCAGCGCCTCCCAGAGCACGACGCCTACGGCCCAGACATCCGCTGCGAACGAGGATTCCTCGCCCTGAAGCCGTTCCGGGGAGATGTAGGCCAGCGTGCCCGGTACGTCGCCGGCTCCGGTCAGCGTCTCGGCCTCAGCGAACTGGGCGAGACCGAAGTCCAGCAGCCGAACCTCGATCTCCGGCCCGTCGGCCACGAGGACGTTCGTCGGCTTCACGTCGCGATGGACGATCCCGTTCGCATGCGCATGGCCCAGGCCCTCGAGAACCTGCGCACCGACCTCGATCGCGCCCGCGTCGGTGAGATCGCCGCCGCGGATGCGGTCGCGCAGCGTTTGGCCGGGAACGTACTCGTAGGCGATGTAGACGTTCCGGTCGTCGCCGTCGAACGAGTAGGCGCGGAGGCACCTCGGGTGGCGTAGCCGTGCAGCCGCCTCGGCCTCGCGTTCAGCGCGCGTGCCGGCCTTGCCTTCGCGCGTGACGATCTTCAGCGCGACGTCGAGACCATTGGTCTCGTCGCGCGCGAGCCAGACCGAGCCCGAGCCGCCGCTCCCGAGCGGCCGCAGGGGCCGGTACCGGCCGAGGACGAGCTCACTGGCCGAAAGCGTCGCGACCGCTGTCGTCATGTGCGCTTTGGGTTAGGCACTGCCGGATGAAGTCCTTTCCGAGCTCTGTAAGCCGATCGAGTGGTTACAGTGGCCCGGCGGGGCGCATGACTGAGCGCGATTCCGAGATCGAGTTCGACTTCTTCGAAGAGCCGGCGACGACCGAGGCAGAGCGGCCGGACCGCCAACCTCGGACCCGGCGCCCTCGGCGTCCGCCGGGGCCGCCTTCCGGGCTCACCCCGCTCCTGCGCCTGATCGGGCTGATCAGCCTTGCGATCCTCGTCGTCGTCCTGCTCGTCTTCTGGATCTCCAGCTGTCGAGGTGAGGCCAAGAAGGACACCTACAGCAACTACATGGGCGACGTCGATCAGGTTGCGAACCAGTCGGAGCGAATCGGCGCGTCGCTCAACACTGCGATCACGAAGCCGGACATCACGAAGACGCAGCTCGTCCAGACACTGGACGGGCTCGCGCAGCAGCAGCAGCAACTGGTCGACTCGGCTGAGAACATCTCCGAGCCCGGGCCGCTCAGGAACGAGCAGCAGCACATGGTCGAGGCCCTGCAGTTTCGGGTCAGCGGCCTTCGGGGCCTCCGCGACGGGTTCTCCGCGCAGACAAAGAATGCGAACCAAGCCGGGCAGCTCCTCGGAGCACAGGCTCGCCGGCTCGTCGCGAGCGACGTCGTCTGGGACGACCAGTTCAGGGACCCGGCCATGCAGGAGCTCCGAAATCAGGACATTCAGGGAGTCCAGGTGCCGGATTCGAACTTCGTGCAGAACCCGGATCTCGCAACCTCCACGGCGATGGAGACGATCTGGCAGCGGGTCAGTGGAGGCGGAGGCGGCACGACGACCTCACCCGGCCCGCACGGCCACAGCCTCGTCTCGGTCAAGGTTCTCGGCGGTGCCGAGCTTTCGAAGGATCAGCTCAACGAGATCGTCGCGACGACCGATCTCGGCTTCCAGGTGACCTTCGAGAACTCGGGCGATTCGACCGAGACGGGCGTCCGGGTCACGTTGACGATCCAGAAGAGCCCGGAGCCGATCGTCCGCCGCCAGACGGTCGACCTCACCGAGCCGGGCGAGCAGCAGACCGTCACCTTCCGGAACATCACCAACGTGCCTTTCGTCCGGCGAACGACGCTGCAGGTCGACGTCGACAAGGTCCCCGGCGAGACAAACCTTTCAAACAACACCGCCGAGTACCCCGTGATCTTCAGTTATCCAGGCGGCTAGGCCGAGGAGGACATGGCTCGCTCTACGGCCTCCTGCTCTTCAGGCGAGAGCGCAACAGGTGCACGGCCGTGGTCTAGCTCCTTCACGTAGATCCTCGCGTAGTCCCGGCCCTGGATCGCGCTGAAGACGACGCCCGAGCGGGCGGCGTCGAGGAACGCCAGCGACGCTGACTGGTGTCCGCCTGCGCCCTCGTACGCGTCGTAGCGGACGATCGAGGTCTTCGAGACGCAACCGTCCACGCGGCGGTCGACTCGCGACAGGCCCGCTGCGACCTCGTCGACAGCGCGATGGAGGTCGTCGATCCGCGCCTGCAGCGAGACGGCGAAGTCGACGAGGTCGCCTTGCCCGCCGCCGAGCACGACCCGCTGGGCCTCTCGCAGCTTGCGGAGCTTCGTCCACAGATAGAGGACGGCGCCGAGCGTGAGGACGGCGGCGACGCACGCGCCGATCGCGATCCAGGCCGCCGTTGATGCCGAGACGCTCACGGGTGGTGATCCTAGTGACCTCTTAACGGAAGTTTGCGTAGCTATCGTTTTGCCTGGTCATGACCCAGGTTTTGGTGCTGAACGCCAGCTACGAGCCGCTGAACGTTTGCTCGGTCCGGCGTGCGCACGTCCTCGTGTTCAAGGGCAAGGCGGAGGTGATCGAGGCGCTGGAGCAGCCGCTCCACTCCGCCTCGGACACGTATCCGTGGCCTCACGTCATCCGGCTCGTCACCTATGTGTCCGTTCCGCGGACGGTCCAGCGGAAGATCTCGAGACGCGCCCTCTTCGCCCGCGATGGCTGGCGCTGCGCGTACTGCGGGAGCTCGGGTGGCCGGCTGACGCTCGACCACGTCGTCCCCCGCAGCCGTGGCGGCGACTCGGTCTGGGAGAACGTGGTCACCTCCTGCGCGCCGTGCAACCTCAAGAAGGGCAACCGCCTCCTGCACGAGATCGAGATGGTGCTGCGGACGAAGCCGAGAGTGCCGCAGCCGGTGCTCTACATCCGCCTGGCGACGCCGAAGATCCCGGTCGGCTGGCGGCCGTACTTACCGGAGCTGGGCAAAGCTACAGCTGCCTAGATTCGTCCTCAGGCTCGATCAGCTCCCGGGCCGACTCTAGATCATCCTCGGCCACGAGGATCTCTCGCCACATGCCTCCGAAGGCCTCGGCGGAGAGTTCCGGCGCCCTGTAGGCGCAGGGGATTCCGTTCGTTCTGAGCAGACCGCAGATCGTCTCGGCCTCCCCCTCGGACGGAACCGTGGTGAGGCGAACGTTCATGTCTCGCTGCGCTCGATCGGGAGGTCGAGCGTTTCCCACTGGCTCCACGAGCCGGGGTAAAGGCGCACGTCGCGGCCGGCGAGCGCCAGACGAAGGACGGTCACCGCTGCAGTGACCCCCGAGCCGCAGTAGGCGACGACCTCACCTTCGGGAAGGTCGGGCACCACATCGTTCCAAGGCGCATTGAGTGCGCCGGGGATCCGTCCCGGCACCTTGTCGATCGGGTTCTCCTCTCCGCGCCATCGCGGTGCGAGCCGCGCGTCGACGAGGACGAGCTTCGGATCTCCGAGGCGGCGGGCAATCTCTTCCACGGCAATCGTGTCGCCGGCACGCTCACGAGGCGTGAATATTGCCGCGTCGACGTCCTCCTCGCCGGCCGTGAGGGGACCGAGCCACGACTCGATCCCGCCGGCCAGAACCGCGCAGTCGTCGTGGCCGAAGTGGCGCAGCAGCCACCAGAGGCGCTCGGCTCCGCCCATGCTCCCGTACGCGACGACGAAGACGCCGTCGCCGATCCCGGCACGGGCGGCGCATTCCGCGAAGCGCTCGGCGCTCGGCAGCGGATGCCGCCCCTCACCTTCGGCGGTCACGTCGGCGAGATCCTCGTCGACGTCGAGAAACGACGCGCCCGGGATGTGGCCTTCGAGGTACAACTCTCTCCCCTTGCCTGGACTGCCGAGCTCCCACCGGCAGTCGACGAACTGGTAGCGCGGTGAGGGGATGGTGGCTAGGGCTCCGTCCAGTTCTCGGCAGCCGGCAGGCGGAGGCGATGCCAGACATACCTGACGGCGAAGAAGACGGCGGTCGCGTAGCCGTAGCCGATCAGGAGGTCGACCACGTAGTGGTTCCCCGTATAGACGGCTGCGAACGACTGCAGAGCCGGGTAGATCGCCGCGACACAGACGACGGGGACGCGCCAGCGCGTCCGCCAGAAGAGGCTCGAGACCATCAGGAAGACGAGGAAGGCATACCCGGCGTGCAGGGAGGGAATCGCTGCGTCAGGGTTCCCGCGCACGAGGTCGTACGGCGCCCACACGGTCGCTGTCGTCGTGGGGTGGCCGCCGATCTTGACTGCCGAGATGAGGCCTGCATCGGACGCATGCCATGGGGGCGCTGCGGGGTAGAGAGCGAAGGAAAGCGCAGCCGCGAAGGAGAGCGTGACCATCGTCGTCGCGAAGCGGAAGTACAGTGCCCTGCGACGCATCCAGAGCACGAACGCTAGGGTCAGCGGAACGAACTGGTGAATTCGTGAGACCCCCAGAAGCACGGAGTCGTACCAGCGCTCATACCCGGCCCACCACCAGTCTTGTAGGACGCTTGTCGGGACGCTGCCGCCGAAGAGCCAGCGCTCGAGGTCGAGATGTGGCGTGAAATACGGCTCCGGTCGCAGAACGTGGGCAAGCCCACGGAGCTCGGCATAGACGACGATAAGCGTGACATACGGCACGAAGTCCAGCAGGTAGCGGCGCCCGCGACCGATGGCAACCGCCGAGATGAAGAGCAGCACGGCATAGCGATCCGGCGACACCGTCAAGTCGAAGAAGCCGACTCCAACGGCCAGGACGGCGAGCGGAATTCCGGCCGCCAGCGCGATCTTCGGCGCATCGAGGTCAGCGCGTGGTGGGCCCCAACGCTTGCTGCGCTCGTCGCGGCGCTGCTGGCGCTCGGCGCCCGCGTCGCGTTCTGGGGCGCGCCGCTCACGGCCGACGAGGGTGGCTACGCCCAGATCGCGCGACTCTGGGACAACGGAGCCGCCCTCTATCGCGGCGCCTGGGTCGACCGCCCGCAAGGCCTGCTGCTCGTCTATCGAGGCCTCCTGGAGGTCGGAGGCGGCTCGACGGAGTCGCTTCGAATCGTTGCGGCGGCGGTTTCGATGCTCATCGTTATCGCCACGGTAATCGTGGCCGTCCGGATCTGCGGAACGATAGAAGGCATCGCCGCCGGCCTGCTACTTGCAACGTTTGCCGCGTCCCCGTTCATCGAGTCGTTCACGTTGTCCGGCGAGCTTCTGGCGGCGTTTCCGGCGGTGCTATCGCTGCTCGCCTTCACCGCGTACCTCCGTAGCCGCCATCTGGTCTGGCTGGCCGTCGCCGGCCTGCTCACGGGCTGCGCGGTCATGATCAAGCAGTCGGCCTTCGACGCCGGGCTCGCGGCGGTCGCGTTCCTGCTCATCACGGAACGCCGGCGCGCCTACGGCGTCGTCATTCTCGTGCTGGCGGCGTTCGTGCCGGTCGCGATCGCAGCTTGGACCGCCCCGCACGCCCAGGACTGGTGGAACGCCGTCGTCGCCTACCGCGCGGACGGCGATTCGCTCTTCACCGGCTCGCCGATTCACCGCCTCGACCAGCTGATCGGGTCGCTGCAGGCGGCGGCGAGAGGGCTGGGCGTTCTCGCGCTGCTCGCGGCGATCGGCTGGCGCTCCTCGCCGCTCCTCGCCCGCCTCTGGCTCGGCGCCGCAGTGATCGGCGTCCTCGGCGGCGGCAACTTCCACTCGCACTACTACATCCAGCTTGCGGCGCCGCTATCGATCCTCGCCGCCGTCGGGCTCAGGGAGCTGTTGGTCGTACGCCGTCCGCTCGCAACAGCCGCCTGTGGAGCCGCGGCGCTCGCCACGCTGATCGTGACCGTGCCGCTCTGGTTTGCCGGCGGACCGGCACAGGCACGCGCGATCTGGCCGAAGGACGGCCGGCTCGTGCACTCGGCCGCCGTCGCCGACTACGTGCGAACGCACACGGCCCCCAACGATCGGATCTTCGTCCTCTGGGCAGGAGCCGAGGTCTACTACCTCGCCGACCGGCGACCGGCCCTTCCGTACATGTGGTACCGCAACGTCGAGTCGATCGACACCGCGCTCACCTCGGCGCGCCGGCTGCTGGCGAGACAGAGGCCCGCGCTCGTCGTTCTCGTCCAGGGGCCCGACACGATCGACTCCTCAGGCATGACGGGGCGAATCCTCCGCCGGAAATACCGAATCGCGACGTTCGTCGAGGGCATTCCGATCCTCGAAGTGCGCCCGCGGGCGTACGGGTTCCAGAGCTAGGACTCAGTAGCGGTCGAGCTCGACGAGACGCTCGTCGCTGATGCCGAAATGGTGCGCGATTTCGTGGAGCACCACGCGGCGGATCTCCCCGCGTAGGCGCTCGGGATCCGTGCCGTAGATGCGCTCGATCGGACCGCGGTAGATCGTGATCTTGTCCGGCGCAATCCCGGCGTACCAGCTGCCGCGCTTCGTCAGCGGCAGCCCCTGGTAGAGCCCGAGGAGCGGCATCCCCCGCGGCGGCTCGTCCTCGACGACAATTGCCACGTTGGACATGAAGTCGCGCAGATCCGGCGGCAGCGAATCGAGCGCGTCCTCGACGCTCTGCTCGAAGCTCGGCGGGTCCAGCTCGTCGCGGGCTGGGTCTTCCATCGCCTGGAGAGCCTAGCCCGGCGGACTTCCGTGGCAGTGATCCGGGATCGAAGGCGGGCTAGACCGACGCGGGCCTTGTGAAGCGTCCGCGGCACTGGTCGCGGACCACGTCGGTGAACTCCGGATGCTCCTTGCTCACCCGACGGAAGGTCCGGTCGAACAGCGTCAGCAGTCGCATCGGCGTCTCGGCGACGATCGCAGCCGTCCGGCGCCCGGTCAGAAGCAGGCCAATCTCGCCGCAGAGATCGCCCGGCCCAAGCGTCCCCAGGACAATGCCGTCCTGCTCGACCCGAGCCGTACCCTCGAGGATTGCGAACAGCTCGTACGCGAAATCGCCCTGGGTCGCGACTCGCTCATCCGCCGAGACCGCGACTTCGTCGAACGCGTCGGCCAGCGCTGCTCGAACGGCCGACGGGAGTGCCGCGAGGCAAGGCACCGACTCGATGCGCGCCGGATCGACCACGGCTCGACGCTACTGCGCGCGCAGCTCTTGTGCCATTTCGCGGCACCACTTCGTAACCGGTCGTTCACCTCGTGGCCGCATTTTTCCGCCTCGTCGGCGCCGCGGCGTCGGTTCACCGCGTCGCGACCACGAACGATGGCGCCACCGACTTGTTTCCCTCCTGCGTCGGCCACATGTTGAGCACGCAGGTGGGCGTGTTCGGGCACCACATGCTGTTCCAGCCGGTGAACAGCGAGCCCGGATCCGCCGTGGCCGTGAGCGTCACGTTCGTCTCGGTCGAGTACGGCTCCGAGCAGTCTCCGGGACAGTCGATGCCCGCAGGGGCCGACGTGACATGCCCGCCCGCGCCGGGCGCGACGCCGAGCCCGACCGACAGCGTCGAGGGCCGGATCCGCGTGTTCGCGATGACCGACTTGTTGCCGTCCATCGTGATCGTGCAGACGGGGTTCGTCCCCGTGCACGCTCCGCTCCAGCCGTCGAGGATGAATTGCGTACCCGTGGCAGCCGTCAGCGTCACGGACGTTCCGACGACGTACCGCTGCATGCAGGGAAACGCGCTCGAGCAATTGGCGTCCGGCGGGCTGACGGTGACGAGACCGGGGCCGGCCACGGAAACCGAGAGCACGTACATAGGCTGGAAGTTCGCCGTCACGGACTTCGCCGAATCCATCGTCACGACGCACTCAGCGGTGCCCGTGCAGGCGCCGCTCCACCCGGTGAACACCCACCCGTCCTCGGGAACCGCGTTCAGGTTGATCCGCGTGCCACGCCGATAGCGCACGCTGCATGTGGCGATTGCACACTCGACGTTCGGGCCGCGCACCCGGCCGCTGCCCGCGATCGAAACGGACAACGTCTCGAGCCGCCACAGCTGGTTCATGATGAGACCGCGGTTCGGGGCGACGTCGGTGCACGTCTTCGGACAGCCCTTTTTGTTCTTGTACAGCGTCATGGCAAGCCACCGGTAGTTGCCCTGCGCCCTGTTCGCAACGAGATCCACCGGAACCCCGACGGCGATCGTGCGCGAGTTCGGCCGGGCCACGGCGGCGAGCGCAAGCACCTTTCCTTGCGGCGTCATGACGGCGCCGCGGAGCTTCCCGTCGAGCCAGAGCACGATCGCGAGGCGATCGGGCTTGTAGTCGCCGTTCGAGTCGAAGGCAAAGGCGACGGTGTTGCCGTTCTTCAAGAGACGTCCGGAGAAGGGCTTGTACGTCCGTAGTGTGTGGACGACCGCCAGGCCGCCGTTGAACGAATGACCCACGGACGCGATGTCCAGGGCGCTGCGGGAGTCGTGTCCGTCTCTTTGCGTGACATTTCCGGCTTGTGCAACGCCGGGAAGAAACAATGCTGCGGCCAAAACGACGAAAAAACCGACAGCGCCTTTCCAAGATGAATCCTGAATGTTTTTGGCGCTCATCATTCGGCGACCATACGACTCTCGCCGAGCACTGAATAGAGGCCCAGCCGATGTTCTTACGCGGTGCTAACGAACTTTCACAGCACGCCGAAACTCTCCTCACTAATTAGCGCTGAAAGCGATATCTAGGCCGCTTCAGTCTCGGCGGACGGAAGCGCAGGGGCGTGGTGATGCCCGTTTCCCAGCAGGTGGCCGTGGGATTCCGTCCCGTAGCCGCCCGGGACCGGGATGTAGAACTCGGGATAGCCCCACATGCCGTGCTCGGAGACGTCGAGCCCGGCCGTCTCGACCTCGGGCTCGACCCGGATCCCGAACGTTCGCTTCATCACCCAGAGCGAGCCAAACGACGCCGAGAACGTGAAGACGCCGACGGCGACGAGCCCGACCGCCTGCACGCCGACCTGGTGGAAGCTGCCGGTGTACCAGAGCCCTCCCTGTCCGGTCGCAAGGTTCTCCGCCAGTGCCGGGACGGCGAAGATCCCCGTCGCCAGAGTGCCCCAGACGCCGGCCATCCCGTGGACGGCGACGGCGCCGATCGGATCGTCGATCCGAATCCGCTCGACGAGGAGGACGCCCAGCACGGCGATTCCGCCCGCCACGAGGCCGATCACGATCGCCGCCCATGGCGCGACGAAGCCGGCCGCCGCCGTGACCGCCACGAGGGCCGCGATCACGCCGTTCAGCATCATCGAGAGGTCGGGTTTCTTCAGCACGAGCCACGAGACGGTGACCGCCCCGATCGCGCCGGCCGCCGCGGCCACGTTGGTGGTCAGCGCGACGTAAGCGAAGTAGCCGACTCGGTCGCCGGTCACGACGCCCAGCGTCGAGCCCGGATTGAAGCCGAACCATCCGAACCAAAGGATCAGCACGCCGAGGGTGACGAAGGCCATGTTGTGGCCGGGAATCGCGTTGGGCTTCCCGTCGTGGTCGAACTTCCCGATCCGCGGCCCGAGCAGGAGGGCGCCGGCGAGCGCGGCAAGCGCGCCCTGGTAGTGGACGACCGTCGAGCCGGCGAAATCCTGCATCCCGAGTGCGAACAGCCAGCCGTCCGGGTGCCAGATCCAGTGCGAGACGATCGAGTAGACGAGCGTGAAGACGACGCCGAACGCGAAGTAGACCCAGAGCTTCGTCCGCTCGGCCATCGCGCCCCAGACGATCGCGAGCGAGACGGCGGCGAAGACGACCTGGAACATGTAGCCGGCGCCGGCTGGGATCGAGCCGAACCAGCTGAACGGCTCCGCTCCGACGGCGAGCAGCGTCTCCGAGGACGGTGCAAACCCCGAGCCGCCGACGAGCCCGTTTCCCCCGTCGCCGAACGCCATCCCGTAGCCGACCAGGTAGTAGACGAGCGAGGCGATCCCAAGGACGAGCACGTTCTTGGCCGCGATATGGCCGGCGTTCTTCATCCGCGTCAGGCCCGCTTCGAGGAACGCGAACCCGGCCTGCATGAACATCACCAGGATCGCTGCCACGACGACCCAGACCGTGCTCGCCGCGATTGCAAGCTGCTGGTTCGTCACAGCGGTCTCCTTGAACTTCGGTCGTATCGACCGGTCATTGCAGACGGCCGCACGGGCAAAGGGGACGGGCACGCTGGCAAAGCCAGCATGCCCTCTAAACGGCAGCGCAAGCGATGCCTTAGCCGCACGGCCTGAATGAGACATCGCAAGCGACGTCTCATCGGGCGGCCTCCACGGCCTCGAGCCTCATGCCGGTGCGGTTGTGCGTGACGTTTCCGACGCGGGTCGTCCAGACGATCCCGTCTCCCGACTCGTTGCCGGTTCGGGCCGCGTCGGCGATCGCGTCGACGACCGAGCTTGCGATCTCGTCGGCGACGACGAATGTCAGCAGGGCCTTCGGCAGGAACCTCGACTCGAAGATCCGTCCGCGGTACTCGTGCGTGATTCCGCGCCGGCGGCCATGGCCGATCGCCTCGACGACGGTGACGCCGACATGTCCCGTGAGCTCCTCGACCGCATCGATCACGGTCTCGACGCGTTCTCGAATCACCACTGCCTCGACCTTGATCACGGGGCCCTCCTCTCCATGAAGACGACGTCCCGCCAGACGCCGTGGTGCCGGCCGATTCGCTCGCGTGTCCCGACGACGCGGAAGCCACAGCGCTTGTGCAGCTCGAGCGACGCAACGTTCTCGGGGAAGATCCCGGTCTGGATCGTCCAGATTCCGTCTTCCTCGGAGCGGCGGATCAGCTCCTCGAGCAACGCCCGCCCGACGCCGCGGCCCTGAGCCGAGTCGGCGACGTAGACGCTGTTCTCGGCGACACCTGCGTAGACGCAGCGCTCGGACACCGGAGCGAGCGCGGCCCAGCCGACGACCTCGCCGCCCTGGAGGGCCACCAGGCGGTGGCCCTCCAGGTGCGTCTTGTCCCAGTCTTCCCAGGAGGGAGCCTCCGTTTCGAACGTCGCGTTCCCGCCGGCGATTCCGTCCATGTAGATCGCCTTCACGGCCGGCCAGTCCTCCCGCTTCAGTTGCTTGATCAGAAGCGGCCCGTGGTTCACCGCATTGCCTTGCCCGCGGCCTTCGCCGGCGGAGCCGGGCTTTGCCGGGCGGGAGCCCAGCTGCGGCTCGTGGTCCGCTGCGGCGAAGGAGGGGGCCAATGGGGGAACCACGGGTTCCCCCATTACGCGTCGTAATAGAGGGAGAACTCCGCCGGGTGCGGGCGCAGCCGCACGACGTCCACCTCGTTCTCGCGCTTGTACTCGATCCAGGTCCGGATCAGCTCTTCGGAGAAGACGCCGCCCTTGGTGAGGAACTCGTGGTCGGCCTCGAGCGCGTCGAGCGCCTCGGCCAGCGAGCCCGGCACCTGCGGGATCTCGACCTCTGCGTCCTCGAAGAGGTCGAAGTCGGCGGGCGCGCCCGGGTCGAGCTCCCGCTCGATCCCGTCGAGCCCGGCCATCAGCATCGCCGAGAAGGCCAGGTACGGGTTGGCCGCCGCGTCTGGACAGCGGAACTCGACCCGCTTGGCCTTTGGGGAGTCCGAGTACATCGGGATGCGGATGCAGGCCGAGCGGTTCCTCTGCGAGTAGACGAGGTTGACAGGCGCCTCGTAGCCCGGCACCAGCCGCCGGTACGAGTTCGTCGTCGGGGCGCAGAAGGCGAGCAGCGCCGGGGCGTGCGTGAGCAGGCCGCCGATGTACGACCGGCCGAGCTTGGAGAGGCCCGCGTAGCCCGACTTGTCGGCCATCAACGGCGTGCGCTTCATCCAGAGGGACTGGTGGGTGTGCATCCCCGACCCGTTGTCGCCGAAGATCGGCTTCGGCATGAAGGTCGCCGTCTTGCCAGCGGCGCGGGCGACGTTCTTGACGACGTACTTGTACGCCATGACCTGGTCCGCCATTTGCGTGAGCGGCTGGTAGCGGAGGTCGATCTCGCACTGACCGCCCGAGGCGACCTCGTGATGGTGGAACTCACACGCGATGCCGAGGCGCTCGAGGGTGAGCACCATGCGGGTGCGCAGGTCGTGCAGCGTGTCGTGCGGTGCCGGCGGAAAGTAGCCCTCCTTCTCGCGCACCGTGTAGCCGAGCCCCGGCTTGCCGGAGTTCCAGTGGCCCTCGGCCGAGTCCACCATGTAGTGCGAGTGGTTGACGCCGAGGTCGTGCGAGACCTCGTCGAAGACGAAGAACTCGCACTCCGGTCCGAAGTAGGCCGTGTCGGCGACGCCGCTGCGCCTGAGGTGCGCTTCCGCGCGCTTGGCGACCCCACGCGGGTCCTTTCCGTACGGTTCGCCGGTGATGGGATCGGCGATCTCGCAGACGAGCGAGAGCGTTGGCACCTCCGTGAACGGGTCGAGGATCGCGCTGCCCGGGTCCGGCATCAGCAGCATGTCCGACTCGGAGATCCCCTGCCAGCCTCGGATCGACGAGCCGTCGAACCCCAGGCCCTCGTCGAAGGCAGACTCCTCGAACGAGGAGACCGGAAGCGACATGTGCTGCCAGGTCCCGAGCAGGTCGCAGAACTTCAGGTCGACCATCTGGGCCTGCGTCTCGCCGGCCCACGCGATCGCCTCTTTGGCCGCAGGCGCCGTCTTGGCCCCGTTCGCCAGGTAGTGCCTTACGTCGATCTCGCTCACATTTCCCTCCTTGAACGCGAAAAAGCCCCAGGACTCCCGAGAGTCCTGAGGCTCCATTGCCTCGGCGCGCACCTTCGTCGGCACGTGCCTGAGTCAGAAGGTAACGGTCGAATCGGACGGAAGCAACCCCTCCTTCGGCCAGGGCTCAACGCCATAGTTGGCGGCAAGATCAAGATGCTGCTGATCGGCCGGGAACCTCCTGAGTCGCCCAGGCGTACTTCGGACGTGCGAATAGCAGCCGTCTCCGTCGTGAGCCTCTTGCTCATCGCCGTTTCGGCCTCGGCGAAGGAGTTCCCGCCCGGCGCGCTCGAGGTCTGCGGTGCGACGCAATGCCGCGTCGTGACCGATACGCAGTCCCGGGCTTTCAGCTCTCTGCTCTGGGGCGCCCGGCCGGTTAAGCGTGCCCCGACGCCGCCGGTCGGCTCGCCGATCTTTCAGCTCCGTTTCCGCGACGACCCGGCCGGCGCGATCATCAGCCCAACGGCGATCCGCGTCCACGGCCTCAACTGTGGACGCTTCCAACGCGGGAAGTGGTATCGGCTCCCCGCCTCGCTGAGAGGCGTCACGGCGGGGCTGAAGCCGAAGCGGCTCAGAGCCTTCGTTCCCCGCTCCTGCTAAGCGCAGGCTGAGCGCCACCGCTGCAACACGCGTGCGCGCGCTCTTGACCGGCACGCGGGTGGCTGGCTAAGGTTGCTTCGTGCGAATGTCCCCTGTCGGCTGAGCAACTTCATCGGCTCGCGGGCCTCCTGAGAGAGGCCGGCTGGAGCCTGTTCTCGCCAACTTCAATGCAGGAGACATCGCATGACCGGAACGAACAACACGAATGGAACGCCCGCCGTCGTCGTCGACGACCTCCGCAAGGAGTTCTTCCGCAACGACGGCCGTGAGGGCCTGCGCCGGCGGCGAAAGCGCGTCGCGGCGCTCGACGGCGTGTCGTTCGAGGTCGCACGCGGCGAGACGGTGGCCATCCTCGGCCAGAACGGCTCCGGGAAATCGACGCTGATCAGGCTGCTCTCGACGCTGCTCCTGAACGACGGCGGCGGCGCGCGCATCTTCGGTCACGACGTCTTCACCGAGACGAGAGCCGTCCGCCGGCTGATCAACCGCGTGTCCGTGGAGGCCTCCTTCTTCAAGAAGATGTCCGCGACCGAAAACCTGAGCTACGCAGCCCGCTTCTACGGGATGGCGCCCCGCGCCACACGCACGGAGATCCCGAAGATACTCGAGCGGGTCGGCTTCCCGCGCGACCGGATCGGCGAGCCGCTGGAGGACATGTCTCGTGGGATGCAGCAGAAGGTGGCGCTCGCGCGCGCGCTCCTGACCGCACCGATCGTCCTGCTCCTCGACGAGCCGACTACGGGCCTCGACCCGCGCTCGAAAGTCGAGGTCCAGGGGTTCATCCGCGAGATCCGCAAGCTGCACGACGCCACCGTGATCCTCTGCACGCACGACCTCGTCGAGGCCGAGGAGCTCGCCGAGCGCGTTGGGATCCTCGACCGTGGCCGGTTGATCGAGCTCGCGCCCGCGGAGGAGCTGAAGCGCAAGTACGACGCCGAGACGCTGGAAGAGGCGTTCTTCGCAGCGACCGGCAAGGCGTTCGAGGACGAGCCACCCGAGGAGGACGAGTAATGCCCCAGGGAGCAGCAGCGGTTCTCCGTCACGAGCTCATCGGGCTCGCTGGCGTCTTCGAGCGCAACGTCTACCTGGTCAGGCGCTACATCTGGTGGGACATCGCCTTCTTCGTCTGGACGGTCGCCAACACGCTCACGATCGTCTTCATCGGCGAGGGCGTACAGGCGACGGGCGGCGACGTCGACGTCGAGCGCCTCACGACGACGCTGCTCGTCGGCGCCGTCGTGTGGGCCTACCTGGGCGTGATCTTCGAGATTCTGACCGAGACCGTCGCGTGGGAGCGCTGGGAAGGGACGATCGAGTACACGTTCATGGCCCCCCTCTCGCGCCCCGTCCACCTGTTCGGGATGGGCCTGTTCGCGATCGTCTACGGAATCGTCCGCGCGATCCTGCTCTTTGGCGTCGTGGCGCTGTTCTTCAGTCTCGACCTCAGCCACGCGGACTTCCTCGCCGCCCTCGTCGTGCTGCTCGTAGCATCCGTCTCGTTCATCGGGATCGGGATGATGACGGCGGTCCTGCCGCTGATCTCGCCCGAGAAGGGAACGCAGCTCGGGTTCATGGCGCAGGGGATCCTGCTCGTCGTCTCCGGCGTCTACTACCCGGTGGACGTGCTGCCGGAGTGGATGCAGTTCTTCTCGAGGATCTCGCCTGCGACCTACGCGCTCGACGGCCTACGGGACGCGATCTTGGACGGCGACGGCCTGAGCGCGATGGGCGACGAGCTCTGGCCGCTCGTTCTCATCGGCATCGTCTCGATCCCGCTCGGCCTCTGGGTCTTCCGCCGAGGCGAGCGCTATGCGAAGCAGCACGGAAAGCTGAAGCGGTCGGGATGATCCGGCGCGCCGAAAGCGACGCAGACCTCGCCCTCTGGTGTGACGTCTGGACCGCGATCACGCCACGCGAGCCCATCACGGTCGAGGAGGTCGAGCGGCGGATCACCCGCCAGCCCGAGCGGCTGTATCTGACCGGCGATGAGATCGCGGCCGGTTGCGTCACGCCGACGGACTCCGCCGGTCGGCTGTACGTCGGCGTCCGGGTTCTTCCGGCTGCGCGCCGTCGCGGTGTCGGCTCCAGCTTGTTCCAGCTCCTGGTCGATTACGCCCGGGGGCTCGAGCCGGAGTGGCTCTCGACGCAGGTCTCGGGTGCCGACCCCGAGTCGATCGCATGGGCCGAGCGGCGCGGCTTCGAAGAGTACGGCCGTCAGGTCGAGCTCGTGCTACAGCTGCGCGGCGACGAGCAGTTGCCGGGGGCACTCGACGGCATCCAGGTCGTGGAGCTGACGGATGAGCTCCACGAAGCAGCGTACGACCTCACGCGACAGGCGTGGGCCGACCTGCCGACGGAGGTCGAGGTCGACGCCCCCTCCTACGAGGTCTGGCGCGAGGAGGAGGTGCCCGGGCCGGTGGCGTTCCTGGCGCTGGACGAGGGTGACGTGGTCGGCTTCGCCGCATTGATGGAGCGGGGCGCAGGCCGCCTCGAGCACGGACTGACTGCAACTCGACGGTCGCACCGCCGGCGCGGAATCGCGACGCTGCTCAAGCGCACCGAGATCGCCTGGGCAGCCGCTCACGGCTACCACGAGCTGATCACATTCACGCAGGACCGCAACGAGGGGATGCAGGCGATCAACCTCGCGCTCGGTTTCGCGCCGCAGCCGCCGTGGATCTCGATGCGGAGGCGGCCGTGAGACAGCCGAGCCCGATCGCCGACGAGCGCAAGCGGACCGTCCAGGCGGCCTACGACGAGCTCGGCCAGCGCTTCGGCGAATGGGGGGAGCGGATCGACGGTGATCCCTGGCCACGCTTTCTCGAAGAGCTTGCGGCTCGGCTGCCAAGCGGCGGCCGCGTGCTCGACCTGGGATGCGGAAACGGTGTCAAGACCGCCCGCCTCGCCGACAGCTTCGACCTCGTCGCCGTGGATATCTCGGAGGGACAACTCGGGCTCGCCCGCACGAGGTTGCCGCGAGCGACGCTCCTCAGTGGCGATTTCAGCGCACTCGATTTCGCCGCCAACACGTTCGACGCGGTCACCGCCCTCTACTCGATCATGCACGTCCCCCGAAAAGAGCACAACGCCTTGTTCGGGCGGATCGCACGCTGGTTGAAGCCGGGAGGCCTCTTCCTCGCCTCGCTCAGCCACGTGGGAGGCGACGACTGGACGGGAGAGTGGCTCGGGGTCGAGATGTTCTTCTCCGGCTTCGACGCCGAGACGAACCGTCGCCTCGTTCGCGAGGCAGGATTCGAGCCGATCCTCGACGAGCTCATCTGGATGCGGGAGCCGCAGGGGGACGTGGCGTTCCTTTGGGTGCTCGCGAGGAAACGAACGTGAAGCGGCCAGACGCCACCCGTGTCTTCTACGGGATGGAGTTCTTCGACACGCTCGGGATGCAGGCGGCGTTCACGGTCTTCGCCGTCTACCTCGTCCAGGACATCGGCGTGAACGCGCTCCAGCTCGTCCTGCTGGGAACTGTCAGCGAGATCGCGATCTTCCTGTTCGAGGTCCCGACGGGGGTCGTCGCCGATACCTACAGCCGCCGGCTCTCGATCATCGTCGGGATGATCCTGGCCGGCCTGTCGCTGATCGTCGTCGGCCTGGCCGCCGTCTACTGGGTGATCGTCGTCGCCGCGATCGTCCGCGGTATCGCCGGCACGTTCATGAGCGGCGCCTGGGAGGCGTGGATCACCGACGAGCACGGCGTCGACGGAATCGGACGCGTCTTCCTGCGGGGAACCCAGTTCTCGTATCTCGGCGCGATCGTCGGCTCAGGCCTGGGCGTCGCGATCGCCACGCAGCACCTCGGCGCCGGGATCGTCTTCGGGGGCGTGGTGTCCGTCTTGACCGGAATCGCCTGCATCTTCGTAATGCCGGAGCACGGCTTCGTCCGCAGGCCGGTCGAGGAGCGAACCTCGCCGCTGAAGGCGATGACAACGACTGCCGTCACCGGCGGGAAGCTCGTGCGCGGGCACAACATCCTCCTCCTCATCGTCGGCATCACCTTCTTCGCCGGCGCCGCCTCCGAGGGCCTCGACCGGCTGTGGGAAGCGCATCTCATTCGCGACGTCGGGTTGCCGGAGCTCTTCGGCCTCGACCCGGTTGTCTGGTTCGGCGTCTTCAACATCGCCGGGCTCGTAGCCGGGATCGTGATCACGTCGTTCCTCGTCCCGCGCTTCGAGTTCGCCGATAATTCGAAGCTGGCTAGGACGCTGCTCGGCCTGACCATCGTCCTCTCGGTCTCGGTCGTGATCTTCGGCCTCGCGGCGAGCTTCGCCGTCGCTGCCATCGCCTATCTCGTCGCCCGCCTCGCCCGTCGGCTCAAGGATCCGCTCTACACCACGTGGCTCAACAAGAACGTCGAGGACTCGAGCGTGCGCGCCACGGTCAACTCCATCGCCAGCCAGGCGGACGCGATCGGGGAGGTGGCAGGCGGGCCGGCGATCGGCGTCGTCGGCACCGTCGCCTCGCTCCGCGCAGCCCTCGTCGCCACCGGCCTCCTCTTGACGCCCGCGATCGTGCTCTTCCTGCGGGCGCTTCGCCACGGCGGCCGTGAGCCCGAGCTCGAAGAGGCTGAGGCGCCCGCGTGAAGTGTTAGGCTCCGACCGCATGGAGGCAACGGAGCCTCGGGCGGTTGCCCGGGGCTTTTCTCGTTAGAGGAGGCGTAGATGGTGCAGGTGGAATCGAGGGAGAGAGCGACATCCGACCCGGAGGCGCGGCGGAAGGCGCTCTCGCGCGCGCAGGACGAGAAGGTCGAGTTCGTGCTCCTCTGGTTCACGGACATCGAGGGACATCTGAAGAGCTTCGCGATCACGCCGCAGGAGCTCGAGGACGCGCTGAACGACGGGATGGGCTTCGACGGCTCGTCGATCACCGGCTTCAACGCGATCGAGGAATCGGACATGATCGCAATCCCCGATCCCGAGACCTTCCAGCTGATGCCCTGGGCCGAGGGGGAGACGAGGGTCGCGCGGATGATCTGCGACATCGTCACGCCGGACGGCAAGCCGTACGACGGAGACGGGCGCTATGTCCTCCGGCGCGCGCTCGAGCGGATGAAGAGCATGGGCTTCGACACCTTCAACGTCGGCCCAGAGCTCGAGTACTTCATCTTCGAAGACGACAAGAGCACGCAGACCCTCGACGAGGGCGGCTACTTCGCGATGACGACGCTCGACGCCGCGACCGAGCTGCGCCAGCAGACGGTCCGCGCGCTGGAAGGCATGGGCATCCCGATCGAGTACGTCCACCACGAGGTCGGCCCCTCACAGCACGAGATCGACATGCGCTTCGCGGACGCGCTCTCGATGGCCGACCACACCGTCACCTACCGCCTGATCGTCAAGGAGGTGGCGAAGAAGGCGGGCTACCACGCGACCTTCATGCCGAAGCCGATCTTCGGCGAGAACGGTTCCGGGATGCACACGCACCAGTCGCTCTTCGCCAACGGGCGGAATGCGTTCTTCGACGGCGAGGACAAGTGGCACCTGTCGGAGCAGGGCAAGGCGTTCATCGCCGGCCAGTTGCGCCATGCGCGTGAGATCGCGGCGGTCTTCGCCCAGTGGGTCAACTCGTACAAGCGGCTCGTCCCAGGCTATGAGGCGCCCGTATACACGGCGTGGTCACAGCGCAACCGTTCGGCGCTGATCCGGATTCCGGTCTACAAGCCCGGCCACGAGCAGGCAACGCGCGCCGAGATCCGCTGCCCCGATCCCGCGTGCAACCCCTACCTCACCTTCGCCTGCCTGCTCCACGCCGGCCTCGACGGGATCGAGCAGGGGTTGGAGCTCCCCGAGCCGATGGAGACGAACCTCTACCACCTGACACCCGAGCAGCGCCGCGAGCGCGGCATCACCTCGCTCCCGGAGACGCTCGGAGAAGCTATCGACGAGCTGGCGGAGTCGGACCTCGCCCGTGAGGCGCTGGGCCCGCACATCTTCGACCGCTACATCGAGCTGAAGCGGAAGGAGTGGGACGACTACCGCGTGCAGCTGACGTCGTGGGAGCTCGAGCGCTACCTGCCCGTCCTGTAGACCCCACAACGACTACGAGCTGCAAACGCAGCTCGTAGTCGGCCGTCAGTTCGTCCCACCCGCCGCAGCGGTGGGTAGGACTGCTGCATTTTTCCTCTTTTCCGCGCGCCGCGCTAGTAGGCAGACGGTGCCTACAGGAAAGGCCTGATCGTTTCCCGTCCGACGTTCAGGCCGACGACGCCGATCGAGCCGTCGATCTCATCGATCGCCTCGGCCGGAACGAGCCGGCGGCGCCGCGTAAGGAAGCCGGACCGAACGGCGAGCGCGTCGGGAACATCCAGCGTCTTGCCGTACATCGGGCACTCCACGCGGCCGACGACACGGCCCTTGACGTCGGCAACCAGGTAACCGATCGTCCGGCGGAGGTCGGGCAGCGCCGCTTCGCTCACGGCTTGGACGCTACGCCGCCGGTGTGAGCGTTTCTGACTTCGGTCGTAAAGAGTTTGTAACGAAGAAGCGGAGCGCCGGGAGTCGGCGCTCCGCTCTTCGGATGTGCTCATGCTGCGCCGGGACGCATCCTGCGCCGGCCGCCGACCATGAAGAACGCGCCGGTGATGGCGAGCGCGATCACGCCGGCCAATGCAGCTGTCTCGGCCGGGCTCGGAGCCCAGGAGATCCCCGTGTCGGTAGAGGTGCCCGTCACCGGGGCCGCAACCGGAGTCGACCGTGGGACTGCCCGGTCGTCCGGCGATACCGATGTCGGCGCCGACGTCGGCGCGGGGGTCGCCCGAGGAACAGCTCGGTCGTCGGGCGCCATGCTCGGCGTCTGGACCGGGGCCGTCCGTGGAACCGCTCGGTCGTCCGGAGCCAGGCTCGGCGTATCGGCCGGTGCCGACCTCGGGACGGCCCGATCGTCGGGCGCCATGCTCGGCGTCTGGACGGGGGCCGACCGGGGAACCGCTCGGTCGTCTACGCCCAGGACGGGGTCGGGGCTCGGCGTTGCTCGCGACACCGCGCGGTCATCGACGCCCACAGTTGCTTCGGGCGCCGGCGCCGCCATCGACACTGCTCTGTCGTCCGGGCTGCCGGTGGACTGCGTCGCGACCGTCCCGCGTAGGCCCGGCAGCTGGCCGGGATCTGCGGATGCATTTGCCGCGACTCCCGTCGCCGCTGTCGCGGCGACCGCCAAGGCAAGCACCGTCTCTCGGATCCCGTGCCCCTCGACATCGCTCTCGATTGCCTGGCTGAGTGCCTCGCGATCGAACGTGAGGACCACCTCGTCACCCTGTGCCTCTTGCAGCAGCCGCTCGAGGTCGCTTCGCTCCCACGAGACCGCAACGTTGTGGGTCTCTGCGGCCTCGCCGTCGGAGAAACGAGTGACATCGAGAACGAGCTCGATTGGGGCTTCCTCGCTTGCGAGAACGTCTTCGATCTCCGACCGGGACAGGGAGGTCGTGAGCCCTTCGCCCACATCAGCCGCAGGCACGAGCGAAGCTCGTGCGGTGATTGCCTCCATTGATGCTCCTTTCGTCTCCGACGTCGTTTGGCCGACGCCGTCTTCTTCTTGACGCTGGAACCTGCTTCGATCTTCCCAAGATTGCTGCGGGTTTTCAATGAAGCGGCCGGTCGAAGCCTCGGGTCTCGCTCCTACAATCAGTACGCCTGATGGACACTTCCGAGCGGCACCTCCGCCTCCTCACCGAGACGATCGCCGCGGTCAATTCGACGCTCGACCTCGAGGAGGTCCTTGCGCTCGTCGCCCGCAAGGTGGCCGAGGCACTCGACACCGAGGCCTGCTTCGTCTACCTCTACGACGAGGCCGGCGACGAGCTCGTCCTCCGCGCGACCTACGGAACGTCGGTGGAAGCCATGACCCGACGGCCACGGATGCGCCCAGGCGAAGGGATTACCGGAACCGCCGCCGCGGAGCGCGCGCCGATCATGATCCCGGGCCAGGCCCACCTCGACCCGCGCTTCAAGGGGTTCCCGAACCTACCCGAGGATCAGTACGAGTCGATCCTCGCCGTGCCGATCCTCGCCCGCGAGAAGCTGGCCGGGGCGCTGAACGTCCGCACTCTGGCCCCGCGCGAGTTCACCCGCGAGGAGATCGATCTGCTCGTGGCGATCGCCGGCCAGGTCGCCCAGACGATCGAGCACGCGAAGCTCTACAGCGAGGCCCAGCAGCGGGTCGGCGAGCTCGAGGCGCTGGCGCGGATCTCCGAGGCCGTCTCGGAGTCGCTCTACCTGGAGGAATCGCTCGAGGCCATCGTCCGGACGACGGTGGACGCAGTCGGCGCGACCGGAGCGGCCCTCGTGCTCGAGGATGGGGAGATCGCGTGGCCCGAGGGGCGCGCGGGCAAACACGCCGTCCGGTTGCCGCTGCGCTGGAAGGGGCGGCAAATCGGCGAGCTCGTCTGCGACCGTGACACGCCGTTCACCGACCAGGAGCGCGCACTGCTCTCCTCCATCGCCCACCAGGCCGCCGTTGCGCTCGAGCACGGACGGGCCGTCATGCGAGGCGTCCTGGCCCAGGAGATCCACCACCGGGTCAAGAACAACCTGCAGACCGTCGCTTCGCTGCTGCGGCTCCAGGCGCGATCGGGCGACGGCGTCGATCCACGCAAGGCGCTCGACGACTCCGCCAACCGCATCCTCGCGATCGCAGCCGTCCACGAGGTGCTCACGCAGCGCCGCCATGACGACGTGGAGCTCGCGGAGCTCCTCGACCGCCTCCGGGCGATGCTCGTCCAGGGCCTGGGGTCGCCGAAGCGCATCGAGGCCGAGCTCGAGCAGATCTCGCTCGCCGGCGACCAGGCGACGGCGCTCGCGCTCGTCTTCAGCGAGCTGCTCCAGAACGCACTGGAGCACGGCGGCGAGACGGTCACCGTCCGGCTCACGCGTCAGAACGGCCAGATCCTGTTGGCGATCGGCGACGACGGCGAGGGATTCACCGGTGAGCCCTCGGGCACGGGGCTTTCGATCGTCGGAGCCCTCGTCCGCGACGAGCTGCGCGGGACGCTGGCGCTCCACTCGAACGGCGGCCTGCGAGTGGAAGTCGCGTTCCCCGCATGAGGATTCTCATCGCGGAGGACGAGACGATCATCCGCCTCGACCTCCGGAAGCTGCTCGAGGAGGCCGGGCACGAGGTCTGCGCGGAGGCGCGGGACGGTGTCGAGGCGATCGAGCTCGCCGAGTCGCAGGCGCCCGAGCTGGCGATTCTCGATGTGAAGATGCCGCGGCTCGACGGCATCGAGGCCGCGCGGCGGATCCTCGAGGAGCGCCCGATCCCGATCGTAATGCTGACCGCCTACGGGCAAGACGAGCTCGTGGCCCGAGCGGTCGAAGCGGGCGTCTTCGGCTACCTCGTCAAGCCCTTCCGCGAGAGCGACCTGCTCCCCGCGATCGCGACGGCGCGCGCCCGACACGAGGAGCTGTCGGCGTTGCGCGAGGAGGCCGACTCACTGGCCGAAGCACTCGCCGCGCGGAAGGCGATCGAGCGCGCCAAGGGCATCCTCATGCAGCGTGACGGAGTGTCCGAGCAGGAGGCGTTCGAGCGCCTGCGCCGCGCCAGTCAAGTTTCGGGCAAGCCGATGAAGGTCGTCGCCGAAGCGCTCGTCGCGACGCTCACGCCCTAGGAGGGCATCGACTCGAACAGGACTTCCCAGCGCGCGAGCAGCTGCTGGAGCTCGTCCCTCGCCGCCCGGTGCGCCGTCAGCAGCTCCACGTTGCCCCAGTCCTCCGCCAGGCGCTGCTCCAGCTCGGCGACTGCCTGCTCCTGGCGCTCGATGTCGCTCTCGAGGCGCTCGAGCCGAGTCGGGCCTGCGGGCCTGACGGGTCTGGGCTTCGCTTTCTGCTTCGGCGGTTTCGCGACAGGCTCCTCGACGCGCTCACGCTGCTCACGGCGCCGGACGAGCTCCGCCCAGCCGCCTTCGTACGAGCGGAGCTTGCCGTCCTCGATCGCAAGCGTCCGGTGGGCGACCGCGTCGAGCACCGCGCGATCGTGCGAGACGAGGAGCACGGTCCCGGGGAACACCTCGAGCGCACCCTCGAGCGCTTCGCGGCTCTCGAGGTCGAGATGGTTCGTCGGCTCGTCGAGCACGAGCAAGTTCGCACCGGAAGCGACAACGAGCGCGAGTGCGAGTCGTCGGCGCTCGCCGCCGGAGAGGACCGACACCGGCTTGTCGTGCTCCTGCCAGCCGGAGAAGAGGAACCGGCCGAGCAGGGACTGGGCCTGTGGCCTCGGGAGCCCCGTGGCCCGCTGGGTGCACTCGAGGACGCTGCCACGCTCGTCGAGCTCGATCTCGTGCTGGGAGAAGTACGCAGGCTCGACGCCATAGCCGAGCCGCGTCGTGCCTGCCCGCGGGTCGCGGCGGTCGAGGAGCGTCTCCAGGAGGGTCGTCTTGCCCGAGCCGTTCGGCCCCACCAGCGCGACGTGCTCCCCGCGCTCCAGCGCGAAGGAGACATCGTGGAGCAGCTCCTTCTCGCCGGCTGAGAGCTCGAGGCCCTCCGCCTCGACGACCGTCCGTCCGCTCCGCGCCGGCTTGAGGAAGTCGAAGCCGAGCGTGCGCCGCCCTGCGGTCAGGCTCTCCAGCTCGTCGGCCGAGCGGCCACGCTCGGCTTCGAGACGACCGATGTGGGTCAGCTTCGCCTGCGCCTGCTTGGCCTTCTCCTTCTTGTACCGGAACCGCTCCACGAAACGCTCGAGCCGCGCGATGTCGGCGTCCAGCCGCCCGATCGCCTTCTCCGCCTGCTGCGCGCGGGCGGCCTTCTCGAGCCGCCACTTGTGCCACGGGCCGGCGAAATAGAGCGAGCGGCCGCCGCTCAGCTCCAGGACGGCGTTCGTCACCGTCTCCAGGAACCAGCGGTCGTGGGCGACGAGGATCACGCCCGCGTCCAACGATTGGAGCTCCCGCTCGAGCCACTCGATGCTCTCCACGTCGAGGTGGTTCGTCGGCTCGTCGAGCAGCAGCAGGTCGGGGTCGCCGGCCAGCGCTCGCGCAAGCGAGGCGCGGGTCAGCTCGCCGCCGGAGAAGGTGTCGAGCGAGCGGTCGAGCTCGGTATCGGCGAAGCCAAGGCCTCGAACGACGCCGGCGGTGCGCTCGCGCCACGCGTAGCCGCCGGCGTGCTCGAGGCGTGCCTGGGCCTCCGCATAGCGGGCGAGCGTCGCGGCGTCGTGCCGGCCGGCAGCCATCGCGTGCTCGAGCTCCCGAAGCTCCTCCTCGAGGGCGATCAGGTCGGCCGCTCCTGAGAGCACGTACTCGCGCAGCGAGAGCCCGAGCTCGAGCGGCGGGCGCTGGTCGTGCAGCGCGACGCGCGTCCCCTTCGAGAAGGCGAGCGAGCCGCCGTCAACGCCGACCTCGCCCGCGAGCATGCGGAGCAGCGTCGTCTTTCCGGCGCCGTTCGGCCCGGCGAGCGAGAGCCGGTCACGGCGCTCGAGCTTGAACGAGACACCGTCGAAGAGCGGATCTCCCGCGATCTCCTTCCGAAGTTGGTTCGCGATGACGACTGCCATGGGTATTCGTCTCCCAAAAGAGTCGGGGCCGCTTTCGCGGCCCCGAGCATCCGGTTACCAGCGGTGGATTCAGTAGAGGCGCTTACCTGCTCGGCCGACGGCCGGCGGCGCGTAGCGCGACGTCCCCCACGCTGGCTAGGCGGTTCCCTTCAGGTCTCGGGGACACGCCCCTACCCGCTGGTACCTCCACTGCCCGTACTTGAAGATTTCACTCTCGGACCACCTCCTTTCCGCGGTAGCTCAACTCTAGCGACTACCTGAGGACGGCGGAAAGCTCCAGCCCGCGGTCGAGCGGGACCGTCACCGACTCGAGCGTCGGGTCCGCTTGGCGGTGACGGGAGTAGTCCGCCAGCGGGTCGGCGTGGGAAAGGACGTTGTCGGCGATGAAGAGAGCACCGGGCTCCACCTGAGGCCGTGCGAGGTCGAAAAGGGCCTCGTAGTCCTCCTTTTCGGCGTCGATGAAGACGACGTCGAAGACGTCGTCGATCTGGCGGAGCGTCTCGAAGGCGTCGCCTTCGATGAGGTCAGCGGTGTCCTCGAGGCCGGCTTCGCCGACGTTCCCCCGCCAGGCCTCGGCCTTCGCAGGGTCGGACTCGAGCGAAAGCACGCGGCCTCCGAGGTAGCGGGCGCCGGCGGCGAGCCAGATCGTCGAATAGCCGCGCGAGCCGCCGATCTCCAGCACCTCGCAGTCGGTCTGGGGCGCAACGAGCGCGAACAGGAACTGTCCCGTGGTTCGCGACACCTGGCGAGAGCGCTGCTCGCTCGGCAGCCCGCGGGCCCGCTCGTCGGCGTCCTCGGCCTCGAGGCGGGCGAGCACGGAGCGGACGCTGTCGTCGAGCACCGACGTAGCCTAAGAGCCCCGCCGCGCCGCCGTCCCCAGAAACACGGCTCGCCGGGCCACTGTCCCCGTGCCTGGTACCGGGACAATGGCCCCGGCGGACAGGCCACGGGCTGTCGAAATGGGTCAGGTGATGTCGACCTTGACCCAGCCGTCCTCGAGCACAACACGAAATGTGTCCACGGGCTCGTAGGCCGGAAGGGACAACGGGCGGCCACTGCAGATGTCGAATTTGGACCCGTGCCGAGGGCACACGACGACTCGCTCCTCGGGATCGAACTCGCCTTCTGCAAGCGGCCCGTCATCGTGGGAGCAACGGTCCTCGATCGCGCAGAACTCGCCGTCCAGGTTGAAGACGCCCACGGCGATCGAGCCCGCGCGAACGATCTTCACCGACCCCGGCGGGAGCTCATCCACCGGAGCCACGTCAATCAAAGCCAACTAGCGGTGCTCCGGCCGGTGCCGTTGCCGTGCCACTGGCGCGCGAAAACCAAGCCAGGATGCGGACTCAGGACGCGTCCATATTGGCGGGATATGGGCGCGGCCTGGGGCTACAGACTGGCGCCGGTTTGCAGCCGCGAGGGGTGCGGCGGACGGTGCCGGTCGGGGCACTATCTCACCTGGAACTCTTCGTCCAGGCCCGCCCACTCCTGCGGAAGGGGCGTGCCCTTCGCGCGGTGGAGCGCGACCTTCAGGACGCCGAGCCCGAGCAATGCGCACTTGATGCGGATCGGCGACATGTTCGGGATCCCGACCTCCTCGAGCAGCTCGTCCCTCGAAAGCTCCCCGACCTCGGTGGCCGTGCGGCCCTTGACCATCTCGGTCAGCATCGAGGTGGCGGCCTGGCTGATCGCACAACCGCGGCCCGAGAACTTGATCTCGTCGATCGTCTCGCCGTCCTCGTCGAACGCCACATAGATCGACACCTCGTCGCCGCACAGTGGGTTGACGCCCTCGGCGGTGGCATCGGCGTCCTCGATCACGCCGTGGCCGCGCGGGTTCTTGTAGTGATCGAGAATGACTTCCCTGTAGAGATCTTCCATCGGACCGAGGCTAGCCGAACACCTTCCGGACGCGGAGGAGCCCGGCTGCGAGCCGGTCGATTTCCTCCGGGACGGTGTAGAGGTAGAAGCTCGCGCGGTTGGTCGCCGCGACGCCGAGCCGGTGCATGAGCGGCTGGCAGCAGTGGTGCCCCGCGCGGATCGCGACCCCTTCCCAATCGAGGACCTGGGCGACATCGTGCGGGTGGATGCCCTCGATGTTGAAGCTCACGATGCCCGCTCGGCGCTCGGCCGGCGGTCCGTACAGCACGATTCCCGGCACGTCGCGAAGCCGCTCGAGCGCATACGCGGCGAGCTCGTGCTCGTGCCGCTCGATCGCGTCGAGGCCCGCCGCCGTGATGTAGTCGACCGCGGCGCCGAATCCCACGGCCTCGGCGATCGGCGACGTCCCCGCCTCGAACTTGTGCGGCAGATCGCCCCATGTTGTCTCCTCGAACTGGACCTTTCGGATCATGTGGCCGCCGAGGTTGAACGGCTCCATCTCTTCCAGTAGCTCGCGCCGGCCCCATAGCGCTCCGACGCCGCTCGGCCCACAGAGCTTGTGCGCCGAGAAGGCGAAGAAGTCGCAGCCGATCGCCTGCACGTCGATCGCGAGGTGCGGGGCCGCCTGAGCGCCGTCAACGACCATGATCGCCTCGTGCTCGTGCGCCCAGGCACTGAGTCGCTCGACCGGATTGATGGTGCCGAGCGCGTTCGAGACGAGGTTCGTCGCGACGACTTTCACCCTGCCGTCGGCGACGATCTCGTCGAGCGCGTCGATGTCGAGCTCACCTGCGTCGGTCAGCGGGATCATCCGGAACCCGGCGCCGGTCCGCTTGGCCACGTACTGCCACGGGACGAAGTTCGAGTGGTGCTCGAGCTCCGTGACGACGACGAGGTCGCCCGGGCCCAGGTTCGTGAAGCCCCACGCGTAGGCGACGAGGTTCAGCCCTTCGGTCGCGTTCCGCGTGAAGATCAGCTCGCGCGACGACGGCGCGTTGACGAAACGGGCGATCCGCTCGCGCGCCCCTTCGAACGCCTCCGTCGCCCGCTCGGCGAGCGCGTACACGCCGCGATGCACATTGCCGTACGACGTCTCGTAGAACTGCGTCATCGCGTCGAGCACCTGGCGCGGCTTCTGAGCCGTCACAGCCGAGTCCAGATAGGCCAGCGGCTTTCCGTTGATCTCCTGCGCGAGGATGGGAAAATCAGCGCGCAGCGCGTGCGCATCGAGCTTCATGTCGGCGCCGACGGCCATGGATCCATCGTACCGGGCAACCTTGCTCGAGCCGCGAGGCCCAGTACCCTATGCGCGCGTGAGGCTCGGACTCATCCTCGGCGTCCTCGTCGCTCTGCTCGCAGGCTGTGGAGGCGGCGACAACGGCGGCGGAGATCAGGCGTCCGAGAGCCCCGGCGCGAAGGTGTTCGCCAGCGCCGGTTGCGGGGGTTGCCACACCTACTCACCTGCGAACTCCAACGGGAGCGTCGGTCCGAACCTCGACGACGCCAACGTCAGTTTCGACCGCGCGGTGCAGCAGGTCACGAACGGCGGCGGAGGAATGCCGGCGTTCAAGGACAAGCTGAGCAAGCAGGAGATCGAGGACGTCGCTCGGTTCGTCTCTCAGGGCAGCGGCTCGGCGGCGGGCGCCGGAGGTCCCGTCGTAGGCCCTTTTCGTCCTGACGACACACGGCTAGAAGGCTGTCTCGATACGGACTGCCGTCGGCAGGCCTTTGGGAACGTCGCCTACCGCGAAGGCCCGAAGGCCGCGCTCGACCTCTTCGACCAGAAGATCGAGGACGACGACGCGATCCGCTCCGATTGCCACCGGATCGCCCACACGATCGGCGCCGCGTCGCTCGAGTACTACGACGGCAGCATTGCCAAGGCGCTCGCGCACGGCCGCGCCTCGTGCTGGTCGGGTTACTACCACGGCGTCGTCGAGCGCTCGTTCGTCGGCGCCTCGCGCGAGGACCTCGTGAAGCGCTCACGGGAGATCTGCAAGGACCCGGACATCCGGAAGACGAGCTTCCTGGCCTATCAGTGCGTCCATGGGCTCGGCCACGGGCTGATGATCCACACGAGCTACGACCTCCCTGCCTCGTTGCACGTTTGCGACCGGCTCGCGACGGCCTGGGACAGCGACTCCTGCGAGGCCGGCGTCTTCATGGAGAACATCTCGTCCTCGTACGGGATCAAGTCCAAGTGGCTGAAGGACGACGACCTGATCTATCCCTGCGACGACGTCGCCGAGAAGTACAAGCTCTACTGCTACCTGATGGTCACATCGCGGATCCTGGAGGTGAACGGGTTCGACTGGAAAAAGACGGTGGCGACGTGCCGGAAGAGCGAGAAAGCGTGGGTCGCGACGTGCTTCCAGTCTCTCGGGCGAGACGCATCCGGCAACACGCGCCAGGACGCCACGAAGATCCTCGACCTCTGCGCGCTGGCGGGCGACATGGCCCGCGAGTGCGTCTATGGGGCCGCGCGCGACATCACGTCGAACGACGCCAGCCCTAACCGGGCCAAGGGCCTGTGTGAGTCCGCCGGCGAGGCGCTTCGCGCCTACTGCTTCGAGGGGATCGGGACGATCCTGGGCGGCATGCGCGCCGACCGTCAGGGGCGGCGCGCCGCCTGCCTGGCGGTGACGAAGAGCTACGCCCGCGCCTGCTTCCGCGGCGCTCTTGCGCTGTAGTTAAGACCAGCGCAACGTCCGCGCTCCACAATGGGCGCATGACCACCGTCCTCGTCGTCGACGACGAGCCGATCGTCCGTGAAGTGGTCGTTCGCTACCTCGAGCGCGAGGGTTACGAGACGCTCGAGGCAGCGGACGGAAATCGCGCGCGAGAGGTCGTCGAGGAGAGCTCGCCGAGCCTCGTCGTCCTCGACCTGATGCTCCCGGGAACCGACGGGCTTACGCTCTGCCGCTGGATCAGATCCAACTCGCGGCTGCCGGTGATCATGCTCACCGCCCGCGGCGAGGAGGCGGACCGGATCGTCGGGCTCGAGCTCGGCGCCGACGACTACGTGACGAAGCCGTTCTCGCCGCGCGAGCTCGTGGCCCGGGTGCGCAGCGTGCTTCGCCGGGCCGCGATCGACCGCACTCCGAGCGAGCCGCTCGCCTTCGGCGAGCTCGAGCTCGATCCCGAAGCTCGCGAGGTCAGGAAGGCCGGCCGGCCGCTCCAGCTGACGACCAAAGAGTTCGATCTCCTCTACTTTCTCGCCGCGAACCCGCGCCACGTGTTCTCGCGCGACCAGCTGATGACCCGCGTGTGGGGCTACTCGGCCGCGCTCGACACCGGGACCATCACTGTCCATATCCGACGGCTGCGCGAGAAGATCGAAGACGACCCCTCGCGGCCACGGCACCTTCAGACCGTCTGGGGTGTCGGCTACCGGTTCTCGCCGTGATCGTCTTCGCGCTGCTCGTGGCGGCGGCCACGCTGGCTGCGGGGCTCGTGGCCGCGCTCGTCGTCCGTCGTGCGCCGACCGTCCGCCTGCAGCTGATCGGGCTCGCGCTCGTCTCTGTGCTCCTGCCACTCGGCGCCGTTCTCCTCTCCGGTGTGGTCATGTTCCAGTCCGGCCACGACCTGACGGTCCTGGCCATAGCCGCGGCCTCGTCGACTGCCGCGCTCGCCGCAGCGGTGCTCGTCGGCCGCGCGATCCTCCGCCCCGTCGAAGGGGTGCGGGCGACGTCGGTCGCGCTGGCCGGCGGCGATCTCACCGCCCGCGCGAGACCTGCCGGAGCTCGAGAGTTGCGCGAGCTTGCAGACTCGCTGAACGAGACCGCCGCAAACCTCGAGCGGCTCTTCGAAGCCCGTCGCCAGCTCGTCGCGTGGGCCAGCCACGACCTGCGGACGCCGCTCGCGTCGCTCCAGGCCATGCTCGAGGCCGTCGAGGACGGCCTGGCGGAGCCGGAGCGCTACCTCCCGGGCATGCGCGAGCAGGTTCGAGTCCTCGGGATGCTGATCGACGACCTCTTCGAGCTCGCGCGCATCGACGCGGGCGTCCTGAAGCTGGAGCTTCGCGACGCGCCGCTGACGCCGCTGGTCGAGACGTGCCTGCGAGGGATCGAGGCCGAGGCGGAGGCGAAGCGCGTCCGGCTCGAAGCTCGGATCGACGGCGCCGCAGCCGCGCGGTGCGCCCCGCGACAGGTCGAGCGGGTTTTGTACAACCTGCTGACGAACGCGCTCCGCCACACGCCCTCCGACGGCTCGGTCGCTGTGGTCGTCGAGCCCGATGCAACCGAAGTCCGTGTCAGCGTCGAGGACACGGGCGAAGGGATGAATGCGACGGACGGCGGCGGCCTTGGACTGGTGATCGCTCAAGGTCTGGTGCTGGCCCAGGGCGGAAGGGTCTGGGCCGAGAACCGTCCCGGCGGCGGCGCGCGTGTCTCCTTCACGCTGCCCTCGGTCGGTTAGAAGCGTTTAGCCGAAGGTGAACGCGTAGGCGGCGAGCCCCTGCGAGAGATGCAGCTCGAGCAAGCCCCTCCTCCGTTCCGACAACTCGAGCAGCGTGTAGAGCCTCGGCTCGCCGCCGATCGCAACGGGCTGCCGCCGGTGACCGTCGAGGAAGACCTCGACCGAGCCATGGCCTCCGAGGACGAGGTTGACCTCCCGCGCCAGGAATCGAAGTCGCAGCCTCGCGTCCTTTCCCGCCACGATCCGCTCGGCTTCCACTCGCACACGCCCGGAATACGCCAGCTGATCGGCGTGAAGCGGCCGGCCTGGGAAGGCATAGCTCGCCTCTCTGTCGGGCGTCACCCCAACCCCCGCGAAGCGGTCTAGCCGCGCGTAGCCCAGGTAAGACTCGGGCGTCGTGACCGTGGTCGGCGTCCGGTCGGCGACGCGTTCCGCCTCGGCGCCCACGCCGGTGCCGACGTACCGGCGGATCTGCTTCTCCGTCTCCCCGTACTCGCCCTCGCCGAAATGGACGTAGCGGACACGGCCGGTGCGGTCGATGAGGTACTTGGCCGGCCAGTACTCGTTCGCGTACGCGCGCCAGGTCGCAAAGTCGTTGTCGAGCGCGACCGGGTACCGGACCCCGAGCTCGCGGACTGCGGTGCGGACGTTCCCGGGCACTCGCTCGAACGCGAACTCCGGCGAGTGAACGCCGATGACGACGAGCCCGTCCTTGCGATACGCGCGATCCCAGGCCTTCACATGCGGAAGCGTTCGGAGGCAGTTGACGCACGAGTACGTCCAGAAGTCGATCAGCACGACCTTCCCGCGCAGCTGCTCGAGGCTCAACGGCTTGCTGTTGATCCAGTCGGCGATTCCGCGGATCTCCGGCGCGCGTGAGGCGGTCGACGCTGCCGCGCCGGTCTTGCTCAGCTCGCGAAGCTCTTGTCGAGCCGTCGCGTTGCGCTCGACGCGGTTCTGCAGCGCCTCGGTGTAGCCGGGAACGGCAGTCGTGAAGCGCTGGTCGGCGCCGAACGCGATCGCGAGGGCCGTGATGCCGATCAGGGCTCCGGCGACGCGGCGTGTCGTCTCCGCGTGCCGGCGCAGCGCGATCAACTTCGCGCCTGAGGCGATCGCGAGCATCGGAAGCGCGGCGCCGAGCGCATAGGCGAACGTGACCGCGAAGGTGCGAACGCCGATGTCGCCGGTCGCCGAGAGCGCGGTGACCGCGGCAAGCACGGGCCCGGCGCAGGGGACGAAGACGAGGCCGAGGCTCGCTCCGAGGAGCAGGCCGTTCGAGTCGGTGCTCGCCCGGCGCCTGGTCAGGAACAGAAACGGACGTTCGAGGAGCCTCGCGAGCGTCGGGAAGAGCAGCGTCGCTGCGAGCACGAGCAGCAGCGCAATGGCGAGGTTGCGCAGGAAGTCGTCCGGCAGTCCGAGCGCGTCCAGGAGCGAGGCGCCGGCGACGGTGAAGATCGTGAAGCTGCCGACGAGTCCCGCGATGATCCCGTACGGCCGGCGTCCGGAGGCGCCGCCGGCGAAGAGGATCGGCAGCACGGGGAGGACGCAAGGCGAGATCGCGGTGATGACACCGGCGAGAAACGCGATGCCGAGCAGCACCAGCACCCTTTCAGGGTACGAGTCGGCCCGTTAGGCGCGGCTTAAATCAGCCCCAGTCCGCCTCGGTTCCGCGCGTGAGGAATCTCGCGCTGCCCGGCCGGTCCGCCCGCGCCACGGTCAGGCGCTCGAGCAGGTTCTCCCAGAGGAGGTACCTCGAGTCGGGCGACCAGACGAATGGCCGGTCGTCCGTCGCAGTGCCGACTCGGAGCCGAGCGCGGCCGTTCGCTCCGACCGTCCAGACACCCCACGGATTCGGGCCGTTGGGCCGCTCAACGCCGAGGTAGGCAAGGCGGCGTCCGTTCGGCGACCACGCGGGCCGCGACAGCCACTTGCCACGCGCGAGCCGCCGCAGCGCGCGACCGCTCGGTTGCACCGCGTAGATGCTTCGGCCCTTGGCGAACGCAATGACGCCACGCGCTGACCACGTTGGATCGGCAGCGCCGGAGGTGCCGGGAATCCGACCCGTCACTCCCGACCGCAGGTCGACGACGGCGAGCGTCGTCGGGCCGCTCGAGGGCGCCTCATAGACGAAACGCCGGCTTCCCGGCGACCACGTGTACGACGGGTCTTCCCCCATGTAGACCTCACGCTCGAGAAGCCGCCGAGTCTCGCTTCCATCCGGACGCGCCACCCAGAGATCCGCACACGGAGGAAGGACATAGCCGCGTGGTTCCTCGTATTGACAGTGCT
This sequence comes from Gaiellaceae bacterium, assembly GCA_035311205.1. Taxonomy (GTDB): domain Bacteria; phylum Actinomycetota; class Thermoleophilia; order Gaiellales; family Gaiellaceae; genus JACDAN01. The sequence goes on along the minus strand of DATGDB010000047.1, from coordinate 4,070 downwards.
CGACGAGATAGGAAAGCCAGGCCCCGTCCGGGGACCACCTGAGCTCGGCGACGATCCCCTCCGTGGGGATCGCGATCCGTCGTACGAGCGATCCGTCGGGGCGCCTGATCACGATCCCGCCGCTTCCGAAGGCTGCAATCACCCGGCGATCCCGAGACCATGCCGGCTCGGAGTCCCAGGCCGGCTCGCGGGTGAGCCGCTTCAGGCCCTTCCCGTTTGCCTGAATCGAGAAGAGCTCCGCCTGCTCGCCCACCGTTCGCGAGAAGACGATCGTCCCGGCCGGCGGCGCAGCCGGCGACGCAGCCGCAGCCGGAATCGCGAGCAAGGCCGCGAGGACGCCGAGCGCTAGGAGCGCGCGCACGCGGCCAGTCTGCAGGAGGGCTGTTAAGAATCCGGGCGGTCGGGGAGGAGGCGGAGGAGCACGCTGTCCACCAGGGCCACGACGGCGAACGCGATCGCCAGGCCGGCCTCGTCGGCGTCCACGAGGGCAAGAGCGGCACCGCCGAACACGATGAGCTCGAAAAGGGCCTTCAAGACCGGCGACTGAAACCTTGCTTTGGGAGAAACGAAGAGGCCCCACAGCACGGCGGCGACAAGCGGCGCTCCGAGACCGAGCACGACCTTGGTGACCGTGCCGTCGCTGGTCTCGAAGCCCCAGTAGCCGAGCGCCACCAGCGCCGCCAGCTCGAGACCGAACCGGACTGCGAGCAGGAGGCCCTTGACGCCCTCCACTCAGCCGATCAGCACGTCGACCGCCAGCACGGCGGCGCCGCAGAGGACGATCAACACGGCCATCAGATTGGCTCGGCGCGGTCTCGCATTCGCCGCCCGCTCCACCTCCGTTGCCGCTCGCCAGTAGAGGAACGCCCCCACGGCGATGAGCGCAGCCTCGGCGAGGATCGCGGCCCAATGAACCTTCCAGAGCCCGAAGCCCACCCGGATGTCGCCGGCATTGCCGGGGAAGATCGGCATGTCGTCTCTGTGGACGATGAGGTCGAGGATCCAGTGGGAGAAGACGACCGCGCCGATGACAATCCCGCCGCGCCGACCCCACCAACGCGTGACGATCCAGCCGGTGACGAGGGCGATGACCGCGGCGCCGACGAGCGAGTGCGTGTAGTCGGCGTGGATGACCACGTCGCCGTAGCCGCCGTTCGTGCCGGGCGCGTCGTCGATCGTCTCGGCCCCGGTCGCGTAAGTGAAGATGAAGATCACGTCCAGCCAGACGGTCGCGAGCATCAGCGCCCAGAGTGGGACGAACCGCTCGTACGCCTTGACGCCGGCCGCTAGCCCGAAGTGTCCTGTGACCACGGGATCTTCGTGTCGAGCCAGCCGACGAGCCCGACGAAGAGGATCAGGCCGAGGAAGAAGCCCATCGGCGCGAGAGCTTAGAGCGTTTAGGCCTGCGGGATGCGGGCTTCGAGGGCCTCGCCGAGCGCCTCGCGGACCGGCTCGAGCTCGATGCGGTCGAGCACGTCGGTGAAGAACCCCCGGACGATCAGCCGCTCTGCCTCCGCCCGGGAGAGTCCGCGCGCCATCAGGTAGAAGAGCTGCTCGCGGTCGACCTGGCCGACCGTCGCGCCGTGGGTGCAGCGCACGTCATTGGCCAGGATCTCGAGGCCGGGGATCGGAACCGCGTGCGTCGTTGGGGACAGCATCAGGTTCCGGTTCTCTTGGTAGGCGTTCGTGCGCTGCGCGTCCTTCTCCACGCGGATCATTCCCCGCCAGACGGCCGTCGCCTTGTCCCTCAGTGCGCCCTTGAATGCGAAGTCCGAGGTCGTGTTCGGAGCCGAGTGGAGCTGATACGTGTCGTAGTCGAGGTGCTGCTCACCGTCCGCGAAGTACGCGCCGGTCACGCGTGACGTGGCGCCTTGGCCGGTCAGGTCGTTCTGAATCCAGACCTTGCCCTTCTTCGAGCCGAATCCGCCCGCGACCCAGTCGAGCTCGGCATCGCGCTCGACGCGGGCGTGGTGCGACGCGAAGTGCCACGTGTCCGGGGAGAGGCTCTGGATCGAGACGTACTCGAGCTTCGCCGCCTGCTCGACGAAGAGCTCGCTGGCGGTGTTCGTGTAGCCGGCGACCTCCGGGGAGGACGACACGTATTCCTCGATCAGCGTGAACCGGCTCTCGGGCTCTGCGATCACGAGAAGTCGGAAGAAGAGCGCTCCACCGTCGAGCGAGTTGACGATCCGCACCGACAGCGGCTGCTCGAGCTCGACGCCCCTGGGCACCGTGACCAGTAGCCCGTGCTCCCAGACGGCCGCGTTGTGCGCCGCGAATTTCTCGTCGGTGCCGATGAGCTGCCCCAGCCGCTCGTGGTCGGTGAACGGCTCGAATGTGACGCCCTCGGGCGCGTTCTCGACGATGGAAATTCCGCCCTCGTCGACCACAGCCATCGCCGCGACATCGACATCCAGGAGCGTCTCGGCAGGCCGTGGCTGAGGGCCAGGCCCCTGGACATGGCCGTTTTGGACAAAGGAGTCCGGGTCGAAGCCGCGCAGATCCGTGAAGCGCCAGTGCTCGTCGGCCGTGTTGGGGAGCGGGAGCTCAGCGTATCGGGCAGCTGCAGCGGTCCTATCCACGAGGCGTGCACCTCCGGCGGACAACCGCAGCCGTTGCTGTCTCCGAGAGCCGTGTCTGGGTGCCAGGCACCGGGACCTGACCGTTTCGGACGCTAGCCACGCGGTTCGTACCTCCGGTGCAGGATCAGGACATTGCCGTCGGGGTCTTTGACGAAGCCCATGTGGCAGACCCCCGAGTCTTGGATCCCGATTACCTCGCCGCCAACGGCGCGAACCTCCTCGACCGCGGCTTCCACATCTGCGACCCGCAATCCGATTCCCGCGGCGTTCGGTTGGAACTGCTCGCCGTCGGCCTCGGGGTCCCAAAAAGACAGAGTCACATTCGGCGTCTCGACCTCACCCTCCGTGAACTCGCTCCCGGGGAGGCCTAGCACGTCGCGGTACCAAGCGACCGCACGTTCACTGTCACGCGTCGGAATCGACACGAAATCGACCTGCTCGACCTGCATCACGGAAGCGAGCCGTCGCTGTACGGCGCGTAGCGGTGGTGGAGGATCAGCGAATTGCCGTCGGCGTCCTCGAAGAACGCCATGTGGCAGACGCCGGAGTCATAGGCCTTGGGGAACTCGAACTCGACGCCGCGCCCGCGGAGCCGCTCCATCGCCTCGGCAACATCGGCGACGCGAAAGGCAATCCCGTACGCCGGCTGATAGTCGCCGCCGCCCTTCTGCTCGGGCGTGCTGAGCACGACGCCGACGTTCTCTGCCTCGAACTCCGGCCACCCTTCGCTCGCCAGCGCGTTCCGCTTCAGGCCGAGCGTTCCGCCGTAGAACTCCGAAGCTCGATCCCGATCCCGCACGTTCACTCCGATGAAGTCGGTGCGCTGCACCTCCTGGACGGGCACATCGAACTGCTCGAGCGGCGCGTAGCGGCGATGGAGTTGAAGCGGGTTGCCGTCCGGATCCGCGAGCGGCGCGCCGTGGCAGACCCCGGAATCGAAGGTGTCCATCGAGAACTGGGCGCCCGCGTCCTCGAGCTCGGTCCTCGTCTCGGCGACGTCGGGAACGCCCAGTGCGAGCACTCCGCCGAACTTCGAGAGGGCGATAGTCAAGTTCCCGGTCTCGTACTCGATCCAGTTGTCGCCGGAGCCGTGCGGGTTGCGTGCAAGCCCGAGGGTCTCGCCATAGAAAGCGTCAGCGCGCTTCAGGTCTTCGACCGGAAGCGCGACGAAGTCAACTCTCGATACCTGCATCAGCACGCTCTAGGTCTCGTCCACATCAGCCGGCGGAGCCGGGCTTTGCCCGGCGAGAGCCTTACTGCCGTTGGCACGCCGCAACCGTAAAGAAGGGGTCCACGGGGGAAACATGGTTTCCCCCGTGCTTAACCGACAGAGCCTTCCATCTGGAGCTGAATCAGCCGGTTCATCTCGACTGCATACTCCAGGGGAAGCTCCTTTGTGATCGGTTCGACGAAACCGGAGACGATCATCGCGCTCGCCTCGGCCTCGGTCAGCCCGCGGCTCATCAGATAGAAGAGCTGCTCTTCGCC
>DATGDB010000046.1:0-8228 GCA_035311205.1 Gaiellaceae bacterium | reverse complement strand
TGCTGGTCGGCGCCGACGAGTCGGCGCCTTCGGCTCGCGACCCAGAAATCCGGCGGCATTACTGGAAGGAGCATTAGCCGATGCTCACCGCTCTCCTCGCCGCCAACCCGCTGATCGAGGTCCGCTGGGGGCTGATGGTCTGGACGCTCGTCTGCTTCGCGATCACGTTCTTCGTGCTCAGGAAGTACGCCTTTGGGCCGGTGCAGAGGATCATCGACGAGCGGCGGCAGCGGATCCGGCAGGCGCTCGACGAGGCCGACAACGCCCGGGCGGAAGCTCGCCGCCTCCTCGAGGAGCATCGCGCGATGATGCAGCAGGCCCGTGGGGAGGCCGAGGACATCCTCGTGGAGGCCCGCCGCATCGCAGATGCGCAGCGAGACCGCCTTCGCGACGAGCTCGAGGCGGACCGGCAGCGTCGCCTCGAGGAGACGAGCAAGCAAATCCAGGCTGAAACACGCCGGGCGCTCGAGCAGATCCGAGCGGAGGTCGCCGATCTTGCGCTCGTGGCGACCGGCAAGGTGACGGGCAAGGTGCTGACGGACGAGGATCACCGGCGGCTGATCGAAGAAGCCGTGGGCGAGCTCGACTTCTCGGTGCTCGAGCGCTAAATGCCCGTCGCGCAGCGCATCTACGCGAACGCTCTCTTCGAGGCGGCGAACGAACAGGACCGGCTCGAGCCGGTGCGGGACGACCTGCACGCCTTCGCCGAAGCGGTCGAGCAGGTTCCCGAGCTGCGCGCGCTGCTCATGAACCCGGAGGTCGATTCACGCGAGAAGATTGATGCACTGCGCGCGATCCTCGCCGACGCCGACGAGCTCGTCCGGAACTTTCTGCTCCTCCTGGTCGAGAAGGGCCGGACCCACGAGCTTGACGACGTCGTCACGGAGTTCGACGCGCTTGTCGCCGCCGAGGAAGGCATCCTCGACGTCGAGCTGACGACCGCGGTCGAGCTCTCTGAAGACGAGACATTGAAGATTCTCCGGCAGATCGAGCAGGTCTCGGGACGAAGGCTCCGAGCCTCGCGCAGAGTCGAGCCGGCGCTGCTCGGCGGTTTCGTGCTCCAGGCGGGCTCGTACCGCGCCGACGCCAGCGTGCGCGGCCGCCTCGAACGACTACGACGACAGTTGCTGCGATCCGGAAGGAGCTAGACCTAAGTGAAACTGAGGCCAGAAGAGATCACCTCGATCCTCAAGGAGCGGATCGAGCAGTATGACGTCGAGACCGACCTCGCGGAGGTCGGCGGCGTGCTGCAAGTCGGGGACGGCATTGCCCGGATATACGGGCTCGAGAACGCGGTTTCGACGGAGATGCTCGAGCTCGAGCACGGGGTGACGGGGATCGCGTTCAACCTGGAGGAGGACAACGTCGGCGCCGCCCTACTCGGTGAGTGGGAGCTCATCAAGGAGGGCCAGCCCGTCAAGCGCACAGGCCTCGTCGCGAGCGTCCCGGTCGGAGACGGACTGATTGGGCGCATCGTCGATCCGCTCGGGAACCCGCTCGACGGCGGGCCGCCGATCGAGTCCGACGCGCAGCGGCCGCTCGAGTTCAAGGCCCCGGGCGTGGTCGAACGCCAGCCGGTCAAGGAGCCGCTCATGACCGGGATCAAGGCGATCGACGCGATGACGAACGTCGGCCGCGGCCAGCGCGAGCTCATCATCGGTGACCGCTCGACCGGCAAAACGGCGATCCTGATCGACACGATCCTGAACCAGAGGGACACCGACATGATCTGCATCTACGTCGCGATCGGCCAGAAGGCCTCGACCGTCGCGCAGGTCTACGAGCTCCTGCGTGACCGCGGCGCAATGGACTACACGATCATCGTCAACGCCGCGGCTCACGAGGCGGCGCCGATCAAGTGGATGGCCCCGTTCGCCGGCGCCGCGATGGGCGAGCACATCATGTTCAACGGCGGCCATGCGGTCTGCATGTACGACGACCTTTCCAAGCATGCGGACGCGTACCGCCAGCTGTCGCTGCTCCTCCGCCGTCCACCCGGGCGCGAGGCGTTCCCCGGCGACGTGTTCTACCTGCACTCGCGGCTGCTCGAGCGGGCCTGCAAGCTCTCGGACGAGCTCGGGGGTGGCTCGCTGACGGCGCTGCCCGTGATCGAGACCCAGGCCGGCGACATCTCGGCGTACATCCCCACGAACGTGATCTCGATCACCGACGGCCAGATCTTCCTCGAGTCGGATCTCTTCTTCTCGGGTGTTCGGCCGGCGGTGAACGTCGGCATCTCGGTGTCGCGCGTCGGCGCGAGCGCCCAGACGAAGGCGATGAAGAAGGTCGCCGGGCGCCTCCGGCTCGAGCTCTCCCAGTACCGCGAGCTGGAGGCATTCGCGCAGTTCGGCTCCGAGCTCGACCCTGCGACGCAGCGCACACTCGCGCGCGGCGAGCGGATGGTGGCGACGCTCAACCAGCCGCAGTACCAGCCGTGGCCGATGGAGGAGCAGGTCGTCGCGATCTGGGTCGGCGTCCACGGCCACCTCGACGAGGTTCCGGCGGCCCAGGTGCCGCGCTTCCAGGAGGAGCTCCGCGAGTACCTGCGCACCGAAGGATCGATCTACAAGGAGATCCGGGAGACGGGCGACCTGCCGGACGAGCTCGAGGAGCGGCTGAAGCAGGAGGTCGAGAAGTTCGTCAACAGCTTCGTCGTCGTGGAGGAATCCCCGGTCTAGGACCAATGGCCGCCGTTCACGACATCAAGCGCCGGATCCGTTCGGTCCAGAACACGCGCAAGATCACCAAGGCGTTCGAGCTCGTCGCCGCTGCCCGCTTGCGGCGGGCGCAGGCCAGGATCGAGGCCATGCGGCCCTACGCCGATCGGATGCTGGAGCTGATGAGCGAAACGGCGCGGGCGAGCACCCCCGCGCGCGGGCTCCCATTGCTGCAGCGCCGAGAGGTCCGGACTGCGGCCGTGCTCGCTCTCACGGGCGACCGGGGTCTTGCGGGCGCGTTCAACTCACAGATCCTGCGGCAGGTCTTCGCGGTCGAACGCCGGCTCCGGGGAGAGGGTGTGCAGGGACGCTGGCTGGTCTCGGGACGCAAAGGAGCGTCGAGCCTGCGCTTCCGGCGCTACGAGGTCGACCAGGCCTGGATCGGTTTCAGCGACCGCCCCGGCTACCACGATGCGCAAGCGATCGCGCACAAGGTCTGCGAGCTCTACTCCGAGGGTGAAGTCGACAGCGTGATCCTCGTCTACAACCAGTTCGTATCGCCGCTCGTCCAGCGGGTAGTGGAGCAGGAGATCCTTCCGATCCCCGAGAGCCTCTTCGAGTCCGGGGACGATCGCGATCAGGCGCTCACCGGCGACTTCATCTACGAGCCGGAGGCCGAGGAGATCCTCGAGCGCCTGCTGCCCGTCTACGTCGAGACCGAGCTCTTCAGGGCGCTGCTCGAGTCGGCAGCCTCCGAGCAGGGCGCCCGAATGACCGCGATGCGAAACGCGTCGAAGAATGCCGGGGAGCTGATCGACAGCTTGACCCTGGCGATGAACCGCGCCCGCCAGGCCGAGATCACGCAGGAGATCCTGGAGGTCGTGGCCGGCGCAGACGCGCTCACCGCGTGAGCGGCTAGCCGCTTCGAACCTGAATCTTTTCCACGACCGTGGTGTCGCGCAGCTGCGGATAGAGGCAGCCGCCGACGGCCCAGAGGGTGTCGCCGATCGTGTACAGGGCGAGCGCATGACGCGGCATCTCGAGTCGCGGGCCCTGGCGCCAGCGGCCGGTCTCGCCGTTGTAGATCACGTTGATGTCGTCGACGATGGCGTGGATCTCGTCGTCTGTCGCCGAGGTCGCGAGCGTGTCCATCGGCTTTGGAAGCGGCGGGCCCGCACGCCAGCGATCGGTCTTCGGGTTGTAGATCCACACGCGACGCTGTCTCGCAAGAGAGCGGACGCGGCCGCCGATCACCCAGATCTCGTTGCGGAACACAACCGCCGAGTGCGCCTGGAGCGCGACGGGGAGGGGCGTGCCCTTCGTCCAGCGCTTCTGCGCCGGGTCGTACACGAAAACGGTCTTCGTCGGGTAGAGCGGATCGAGGCCGCCGATCGCGTAGAGCTTGCCTCCGAAGGTGACGGCGGCAAGGTTCGTGCGCCGAGCCGGCAACGGCGCCTCGGGGCGCCACCGACTCTGCTGGAGGTCGTACGAGTAGACCTGCTTGCCGCTTGCCTCCGGCGAGTTGCCACCGATAACCCAGAAGCGGCCGTCGAAGTTCGAACCAGCGGCTGCGCTGAAGGCCTTTGGTGCGGCGGGGAGGGCGCTCCATTCGTTGCGCTCGGGATCGAAGCGGTCGAAGACATCGAGCGGCTTACCGGTCTCGCCGACCATCCCGGTCGCGACGTAGATCTTTCCGCCGATCTCGGCGGACGCCGGATAGCTTCGCCGGTGCGGCATCTGCGCGCCGAAGGACCACTCGGGCGCCGTGGTTTCGTCGCCACCGCCGCCGCAGCCCGCGACCGCGGCAAGCAGGACGACGGCCGCAGCGAGTTTCAGTCGATGTCTGCGGAGCGCCTCAGACAGGCTCTGCGAGGACATCCTTGTGCTTGCGCCGCTCGGCCCGCCGCTCACGCATTCTGCGCGGGTCAGGAACCGGGACGGCGGCGAGCAGGGCCTGCGAGTACGCATCCTGCGGATTTGTGTACACCTTTTCCGCGGGGCCGTACTCGACGATCTGCCCGCGGTTCATGACGGCGATCTGATCGCTCATCCCTCTGACCACCGCGAGGTCGTGAGCGACGAACAGGTAGGTCAGGCCGAACTCGATCTGGAGATCTTTGAGCAGGTTCAGGATCTGCGCCTGGATCGAGACGTCCAGCGCCGAAACGGGCTCGTCGCAGACGATCAGCCTCGGGTTCAATGCGAGCGCGCGAGCGATCCCGATGCGCTGTCGCTGGCCGCCGGAGAACTCGTGCGGGTAACGGTTGATGAAGTCGGGGTTGAAGCCGACGACCTCGAGCAGCTGCTCGGCGCTGCGCCGGCGAGAGCGGCGAGACCCGACGTTGTGGATGAGGAGTGGCTCGGAGACGATGTCTCCCACGGTCATGCGCGGATTGAGCGACGCGTACGGGTCCTGGAAGACGATCTGCATCTCGCGTCGAACGCCACGCAGATCCCTCTTGCTCATCGTCGTCAGCTCCCGGCCGTCGAACACGACCGAGCCCGAGGTCGGCTTCAGTAGCTGGAGCACGCAGAAGCCGGTCGTCGACTTGCCGGACCCCGATTCGCCGACGAGACCGAGCGTCTCGCCCGTGCGGATGTCGAACGAGACGTCGTCGACCGCCTTCACGTAGTCCACGGTTCTGTCGATCAGGACGCCTTCCTTGATCGGGAAGTACTTCTTCAGGTTCTTCACCGAGAGCAGGAGCTCGCCCCGCGCCCCTCCGATGTCGGCGCCTCGCCGCGGCTCGATCATGTCGCACCCACCGGTTCGGCTGCGCGCTCCGAGGCCGGGTGAGCAGAGCGCACCCAGTGGCCGGGACGGATCTCACGCAGGTCGGGCGGCACAGTGGCGCAGTTGTCGTGCCCGGCGTACATGCAGCGGGGCGCGAAGCGACACGCCGGGGGCGGAGCGATCAAATCCGGCGGGCGGCCTGGGATGGACAGGAGCCGCCCCTCACGCATGCCCTCGCCTTCGACCTGCGGAAGCGCTGCGAGCAGCGCCTCCGTATAAGGGTGTTCCGGATTGTCGAAGAGATCGAGTGCCGGCGCGTGCTCGACGACCTGGCCCGCGTACATGACGATGATGTCGTTCGCCGTCTCGGCGACGACGCCCATGTCGTGCGTGATGATGATCACGGACATGTCGTGCAGGCTGCGCAGCTCGTGCAGCAGGTCGAGCACGCCAGCCTGCACGGTGACGTCGAGGGCCGTCGTCGGCTCATCGGCAATCAACAGCTTCGGGTTGCAGGAGATCGCGATCGCGATCATCACGCGCTGGCGCATGCCGCCGGAGTAGCGGTGCGGATAGTCGTCGAGCCGCCGTTCTGCATTCGGGATGTGAACCTCCTCGAGCAGTTCGACCGCACGCTTGCGTGCTTCCTTCCGATTCATGTCGAGATGGCGGCGGAGCGTCTCGGTGAGCTGCGTCCCGATCGTCAACGTCGGGTTCAGCGACGTCATCGGGTCCTGGAAGATCATCCCGATCTCGTGGCCTCGGACGTCCTCGAGCTGCTTCTGGCTCAGCTTGAGCAAGTCACGTCCCTGGAACATCGCGGAGCCTTGCACGACGCGGCCCGGGGGCATAACGAGCCCCATGAGCGAGAGCATCGTGACCGACTTGCCACAGCCTGACTCGCCGACGATTCCGAGCATCGTCCCGGCTTCGACCTCGAACGAGATGCCGTCGACTGCGCGCACTTCACCCGCTCGGGTCTTGAAGTAGGTGTGGAGGTCGTTGACCTCGAGGAGCGCCATATCGGTCTAGAAGTTCTGTCTGGTCCGAGGGTCGAGCGCGTCGCGAAGGCCGTCGGCGATGAAGAACGCGCTCAGGATCAGCCAGCTGATGCACAGGCTCGGGATGACGATGATGTACGGGTGCGCGAGGTAGGACGTGTAGCCGTCCTGCGCCAGCGTGCCCCAGGAGGCCTTCGGGGGTTCCACTCCCATGCCGAGGAACGAGAGGAACGCTTCCCCGAGGACGACGCCGGGCAGCTCCAGGAACACGAAGATCAGGATCACACCGAGCGTGTTCGGCAGCAGGTGGCGGAAGAGGATCCGGTACCAGCGGGCGCCGAGCGCGTTCGCGGCGCGCACGTAATCGTTCTCCTTCAGCGTGATGATCTGCCCTCTCATCACCCGGGCGGTTGTGAACCACGCGGCCACGGTCAGCGCCACGACCATCGTGTAGAAGTTGGTCGTCCCGAAGATGGCCAGCGTGATGATCGCGAAGGGCAGGTAGGGCAGGCCGTAGAGCGCGTCGAGGAAGCGCATCAGCCCGTTGTCCACCCACCCGCCGGCGAATCCCGAGATGGAGCCGTAGAGGATGCCGACGATCATGATCGCGAACGTCGCCGCGAAGCCGATCCCGATCGAGATGCGGCCGCCGAGCGCGGTGCGGACAAAGAGGTCACGGCCGAACTCGTCCGTGCCGAACGGGTGTGCCAAGCTCGGGCTCAGGAAGGACTGCGAGAAATCGACTGCGTACGGGTCCTCGTTGCTGAAGATCGGTACGAAGATCACGAACACGAGCATGGCGAGGAAGGCGAACGCGGCGACTACGGCGGCGCGGTTCCTCGTGAACCGGTGGAGCGCGTCGCGCAAGAGCGAGGCGCGCTCGAGCGCGGCGCCTGCCTCGCGACCGCGAGCCTCGGCCGTGCGAGTGAGGGTGGCTTCGAAGTCCGCTCGGCGATTGGTGACAGCCATCAGGTCCTCACATCTCGGGTTCGCGGATCAAGGAAGCCGTACAGGATGTCGACCACGAGATTCGCGACGATGATGATGAGCGAGAGCAGGACCGTGATCCCCATCGTGACGGAATAGTCGCGCGACGCGACGGAAATGATGAAGTAGCGGCCGATGCCGGGGATGCCGAAGATCGTCTCGACGATGAACGAGCCGGCGATCAGGTAGCCGAGGAGCGGCCCAGCGGCAGTGACGGCGGGAATCAGCGAGTTCCGCAGCACGTGCAGTCCGACGACGCGGCGCCAGCGCAGGCCCTTGGCCTTTGCCGTTCGGATGTAGTCAGCCTGAAGCGTCTCCAGCATCGACCCGCGCACGATTCGGGCGAGGACGGTCATCGGCGCGTGGCCGAGCGCGATCATCGGGAGGATCCAGGATTCCCAGCCGGCCCAGCCGTTCGTGGGGAAGGGTGTGTGTGCGCCCCATTTGACCGCGAAGAAGTAGATGAGCAGGGTCGCGATGAGGAAGTTCGGTAACGCATAGCCGGCGTTCACGATCGTCATGACGAAGTAGTCGATCGGTGTGTTCTGCTTGAGCGCCGCGATGATTCCTAAGGGGATCCCGACGACGATCGCGAACAGCATTGCGAGCCCGCCGAGCTTCAGCGAGACCGGGAAGTGCTCTTTGATGATGTCGTTGACATCGCGGTCTCGCTGTTGGAGCGAAGGGCCGAGGTTCGCGGTGAAGACGCCCTTCACGTAGTAGGCGTACTGCATGTACCAGGGCTGGTCGAGGTGAAACTGCCGGTCGAGGTTCGCCTGGATCGCCGGCGGAACGGGGCGCTCCGTGACCTGGAACGGGTTCCCCTTGATCAACCGCATCATCAGGAAC
>DATGDB010000045.1:0-7987 GCA_035311205.1 Gaiellaceae bacterium | reverse complement strand
TCAAGCCGCGCCTCTACGAGCTGGACGGCATCTCTCGGGAGACCGTCGAGGCTCACTACAAGCTCTACGAGGGGTATGTGGCGAAGCGGAACGAGATCCTCGGGGCGCTCAGCGACCTCGATCTCTCGACCGCAAACCAGGCGTACTCGGAGGTCCGGGCCCTGAAGGTCGATCTGACGTTCGCGATCGGCGGGATCAAGAACCACGAGATCTACTTCGAGCACCTGGGCGGCGACGGAGGCGATCCCGTCGACGCGATCGCTGATCTGATCGAGCGCGACTTCGGCTCTGTGGCGGCGTGGCGCGCGGATCTCTCGGCGACCGGGATGGCCGGGCGGGGGTGGGCCTGGACGGCCTACGACTGGGACGAGGGCCGGCTCTTCAACTACCTAGGCGACGCGCAGAACACCTATCCGATCTGGAATGCGACGCCGCTCGTGGCGCTCGACGTTTACGAGCACGCGTATTTCCTGGACTACCAGACCGACCGCGCGTCCTACATCGAGGCGTTCTTCGCGAATCTCGACTGGCCCACCGTCAACGAGTGGGTCAGCGGCTACCAGATCCCTCTGCGCTGAGCGCGGCCGGGCGCTAGGCCGCGAGCCACTGGCGTAGCTCGGTGTGGTGGCGGAGCTGGTCGCCGCCGGCGAGCTCGGAGCGGAGCTCGCCCGCAGTGCCGTAGCGCTCCGCGACCACGTCGTGCGTGTGGATCGTCTCCAGGTTCACCTGACGCGAGAAGAGGAAATCGTCGTCGGAGAGCGCGGGATACGCATCGAGCGTGCCCTGGAGCGCCAGCCGCACCGAGTCCTCGACGAAGCGCGGCTGGAGGTGCGCATGCTCGACGACGAAGAGCTCGTCGGGCCGCTTGAGCAGCTCGTAGACCGGTGAGCTCATCGACGACTCGACGATCGAGACGAGCTGCTCTGCATTCACCTGCGTCTCGCTGCCGACGAACAGTGTCCCGCGACCGCGCTGGTTGTGGGTCGCCATCGGGACGAGCTCGAGGATGCGGTCGACGTCGCGCTCGCCGAACCCGGCCTCGAGCAGCCGCGCGCTCGCCGCTCCGCGCACGAGTCCCTGGGCGCACGGGCACGCGTTGATGCCCGTCGCCTCGACGCCGACGACGCGACGTACCCCACGCTCGCCGGCTGCGGCGACCCCGATCAGCGCGACCATCTCCTGAGTCGGGAGGTCGGTGACCGGCGTCCGCCGCTCGATCGGGTAGCGCGCGACGATCCTCGTCTCGGCCCGGCCGGCGCCCTGCCGCGCCACGATCTGCTCGGAGATGTGGGCGGCGAGCTCCTCAACGAGGAACGCCTCCTCGAGCACGACGTGCTCGATCGCCTCTTCGAAGAGCTCCGGGAACCGGGACATGTGGACGCCCTTCTGCGCGCCGTCGAGGTCGACCGTGCAATCGATCTCGGCGGCGATCAGCTTCTCCCACGGGCCGTACCGGATCCGGATCGCCTTCGACACCGAGCGAACCCCCGCCCGCGAGAGCCCGAGCCGCACCTCGGGCTCGGAGGCCTGAAGGTCGTGCTCGAAGACGTCGCGAAGGTCGCTCATGGGTGGATAATGCGGACCGTAGCAGCGGAAATCGTGGCCCCAGATCCATTCGCCCAGCTGGTTTCCCTTGCGTGTCACGACCTGCGGACGCCGCTCGCGACGGCCTCGGGATTCGCCCGCACGCTCCAGCGCCTCGACCAGATCGGGGAGCCTGCTGACCGCTATGTCGAGATGATCGGTGCGGCCGCCGACCAGATGGCCGCGCTCCTGGATCTGCTCAGCGCTGCCGCGCGTGTCGAGGACGGCCGCTTCGACCCCGAGCTACGAACCGTCGGCTCACGCGAGCTTGCGGACGCCGCTGCGAAACGCGTCGAAAGCGGGCGGATGATGATCAGCGGCGAGGGGGCAGAGGTCGAAACCGACCCGCAATGGGCGTCGCTCTCGCTCAGCGCCCTCAGTGAGGCCGTCCGCCGCCACGGCGGCCTCGAGCAGGTGACGCTGACCGTCGACGGCGCGGAGGTCGCGATCACCCCGATCGTGGACAACGCCGGCGCTATCGCAGCGGGGCAGGAGCTTCGCGACTTCGCAGCGGCTGTCGCCGTCCGTGTCCTGAAGGCCGGCGGCGCGGCCGTCGAGCTCGACGCCGACGCTCTACGCGTCCGCTTCCCTACCGCAGGAGCTTCGACAGCCGCCGGTCCTTGAGGATCCGCCCGCCCGTCTGGCACTGAGTCGCCGCTTGCGGTGCCGCCGTGTGCTCGTCAGCGCAGCAAGCGCGAGAGCCGGCGGTCCTTCAGCACACGGCCTCCGGTTTGGCAATCGGCGCAGTAGTAGATCGTGTGCTCCTCGAAGTCGACGCGGCCGATCGGGGTGCCGCAGACGTAACACGGCTCCGCGAGCTTGTTGTGGACGCGGTAGGTGCGCTTGTCGTTCGCCCCGCGCTCGCGGAGCTCCAGCCCGCGCGCCAGCTCCGCGTCGATCGCGTCCGCAAGGCGCGCGACCGAATCGGCGTCTAGATCCTGCGTCAGCGCATATGGGGAGAGCTGGGCGCGATGGAGGATCTCGTTCGCCCAGGCGCGTCCGATCCCCGCGATGACCCGCTGGTCGCGGAGCAGCGAGTGCAGGCGACGGGACTCCGCGGCACAGATCTCGCCGAGCCGCTCCCCGCCGATCCCGAACGCCTCAGGGCCGAGGTGCTCGAGCTCCGCCTCGGCCTGTTCGGGTGAGAGCAGCCAGACGCCCGCGCGCTTCTTCGCGCCCGCCTCGGTGAGGACGAGCTGCCCGCCGCCCTGAAAGGCGAGCCGGAAGGCGGGCGTCTTCGGCCCGTCCTGACCGGCCTGGAGATACTTCAGGCGACCAGCCGTCATCAGATGCACTAGCAGAACGAGCTCGCCGTCGCCGGTGGGGAAGAGCAGCCGCTTCGCCCGGCGCTCGGCGCCTGTTAGCTGCCGGCCCTCGAGCGCCGAGAGCGGCGGGTCGTACGTCTTCAGCGTCGCGATGTGCGCCGGCCCGGCCTTTGCGATCGGGAAGGCACTGACCGGATCGTCGAGCTGGCGCCGCCACGCCTCCATCTCCGGAAACTCCGGCACTACTACGCTCCCGCTTCCATGGCTGAGTCGATCACGGTAGCCGTCCGGCGCGGCGGCACAGTCGAGTCCCGGCATCGCATCCACGCCGTCGCGGTCCAGGACGGTGCGGTGGTGGAGGAAGTCGGTGACGGCGCACTCGTGACCTTCCTGCGGTCCTCGGCCAAGCCGATCCAAGCCCTCCCGCTCACACGGGCCCGACCGGACCTCGCCGAGCAGGAGCTGGCGATCGCCTGTGCGTCACACCTCGCGCTGCCCGAGCAGCTCGCCGCCGCCCGGGCGCTCCTCGCCCGCGCTCCGGCGAGCGAGGACGAGCTGGAATGCGGGCCGGCCGGCGACCCGCCAGAGCCGATCAAGCACAACTGCTCCGGGAAGCACGCCGGGATGCTCGCGCTCTGCCGCGCGCACGGCTGGGAGTCGCGCGGCTACCGGCTCCCGGAGCACCCCTGCCAGCGAGCGATGCTCACCGAGGTGGCACGCGCGGCCGACATGGCCGAAGAGGAGATCGGCACAGGCGGCGACGGCTGCGGTGTCGTCGCCTTCGCCCTCCCGCTGGAGCGGATGGCGCTCGCCTACGCCCGGCTCGAGCGACTCGACGGCGGTGACCGAGTCGCAGCTGCGATGCGCGCTCACCCCGGGCTGATCCGCGGCCCCGACGGCGACGACACGATCCTGATGCGCGCTCGTGAGGGCTGGATTGCCAAGGGCGGCGCGGAAGGGCTCATGTGCGCGGCCGGCCCGAGTGGTCTCGGCCTCGCGCTCAAGGTCGAGGACGGAAACGCGAGAGCCGTTGGCCCGGGGCTCGCCGCGTTTGTTGCTCGCCTTGGCTACGCCGTCGAGCGGCTCGAGGTTGCTCCGCTCGTGAACAGCCGGGGCGAGACGGTCGGAGAGCTTCGAGCGGAATGACACGTGCTCGCTCCGCCACGTCGAAAAAAGTTGTGGCGCGGCGCGAATCCCGTTGTATATTCCGGCGGCCGGAGGGGAGCCGGATGAGCAGGCCCGGTTCTCTTCGTGTCGAGGTCGAAACCTCCCCGTCCCAGCACGACGAGAGAAAGCGAGGCCCCTGTTGCTCACGGTCGATATCTCGCTCCCCGACGTCGAAGAGCTCCACAAGCTCGTTCAAGAGGGTCAGGAAAAAGGCTTCCTCACATACGACGAGATCGTCTCGGCGCTCGAGGAAGTCGAGCTGACCAAGGAGCAGATCGAGGACTTCTACACCTACCTCATCGATCACTCGATCGAACTCATGGAGGGTGAACAGCACAAGCATCCGCCGCACGAGCAGCCGGCGCTTGCCGAGGAGGAGACCAAGGGGCCGAAGCTCGACCTGACCGTCGAGCCGTCGCTCGACTCGCTGCGCCTCTATCTGCGGGAGATCGGCAAGGTGCCGCTCCTCACCGCCGACCAGGAGGTCTACCTGGCGAAACGGATCGAGCGGGGGGACATGATCGCGAAGACCCAGATGATCGAGGCGAACCTCCGCCTCGTCGTCTCGATCGCCAAGGGCTACCTGGGCCGCGGTCTCAGCTTTCTCGACCTGATCCAGGAGGGATCACTGGGCCTGATTCGCGCCGTCGAGAAGTTCGACTACCGCAAGGGGTACAAGTTCTCCACCTACGCCACGTGGTGGATCCGTCAGGCCGTGACCCGCGCGATCGCCGACAAGGCGCGAACGATCCGGATCCCCGTTCACATGGTCGAGAAGCTGAACAAGGTCGTGCACATCGAGCGCCAGCTCGTGCAGCGCCTCGGCCGCGAGCCCCTCCCCGAAGAGATCGCACACGAGCTCGAGATGACGACCGAGGAGGTGCGCGAGATCCTGCGGATGTCCCAGCTGCCCGTCTCGCTCGAGAAGCCGATCGGCGAGGAGGAGGAGTCCGAGCTCGGGGACTTCGTCGAGGACGATACCGCGGAGTCGCCCTTCGACACCGCTTCTCTGACCTTGCGCCGCGAGGACGTCCAGCGCGCACTCGACTCGCTGCCCGAGCGCGAGCGCCGGGTGATCGAGCTCCGGTTCGGGCTGCTCGGCCAGCAGCCGTTCACGCTGGAGGAGGTCGGCCGCGCCTTCGGCGTCACCCGCGAGCGGATCCGTCAGATCGAGAACAACACGCTCAAGCGGCTGGAGACGCTTCCGGAGGCCCAGGGCCTCCGCGACGCCTCAGCCTAGGTCGCAGGCTCGGGCTCTACGCGCTCGAGCGGCATGAAGAGCTTGCAGTGCGGGCACTTGAAGCCGGCCTTCGCGCTCTCCGGGGAGAGGACTTCCGCCCCGAAAGACCTCCGGCAGTGCACGCAGACGACATCCTTTTCAATCGACTCGGCCATGTGCTGAAACTAGCCGCGACATTGCGCCGAGCTCGGCTCTATGAGCGAATCTGAACGCTATGCAGCGGCTTCGTACACATCAAGCTCCGCGGCGCCCACAGCGAGCACACGCCGGTGGAGCTGGATGAGGAGCGCGCCGGCCGGCCGGAGGACCGACGCGGCTGCCGCGAGCAGCCTGCGATAGTGCCCGAGGCCGTCGCCCGGCGCGAACACGGCCGTGACGGGCTCGCCGACGAGCTCCGGACGTTGAGACCGGAGGCGCTCGGGAAGGTAGGGCAGGTTCGCGACGATCAGGTCGAGGTCACCGGGGACGCCTTCGAGGAGGTCTCCGCGCGAAACGCTGATGCGGCCCGTCAATCCGTGCCGGGCGACGTTGGCGCGCGCGAGCTTGACGGCCGCCTCGCTGAGATCGGTGGCCCAGATCCGGCTCTTCGGGGCGCGGTGCCCGAGGGAGACGGCGATTGCGCCAGATCCGGTTCCGACGTCGGCGACGCGCGCCGGACGGTCTCCGAGCAGCTCGACGGCCGCGTCGACGAGTGCCTCGGTCGACGGCCGCGGGATCATCACCTCGCCCGGCGCGCTCAACAGGCGAATGCCGCTGAACGGTGTCTCGGTCACAGCGCCTGCTTCTCTCCGACGAACGCCTTGAGGCTCTCGTAGTCCTCCCGGCAGGCAGGGCAGCCGTAGAGGTGCGCCTTGAAGCCGGGCAGCTGCGCCTCCGCATTGCGGCCGGCGAGCTCGAGCTCCACGTACCGGTCGAGGTCTTCGAAGCACTCGTCACACCCGATCTCCGGGCCCTCGGGACCGAGCAGCCGGCCCAAGGCCTGCTTCAACTCGGGATGTTCCATCAGTCGATCACCTCCAGCCGAGGACCGAGCTCTTCGCGGAGCTTTCGCCTGGCGTCATGCAGGGTCTTGTAGAGCGCGCCACGTGTCGTTTCGAGGCGCTCGGCGAGCACGTCGATCGGGACGCCGTTCACGGCCAGGGCGACGAGCACCTCGCGCTGGTGCGGCGTCAACGCCGTCTCGATGCCGTCCTTGACCGCCTCGAGGAGCTCACTTTGCTCGAGCTTCTCGTGCGGGCCGCGGGAAGCGGTCTCGAACACGCCCCAGCTCTCCGGCTCCAGCGGGATCTCGCGTCCTTGCCACGCCCGGCGGCGAAGCTTTGCCGCCGCCTCGTAGAGGCCGAACTTGTAGACCCACGTTGTGAAGCGGCTCAGACCGCGGAAGTCATCGAGCCGGGCCAGGACGGACATGAGCGCGTCGTCCGCCGCCTCGAGGGCGATGTCGTCGAGCTCGTTGCCGCGGAGATGCGGAAGCGTCGGCCGGCGGCGCGCGACCTCGAAGCGCGCAGCGCGGAGGAGAAGCTCGTGGAGGCGCCCCACCGCGTCGTCGTGTGCGGCTCCCCTCGACCGGAGGTCGGCAAGCCAGGCGCGAGATTCGTCGTCGAGGGCCGCGTGTAGTTCCACGGGGGCGGCGAAGCTAGCAACGCTCATGCCTGCTGCGTGTCGCGCGCGCGAAAGTTCTTACGGGGTAAGAAGCGGCCCGATTGGGGACACTTACCGCGCGTGAAGGACTTCCAGCTCGTGATCGTCGGCGGAGGCCTCTCCTCCGCCCGGGCGATCAAGTCGTATCGCGAGGAAGGCGGAGAAGGCCGGATCGCGCTGATCTCGAAGGATGTGACCCTTCCGTACCACCGCCCGCCGCTCTCGAAGAGGTTCCTGCGCGGCGAGACGAACGAGGAGCCGCTCGTCGAGGACGAGGCGTTCTACGCCGACCACGACGTCGAAGTCCTGCTCGGGACGGCGGTCAGCCGCATCGACACCGGCGAGCGCGTGGTGGAGAGCGATGGTGACCGGCTCCGCTACGCGCAACTCCTCCTTGCCAGCGGCGCCTGGCCCCGTCGGCTCCCGGTTCCGGGCGCCGACCTGGAGGGCGTCTTCACGCTCCGGACGGTCGACAACTCGAAGGCGATTCGCGAGGCGGCGGCCTCAGCTGAGCGAGTCGCGATCGTCGGCGCGGGCTTCATCGGCATGGAGGTCGCGGCCTCGCTGAACCAGATCGGCAAGGAGGTCTCGCTCGTCCATCTCGGCCGCTGGCTCTTCGATCAGCTCGGCGTCGAGCAGCTCAGCGACGAGCTGGCGGCGCTCTACGAGTCCAACGGCGTCGACCTCGTCCGCGGCAATCAGGTGGACGCGTTTCACGGGAACGGCCGGCTGGAGCGGGTGACGACCAAGAACGGCAGGGAAGTCGAGGCCGACTTTGCCGTGATGGGAGTCGGCGTCGATCCGGTCACGGATTTCCTGAACGGCAGCGGTGTCGAGATCGACAACGGGATCGTCGTCAGCGAGCGCTTCGAGACGAACGTCCCGGATGTGTATGCGGTCGGCGACGTCGCGAACTTCTTCGACCCGCTGTTCCAGCGTCGGCGAAGGATCGAACACTGGTCCAACGCCAACTACCAGGGCACCGAGGTGGGGAAGATCCTCGCAGGCTCCGACGGCGGTTTCGACAAGGTCTCCGAATTCTTCACCGAGATCTTCGGGATCACGATCAAGGTCTTCGGCGATGCGCGGC